>CAMDDX010000191.1 GCA_945893075.1 Planctomyces sp. SH-PL62 | reverse complement strand
TCTCCGGCGACCATCTCCAGCGCCTGGCTCTTGAACGTATCGAGTCCTTCCATCACGCCGCTGTCGTCGATGTCACGGCGGAGCGTGTCGAACGTCTTGAGCAACGCACGCCGTGAATCGACGCTGCGTGCCGTGAGTCCGCTCGGCAGCGACAGGTTCGGCACCTTGAAGTCCGCGGCGTTCGGATCGGCTCCCACTTCAAACGGATTGAACGCTTTGCCGAGATAGACGGCTCCCTGATACCCGAACGCTTCCGACTTGGGGATCGACACGTAGGCCGGCATCGGCGGCTGACGCGATCCGATCGAACGCGAGATAACTGAGCCAAACGACGGTTTCTGCGCCGCGTTGCGAGCCAGCGTCGGACCGAAGTAACCGGTTTGCATCCAGTGCGCCGACGGCGCGTGAATGCCGTTCTCGTGATGCACCGAGCGGACGATCGACAGCCGGTCCATGACGCGCGCTTGGAGCGGCAGCCGTTCGCTCAGCACGAGGCCGGGAACGTTGCTGCCGATCGAGCGATACATGCCGCGGTACTCGGCCGGCGCGTCGGGCTTCACGTCGTAGGTGTCCTGCTGACTGACTCCACCGTCGGTCCAGAAGACGATCAGCGACTTCTGACTTGTCGGGCGTCCCGAGTCCGCCGCTTGCGATTCGAGCCGCAACAAATCGGCGAGTCCTAGCCCGAGCAGCGGGGCACCGATTTGCAGAATGTTTCGGCGTGTGACGCCGTCGATTCGTGGCATGGCAGAGACTCCGTAGGGCCGGGGTCGGGTGTTCGGTTTTTCGGAATTGGCCGGACTAAGCGTCATTCACAAACAGAACTGAATCCGGCCAATTCCGAAAAACCGAACACCCGACCCCCTCTTCGTGATCAATGATTAAACAAGAACTCGTTCGTCGCCAACAGCGACCACAGTAACGATCGGCATGCCTCCGCTCGATCAGGTTCGGCCGCAAGGAACTCGACAGCGGCTTTCAACTCTTCTGGACTCGGCCGTCTCGCCAGCACGCGCAGAAACATTTCGGTCGCAAGATCCGCGTGTGACTTATCGCTGGCGGCCAGTCGCTGGGCATAGCCGGTCTTGTCGATCAGCTTGCGTTGGATCTCCGCCGAGTTCACCAGTTCCAACGTCTGAGTCAGAGCCGGCGCGTCGACTCGTTCGCATTCGCAGGCGGACATCCGCGCCGGTCGGCCGAAGACATCTAGGAAATGCGCGGCGATGTTTTCATCAGGCAGGTCGATCGCGCGCGTCCCGGCGGGAACGCCCGCAAAAATGGTCGGCACATCGAGCACTTGGCTAATGCCATCGAGCAGCACTTCGGCCGTCACACGACGTGGGTAAAACCGCGCGAACGTCTGTGAATCGCCGGCGTTGCCGGCCTGAGGAGCCGACTCCAGACCGTAGGCATAGCTGCGGGTGATCGCGCGGATGAGATGCTTCACGTCGAAGCCGCTGGCGATGAAGTCTTGGGCCAGCGCGTCGATCAGTTCGGGATTGCTCGGCGGATTCGTGCTGCGCGCGTCGTCGATCGGGTGGACGATGCCGCGTCCCAGAAAATGAGCCCACAGGCGATTGACCATCGTGCGGGCAAAGAACGGGTTGTCGCTATTGGTCATCCACCGCGCGAGACTGCCGCGCGGATCGTCGTGCAGGCCCAACGAGAATTCAGCCCCGCCGAGCGGTCGCGGCTTCAACAACTCGCCGGTACGAGGATGCGCGACGTCGCCCCGTTCCTTGAGATAGATGATCTCGTCGGTCGGCACTTCGGCATCGGCGAAGCCTCCTTTGCGACCGACGCGAGAGAAGACGGCAGCCAGTCCATAATAGTCCGCCTGGCTCCAACGTTCCGTGGGATGGTGGTGACACTGAGCACACTGAATGCGGACTCCGAGAAACGCTTGCGCGACCGATTCGACATACTCCGGCGACTTCCGCACGGCGCGATACCACATCGCCGGCGGGTTTTCGTTTTGGCTGCCGCTGGCGGTGAGCAGTTCAGAGACGAACTGGTCGTAGGGCTTGTTGGCTGCCAGCGAATCGCGAATCCACGCGGCGAACAGCGTTGTCCCCGCGCGCTGCTTGCTGGTGGAATAGCCGGCCCCGCGGTTCTGCAAGATGTCGGCCCACTTGAGCGCGAAGTAACTGGCGTACTCCGGCCGTTCCAACAGTCGGTCGATCAACCGCGCACGTTTGTCGCTGCGCGTGTCGGCAAGATACTCCGCGACCTCATCGCTCGTCGGCAGCGTGCCGCAGATGTCGATCGTCACGCGGCGAAGAAACGTCGCGTCATCGGCCGGAGCGGACGGGACAACTCCCAACCGTCGCCACTGACGCAGCAAGTGCCGGTCGCTGGAGGACGCTCCGAGTTTCGATTCCAACTGATCCAGTTGCGTCTGGGCGGCGGCCATCTTCGCTGGATCGCTCGCGAACGGGACCGCCGTATGAAACGTGGCGATCTGCTCGCCGAGCCGGGCCATCACAGACACCAGACCATGCTGCGAATTGGTCTTCACCAGCCCCTCCGCATCGACCGCGGCGATGCCCGGTTCATTCGATTGATATACCGCTTGACGTGTCACATCACGCGACGTTCCATCAGAAAAGAACGCCATCGCACGCAGTTGTTGAGTCGAAGTCGTACGGAGGATTTGCTCCTTCGGCGAAAGCTCGATGCGCACCAAACGGGGATCATCCTCGCGCGGCGCGGTCGCTCCCTGCGCGATCCAGTCACGCAAGATCCGGTAGTCGTCACTGGACTCATTCAGCCGCCGACCGCCACCGTGAGGCACGCGAGACGTGGCCTTGAGCAACAGCAAACTGCGATCCGGATCGGCGAGATTCAGCCGCCGGCCTCGTGCTTCGGTGACGAGCGCGTCGTAATCCACCTCTGGCTCGAACCCGAACAACGATAGCTTGAAGCCGTTCTGCCCGGTTGCCTTGCCATGACAGCCACCACTGTCGCATCCGAGCTTGGTCAAGATCGGCACGACGTCGGTCCCGAAACGAACAACGGCTGCGTTCGGCCCGTCCGCCGCGAACACGCAGTCTCGTGAAATCGCGCAGGCAAACAGCAAGATGAGCAGTTGCCGGGCGATGTGCTTTGGTTTGGTCATGCAAGAATTCCACGGTCCGGGGTCGGGTGTTCGGTTTTTCGGAATTGGCCGGATTCAGTCCTGTTCGTGAATGAAGCTTAGTCCGGCCAATTCCGAAAAACCGAACACCCGACCCCTAATCCCTAATCCACAATCTCTAATGCAAAAAAACTGCTTCCGAAAAACGCGGCCTCATCTTCGACAACTCCAACGGTGAACAATCGCAGGAATGATTGCCGGCCTAAGGGAGCGTCGTCGTTGATCACAATTTGCAGAGTCCCTTTGTCGGTCTGACCGGTAAAGGTCTCGCCCCGTCCGCGCAGGCCGATGACATCGGTCACGCGGCCGGGTGCGGCCAGTTCGGTGTGCATCTTGCCAATGAAACCGTTGAGGCGTTTTGCCGTGTACGCGACTTGAATCGTTTCACCTCGCTTGGCTCGCGTCACCGCAAAGGGATCAACATCGACGAGGATCGCAGCCGGCTGCACATCAAAGGTGATGGGATTGCTAACGACCATCACCGTTTCCGTTTTCTTGTCCGTTGTCGGCACCGTCGTCTCGGCGCGGATGACCAGCGAGTAACGTCCGACGGGCAACGTCGGCGGCAGATAGAAGCTGAGATAACCCTTCTGCTGTCCGGCCGGGATGATGGCCGTTTGATTGTGGATCAATTCTGGAAGTCCGACGCCGATCAACTTCACGGGTGCTTGATGACCGGTATCGCGGCGATCGATGTGGACGGCAATGTCGAGGACTCCGCCGGGTGAGTGCTTCGCTGCCAGCTTGCCGTAGAGATGATGATCCAGCGGTTCATGACCATCGGCGGTGATTCGCAGCGGCGCGTCGCCAGCCACAGCGAGTGGAATCTGCGATGTGAGCCGCCCCCAGCCATTCGGTGTTCCTGAGCGAACGATCGTGCCGCCATGTACCGCGCGCTCGCCGTAGGATGGGTTTCCAACCCGTCCCTGGCCGGGCAGAGACGGGTTGGAAACCCATCCTACTAACTTCAACTCACCAAAGACGGCCGCTGAGTTTCGATCGGCCGAAACAACGACGGTCGCTCGATCGACGCCCGGGCCGAGCCACACATCGGGACATTCCACTCCGGCTGGCAGATCCTTGGCCGAGACCCGAATCGCTCCGTCGCAACCGCGTTGGCGGAACGCGAACAAATCCAGCACTTCACGACCTCCGCGCTTCACGTTCAATCCGCCGAGATCATCGCGGCGCGGGACGGCGACCAGTTGAAAATCCGGTTCTTCGCGACGCACGCTCAACCGATAGGTGCGGCGCGGATCGGCGGGAAGTCCTCCGATGAGATTTCGGATGGCAATCAAATAGCGCCCATCCGCCTGGCAGACCCAGCGACCTGACGGATCGAGATGACTCGTTGGGAACGCGCCGCCGATGTTTCGCACCTCGTCGCCGAACTGCGCCAGTTCCTGTTGTCCCGCCGCGTCGAGCACGCTGATCTGCAAATCCACCGGCGACTGGATTCGCTGTCCGAGCGCCTCGATGAAAAACACTTCGCCGCGCCGTGCTGAGATCGCAAACCAATCCCGTTCGTCACCGGTGACGAGCTGCCCGCTCACTTCACACGGGACGACAATCTCCTGGGCCAATGCCGACGAGTGATTGTCGTCACGATCTAACACCACCGGCACGTCAGTCACGCCCATGATGACCGGCGCTGGACTGCCGGGAAGGTGAAACGGAAACGAAGCCCCTGCGAGCACCGCTTGTGCCGGCTGCAAGCGCACGGGCAACGGCCACGATGGCTCGGCAAGCGACGCGGGGATCTCCACGTCGAGGCGATCAAAACCGTTTGGCGAGCGGGGCGGCGTGGTGAGGTGGGGCAGGTTCCAACCATACAGCGCGATGCGCGACGCCTTACCGCGCGGGATGACGCTCGGCACAGAGAACGCCACACGCGGGCCGGTGTCGATGTCGAGCCGGTAGTAGTGCTCGGCACTTCCCGACGAGATCAAGTCTTGAACCTTCACGACATACGATCCATCCGCCGGCACGCGGAAGTCGATGAGCGGGTCGATGCCGAAGTAACCGCGATTGACCGCCACTCGCCGCCCGGTGGAGTCGAACAATTCCAAGACCGCACGCAGTCGCGAATCGATCCGCTCTGCTGAGCACTCAATGACGACGCGCTGTCCCTGCTTTGCCTCGAAACGGAAATGATCCGAGTCGCCGGCTTTGTCGATCCGACCATTGATCACGACATCCAAGGGAACCGGCATTGCCGCCGACTCGTTGGGTTCGATCTCTAACTGTTCCGCTCGATTGCCGATCGCAAATGTCCGGGGCGCACTGATTCCGTTGTCTCCGACAGCCCACAAGTCGCACAGGCCCGGCGGTGTGTCGGCCGGAATCGTCAGTCGAAAGCGGCTCGGTTCCAACCGCTCACAGCGGACACCAGGCCGATTGCAATGCAGCGTCCGCAGTCCTTGGAGATTGCTGCCGCTGACCGTCAACTCCACGGACTGACCGACTTGGCCACCCGCGGGGTAGACCGTATTCATCATCGGCGGTGTCTGACCAACGGCCGTGCCTCCGGCGAGCATCACCAGGCAGACGCCAACAGGCAGGAGCATTTCGCGGTATCGGCTGCGGACGATCATCAACAACTCCGGGCGTGCCGGCTCAACGATTCGACAAGACCAAGCTCGGCATCACGACAATATATCGGGCTCGCTTGATGCTCCGATACAGAATTGGACTTTCCAACGTCGGGGTCGGGTGTTCGGTTTTTCGGAATTGGCCGGATTGAGCATCATTTTCAAACAGGACTGAATCCGGCCAATTCCGAAAAACCGAACACCCGACCCCTGGCTGCTTGCTGCTTTCGTGGAGTTTCTCAATGATGACTTCACGTTCGACTGGTGGAGGGGCTGATGATGATGAGCCGTAAGCGCTGGCAGTCTCGGAGCGATTGGTTTGGCGTCACTTGGGCGCTGAGCATCGTCGCGGTTTTGAACTTGGCCTCGCTGGCATCGGCTCAATCACAAGAGACGGAGGCGGCTGGCGGTCAACGATGGGCGGTCATCTTGGTGGGGCTACCGGGAGATGAATCGCACGCCGACCTCTTTCGTGAGACGGCAGATGCTTGGCAGACGTGGCTCACGGAGTCGTGCGACATTCCGCGCGAGCAGGTGTTGCGGTTGCCTCGCCGAACTCAGGAGAACGAAGCTGCGGCACCAGCACTGACGGCCGAGGCGATTCGCTCGACGTTGGCCGAACTAAACCAGAAGCTGAAACCCAATGACAGCCTGTGGGTCTTCACGCTGGGACATGGGAACTACGACGGGAAGCAGGCTTGGTTTCATCTGACCGGCAAAGATCCCTCCGCCGAGGATTTCGGTCGCTGGTTCAGCGAGATCCGCTGTCGCGAGCAGGTCATTTGGCTGACTCAGGCGAATGCCGGTTGGTTCGTCAAACCACTGTCGCGGCCGGGACGCATCGTGATTGCCGCAACGGCAGCGGATGACGAATCGAATGAAACCGAGTTTCCGCACGCGCTCGCGACGGTCGTAAAATCACCGGCGGCCATGCTGGATACCGATCAGGACGAAAAAGTTTCGGTGGCCGAATTGTTCACGGCCGTCGTTCACGAAGTTGAACGGCGGTTTCAAAACGACAAACGCCTTGCGACTGAGCACGCGCAGCTTGATGACAATGGTGATGGGCAGGGCACAGAAGATTTAGTCCCGGCAACAAAGCCAATTCCGACAGCCAAGCTCGATGGTGCCTTGGCGAAAAAGACCTTCTTTCCGTGGAAAAAGAAGGAGGAGGTAAAAAATCGGGGGTAAAAAATGAGACAGGGATTCCTTTTGTCTGGCCTCATTTTTTACCTCCGATTTTTTACCTACTCCGCCAACTCACGCCTCTCTGACTCGCGTTAGGCCATTCCATGACATCAGTTCCCAAGTCTGTGACGACACCGGCCCCCACGGCCGCCGACGAAGAGACGGTTTCCCGGCTGCGTGCAGCCCGTGATCGACTCAAGGCGGAGATTGCCAAGACCGTCGTCGGTCAGGATCAAGTGATCGACAGCTTGCTGGTGGCGCTGCTCTGTCGCGGCCACGCGCTGATGATCGGTGTGCCGGGATTGGGCAAGACGCTGATGGCACGCACGCTGGCGAGGTCGCTCAATATGGAGTACCGCCGCATCCAATTCACTCCGGACTTGATGCCGTCGGATATCACCGGGACTGACATCATCATGGAAGATCCTGAAACCGGCCGCCGTCGGTTGGAATTTCACAACGGCCCGCTGTTCACGAACTTCTTGCTGGCCGACGAAATCAACCGTGCGCCGCCCAAGACCCAGGCCGCGCTGTTGCAGGCGATGCAGGAATTGGAGGTCTCGGTGGGACGGCAGACTTACACGCTCAACCCGCCGTTCTTCGTCGTGGCGACGCAGAATCCCGTGGAGCAAGAAGGGACGTATCCCCTGCCCGAAGCGCAGCTCGACCGCTTCATGTTCAACATCCCGGTGACGTATCCGACACCGCAAGAAGAAGCCCAGATCGTCAAGAACACGACAACGAACGTGACGGTCACACACCAGCCGATTCTCGCGGCGGAGGAATTGCTGCGCTTGCAGACGCTCGTCCGCGGCGTGCCGGTAGCCAATGATGTGGTGGATTACGCGGTCGCGATCAGTGGCTTCTCTCGGCCGGACATGGCCGCGAAAAAGAACGAAGACGTGCATCGCTTCATTCGTTACGGAGCCAGTCCGCGAGCGTCGCAGTACTTGATTCTCGGAGCGAAGGCTCGTGCGTTGTTGCTGGGACGGTTCCACGTCGATTTCGAGGACGTGCGGGCCGTGGCCTCGCCCGTGTTGCGGCATCGGCTGGTGCTGAACTTCCACGCGCGGGCCGAGGGGATCGACACCGACGAGATCATTCGCCGAATCTTGAAGCAGGTGCGTCACCCATGACTCTCGTAGCCACGCTCGCCAAGAGCGTGGGGTTTCCGGGGAGGCCCACACTCTGGCGAGTGTGGCTACGAACCTTTTTTGCTGGTTCATTTTGAAGCAGGTACGTCACCCATGACTGCGTCTCCAGCGGTCAGCATTCGCGAGCTTGCCGATCCGAAGCTGATGGCTTCGGTCGAGGACTTGGAACTTGTCGCGCGGTGGGTTGTCGAAGGGTTCATGCACGGCCTGCATCGCAGCCCGTACGTCGGGTACTCGGTCGATTTTGCCTCGCACCGCGAGTACATGCCCGGCGACGATCTGCGGCATCTGAATTGGAAACTCTTTGGACGTCACGACCGACTTTACATCAAGCAATACGACGCGGAGACCAACGTCGATCTGCATCTCGTGCTGGATATCAGCGGCTCGATGACCGTTGGGGATGAGTCGCTGTCGAAGCAGCGTTACGCGGCGATGCTGTGCGCGAGTCTCGCGCATCTGGCCTCTCGGCAGCGTGACGCGGTGGGCCTGACGCTCTTCGCCGATCACATCGTCGAGCACCATCAGGCGCGAGCCAACACAGATCAGATTCTCTCGCTGATGTCCTCGCTATCCCGCGTCCGGCCGCATCCCCGCGCGACGTCGCCGCGTGTCTTGCACGAAGCGGCCGAGTTGATGCCGCGACGTGGACTCGTGGTGGTGATCAGCGACTTGTATTACGACCCGCCGGAGCTGTTGTCGGCTCTCGATCATTTCCGGCACTTCGGTCATGACGTACTGGTATTCCAAGTGCTCGCACCGATCGAACGGCGACTCCCGGTGGACGGCTCGGTGAAGTTGGTCGATGTCGAAACTGGCGAGCATCTGGAAACACTGGCTCACGAAATCCGGGACAGCTTCACCGCCGCCGTGGGCCGCTGGATCGACGAAGTCCATTCGGGCTGCATCGCTCGTGATATTGACCATATCTGTTTGGTAACCGACGAACCGCTGGAGACGGCGCTGATGGATTACTGCGCCAAACGGTCACAGTTGTTTTAAGGCATCCCAATCCGTAGCCGCGCTTCGCCAGAACGCGGGCCTGCGAATGATCACCCGCGTTCTGGCGAAACGCGGCTACGGGCGTCAGGTTCCATGCAAGGTCTGAGTCTTATTCACGCGGGATTTCTGGCCGCCGGATTGGCGATGGCCGTCCCGGTCGTGATCCATCTGCTGTTCCGTCAGAAGACGCGAACGTTGGCGATCGGTTCGGTTCGTTTTCTGCATCAAGTGGTTCGCGAGCACCGTCGTCGCCGACGAGTCCGCCAATGGATTCTGCTGGCGTTGCGGATGCTCGCCGTGCTGCTGTTGGCGTTGTTGTTCGCTCGGCCGTACTGGGACGCTTCGCAGCGACGTGGACTCGATCAAGAGGTTGTGTTGCTCGTCGATCGCTCGGCGAGCATGTCGGCTCGGAACGGACGAGGCGAGACGTCGTTTGATCGTGCGTTGGCCAAACTGCGAGAAGAACTGTCGCTGTTGGATGCGAACGTCGTGCTGCATGTCGGGCTGTGTGACGTTTCCGGCGTTGAGGAAATCTCGGTCGAGAAGTTAAACGCAGGAGCGACCAACGCAGCAGCAAGCGATTTCGGTTTGGCTCTCGCGTGGGCGAAAGACGTGCTGGCCCAGTCGCAGCGATCCTCAAAGCGAATTGTGCTCATCAGCGATATGCAGCGGAGTAGTCTGCGACAAACGACTCTGGATCAACTCCCGGAGGGGATCGAGTTGCTGCTGCACGATGTCGGCGAAACGCTGGCTCGCAACGTCGCCATCGAGTCGGTTGCCGCCGTCCACACGGAGATTCGTCCCGATGCGAACGTCCGCGTGCGAGTCATCGTGCGCAATCACGGACCCTTGCCGGTCAGGCAGTTACCCGTGCGATGTGACCTCGAGGGACCAGCGGGAAAGCTCACGGCCTCCAAGCAGATCGACGTTGCTGGTCACGGCAGCGCGGTCGTGGAGTTGCCGTTCGAGATTCAGCAGGACGGACTTTATCGCGGGCACGTCGCCGTCACTGTCGAGGACACGCTGTCGATCGACAATCAACGCTGGATCGCGTTTGAAGCTCGACATCCCGATCGCGTGCTGTTGATTGATGGCCAGGAAGGGCGCTCTGTATTTACCAACGAGACCTACTTCTTAGAAACCGCGTTGCGGCTCCGCACCGAGGAGTCCGACGGGCAGATGCGGTCGTTTGAAACCGAGCGGATCGCCTGGGAGTCGGGGGAAGGCTTTCCGCGTCTCGACGGCTATCGAGCCGTCGTGCTGGCGAATGTCCGACGTCTCTCGGCCGTCGATGGTCAGCGCATGAACGAGTACGTTCGTGGCGGCGGCAGCCTGCTGATCTTCGCGGGGGATCAAGTCACTCCGGACTCACTGGCTGTGTTGCAAGGACAGGGACTGCTGCCGGGCAAGATCGCCAACACGGTGGTCTCAGGCCGATTGCGAGTTGATCAATGGGACGCGAAACATCCCGCGCTCGCCTGCTTCGCCGATCCGCAACAAGGGGACTTGCGGCGCGTGGAGTTCACAAAGCTGTTGCCGCTCGAATCGCCAGCGGCCGAGAGTCATGTCCTGTTGCAATCCGGTGACTTCATCGCTGCGGCGGAGCGAACCATTGGGCGCGGCCGATGTCTCTACCTCGGATGCACCGCCGATCGAGATTGGACTGATCTGCCACGGACTCCGATGTATGTCCCGCTGGTTCGGCAACTGCTCGCGTATCTGACCGACCAACTGGCCGAGCGATCCGCCGTGACGAGCCGACTGGTCGCAAAGACTCACGATCCGATTGGCATCACGCCGGTCGTCGGCGACGAAGGGCGCTGGCTGGTCACGAATCTCGACCCGCGCGAATCGGCGTTGGATCGAATCACCCCCGAAGAATTTCAAAAGCTCGCCGGCGGAAAGGTTGAGGAGTTGGACGAAGCGGCTCAGGAAGCGGCCTTGGGAATCACGCTGCCGACCGATCGGCTGCGCCCCGAAGAAATCTGGACCGCTATCGTCTGGCTGCTGCTGCTGACGCTCGTTGCCGAACTGCTCCTCGCGGGGCGAGTCCATGCGTAAGACCGTCTGGCGAGCGAAAGCCGTTGTCGTCGAACTCCAAAACTCAGTCGCCTAATCCGCACCGGCCCACGTTGGTGCCTGGGTTGCGTCTGGACTTCATCGGGAAACACCGATACTTTCGCCTTCGTTAATGGACTCCATCTCGGCACGGGAAAAGCAGGTGCGACCATGACTTCAGCCAGCGTGATGATTGATTTGGAGCCTTCACTTCTGGCCAAATTGGACGGTTTTGTCGCAGGCCATCTCTTTCGCAGTCGGAGCGATGCTGTCGCCACCGCCGTTCGGGAAAAGATCGAACGCATGGAGTCGCATGCTCAGTTTTTTGAAGAGTGCCAGAAGCTTGATCCGGTGGAGGAACAAGCGATCGCAGAAGAATGGCTCGAAGGGGAGCGGACAGCATGGACCGCATCCTGAGAGGTGAAATCCGTTGGGCCAACCTTGATCCAGTTCAAGGCTCGGAACAATCGGGCCGGCGTCCAGTCCTGATCTTGAGCCGTGACTTGTTCAACGAACGATCCGGCACCGTGATCGCCGTCGCCCTGACCAGCCAAGTTCCGAAGGCCGGTTTTCCATTCACGCTGGAATTGCTCGACACCGGTTTGCCGAAACGCTCTTGGGTCAAGATTAGCCAGATTCGCACCTTGTCGGTGCAACGACTCGGAGCACAACTCGGAACGGCAAAGCCCGATGACATTGCCAAAGTCTTGACCGGACTCAATCAACTTTTGGATGAGTAATCTTGCCGAACACGGCGAGCGGAATTCAGCGATTCCTGAGGGCCGACAACATGCCGCTTGAAACACGTCCGATTCCCACATCAAAAAAGAGCCAGAGCGTCCCGGCCGATGTTGCTCGGCGCGAGTTAGAAGCTCGCATCCGAGACATGCAGCAGCGGGCGATTTTCCAACGGAAGCTCGTCGGCGCTTGTTGCCTCGCAACCGCATGTGCGGTGGCCTTGAGCATCGTCGCTGTCGCTGACTTTTTTCTGGAGCTCCAACTCCCGTTTCGCACAGCGTGGTTCGTCGGTCTCTTGATGATTTCGTCAGCGGCGATCTTTCTGGGCTGGAAGCGCTGGATCGCCAGCTACACGTTGTCGCAGGCGGCGGTGGATGCGGAAGCGCAACTCGAACAACTCGGACAACGCTTGCGGACGACGCTCGACTATGACCAGCCCGATCGGCATCCGGCCGCAGCTTCACCAGTGCTCGTGGCGGCGTTGCATCGGGAGTCGCATCAGGTCGCTGAGCGGGCCGATTGGGACGGGGCCATTGATGGCCGGCCGCTCGTCAAAGCGTTCTCGATGGCCGGTGTCGTGGTGTGTGTTTGGATCGTCGGATTGATCGGCTGGCCCGAATTCCGCATCGCCGCCGCGCGAGCGTTGTTGCTGCCGTCCGAATACACAACGGTCACTTACTCGCCGCAGACGACCACGGTCCGTACTGGTAAGTCGGTCACGGTGAAGGCAGACGTCACCGGGCGACCGATCCAGTCGGCTCAGTTGCGGTATCGGCCGGCTGGCTCGCAAGACGAATGGCTGACGATGGATCTCGTTCCGGCCGACGAAGAGGACGCTTCTGAATTGCTGCTTGGGCGGCTCGATGCAACTCTGGAAAAACTTGGCCAGGACATCGAGTTTGAAGTGGTCGCCGGTCCGCGAGCATTGCCACTCGGTTCAATCCGTGTCTTGCAGCCTTTGACGTTGGAGAAGTCGCAAGCTCACATCACTCCGCCCGAATACACCGGCAAGTCAGACGAGACGATTGAGTTACTCGATCTGAAAGTGCTGGAAGGCTCGAACGTCGAACTCACGCTGGAACTCAATCGTCCTGCTGGCGAAGCGAAGCTCATTCAGCGCGAGGGAACGGACGATGCGTCCGCGAGTGAGATCCCGCTGACCATCGACGGCAACGTTGTCCGAGGCACGTTCAACGATCTGCGAAAGAACGCCACGTTTGCCTTCTCGGCCCAAGCGGCGGATGGCATATCGCTGGAGCCGGTGCGATTCAACATTCGCGTGCAATTGGATCGCAAGCCAAAGGTGCAGTTCATCGAGCCGTCAGAAGAACTCGTCGTCACGCCGACCACCGAAGTGCCGTTGCTTGTCGAGGCCGATGACGATCTGGGACTCTTCAAAGTCGGGGTCATGTATCAGATCAGCGGCGGCCCGATGGAAATGCTGCTGGAACAAAACGCCGATGGCTCGACCGAACAGTTTCGCCTGCCGTCCGAACTGTTGCTGGAGCAGCATCAGCTCAGTCATCAGGACGCCGTGAACTATTACGCCTTCGCGGAAGACAACTACTTCGGTCAGCCTCGGCGAACGACGACACTGCTGCGGTTCATCGACATCCGGCCGTTCAAGCTCGCCTTTCAGTTGCTCGATACCGGTGGCACCTGAAACGGCTGCGCTACAACTCTGGAGGAGTTGATCGTCCGGCAAAGAAACAATCTCAATCAAACTTTTACCGCTCAGGAACAACAACCACTCGCGACATCCACCGCCAAAGAACTCCACACGAACCAATTTGAACTCTTGGAGAAGACCAATGAGTTCGCTCAGGGCTTCGCCGCGCGCGGTGCCGCGCTGCCCGGTCTGACGGATGCCGTCGCACAGATGCAGTCGGCGTTGCAGGCGCTCGATGTGCCCGAACTTCCCGAAGCCGTCACGTCCGAGCAGCAGGCTCTCGCCAGTCTGATCCGCGCCCGACAAAACATGCGGAAGATGCTGAGCCAATCGAGCAGCCAATCCGCAGCCGCCTGCCGCAAGTTCGACCGCGAGCAACGTCAGAAGCTGCGCCTCCCGGAGAAGAAGAAGGACCAGCAGCAACAACTGGCGGACGCTCGATCCAAGCTCGACGATCTCGCCAAGCGCGAGCGGAAATGGTCCGAGCAGGCCCAGCAATCGTGCAGCAATCCGAGCAAGTCAGCCAGTTCTTCCCCCTCGAAGCCGGATCAAAGTCAGAAGTCCGAAAGCCCGTCGCAAGCGGAGGTCGCTGCCGATCAAGAGAAGATGCAGGCCGAACTGGCGGAACTCCAGAAGCAACTCGAAAAGCTCGACACCGCCGGCAAAGCGGCGGGCGAGCAGGCTCAGCAAGCGGCTCAGTCGATGCAGCAAGGGCTGGATGAGTTGCGAAAACAAGCGGGCGAATCGGCCGCCAAAGAAGGCCGTCGATCCGCCGATCAATTGGAACAACTCTCCGCGCACCTCGCCGCGATGGGGGCTCGTGATTTTGGACAACGGCTGGAGCAAGCTCAGAAGCTCGCGCAGCAACTCGCCGGCAAGCAAGAGTCGATCGAGAAGCAACTCGGCGACGGCGAGCCATCGAAGACGCCTGCATCATCCAACGACAAAGAGAATGTCGCGCGAGACGAACGGGCGCTGGCTGCTCAGACAGAGTTGCTGGCGGACTTGCTCGACGCACTGAAGCGAGACGCCGCCAAGGAAAAGGGAGGGGTCAAACAGAAGCTCGATCAGGTGCAGTCAGAGAACCCGCCGCGTGAGATCGCGGCTGGAATGAAGCAAGCGGCCGATGACCTCCAGGCCGACCGCGATGCTCCAGCGGGTCGCGCTGTGAAGGAAGCTCGCGAACGATTGAACGAATTAAGTCGCTCGCTGACGACGGCACGCAGCGAATACGCGCAGCCGCAACTCAAGGAATTGATCGCGCTGGAAGAACAGTTGGCGCAATTGATCGAACAGGCGAAGCGTGCTCACGAGCAAGGCCAGAAGTCCGCATCGGCCGAACAAAAAGCGAGCGGCCTCGAACAGCGGTTGGAGGCTCTCGCCACTGGCGATCACCGTCTGGCCGAAGCGCTCGGCAAAGCTCGAACAGGTGCGCAGCCGAAGCCTCAACTGACTCCCTTTGTCGAAGGTGGCCAGCCACCGCCCGATGGCTTCTATCCTCGAATGGAACTGGGTGACTTCAACGGAGCCCGCGAAATCTCGAAGGCCCTGCAAGCGAAAATTCAGGAAGCAATCCTCGCCGCCGCATTGATGGACGCGGACCAGCCCGTGCCGCCGACTTACAAGAAGCTGGTTGAAGAGTATTTTCGAGTCCTGTCCGACGACTTGCGGCAGTGAATGTCGATGTGACTTCGTTCGTCCGCTCACCTGGGTTCGTTAGACCTCTTCAGGTCGGAAACTCGTTGCGATTGAATCAAGGTTTGCAGCCATTCGCGCTCGATTTCATTCGCGCGGCAGTCTTGACTGTCCGCGCGAATGAAACGGAGCGCGAATGGGAACAGGTCTGAGGCAAAGCCTCGCTAGATCAACATGCCGTCGTACACAAACACGGCAATCGCTCCGAAGCAGATGGGAATGCCAT
>CAMDDX010000190.1 GCA_945893075.1 Planctomyces sp. SH-PL62 | reverse complement strand
GGCAGGTTCGCGGAGATTTGCGCGATCAGGTCCAAGCCTTTGGTCGGATCGGCATCGATCGCGATCAGCGCGATGTCCGGCTGAGTCTGCGTGACGACATCAAAGAAGTAGTCGTAGCTGGAGCATTCCGCCTCCAGCCAGACGGCATCAATGCCCAGCAGCAGATTCTTCAATGACGCGCGGCTGGAATCCTTGGGATCCACCAGAGCGAGTCGGACAACTTTCATGGCAACGGGTCACTTGTGATCGGGGAAGGATCTCAGATTTCAATTGGGAGTAACCGGCCTTCCGGTCTTGGCCCCAACGGGGACTGACTCGATAGCCCAGGGCAACGCCCTGGGTAAGTACACGCCAACCGTGGTTTAGCCCCAACGGGGCGTAACCTGCATGTCATCCGTGCAAGTTGCGCCCCTTCAGGGCTGGAATTATTCTCTCGAATGACTCACCCACGGCGATGCCCTGGGCTATCGAGTCACGCCCCCTTGGGGCTGAAAACTAAAAAACCGGGATGCCGGTGAAACCTAAATCTCAATTGTCCAAAACTCACCGAGCCGGTGGTTCGATGAGTCCGGGTTTGCGGCTGCGTGTCGTATTTGAATCTGAGTTGTTGGACGCGGTGTTATTGGGCTGGCTGCTGCGATTGTTGGTCGCAGCGGCGTTGTTGCTGGAACGAGTCGGAGCGGCTGCCTTGGCCGTTGACGCCGAGCGATTCGCCGCCGTGGGAGCGGGAGCCGGGGCGCGAGTCGATTCGCTGGCGCGAGCCTTCACCGCCGCTTCGTCGTAGCTGGTTTGTCTCACACTGGAACTGCTCTTTGGCATTTTCTGCCGTGCGGCCATCTGGACGGCGAAGCGGCGTGCTTTCGCTGTCGCTTCCGTATCTCCGGGAGCGGGTGGTGTCACCAATTCTTGGCGATCCGTGGTCGGCGCGGCTGTGCGGTTGATGGCATCCTTCAGGCCCGGCACGATGTAGGGACCGGTTTGACCGGGAGCGCACGTCGGACAGCGTTCGCCGTACTTGGGGACTTCCAGCAGACCGTACAACATCAACTCGCGATCGGTGGGCGTGTCCGTGAATTGACCAGGGCCACCCGGCGGAACCTGTCCGTCATCCAGTGGGGCGACTAATTCGGGAGTGACGGTGATCACGATTTCGGTTTCGGCTTCGGTCGATTGCTTCTGGCTGAAGGCCGCGCCGATATACGGCAGCTCGCCGAGAAACGGAATTTTGCGCATGCTCGTCCGCTGCGTGTTCGAGATCAGTCCGGCCAGCATCAACGTTTGGCCGAACTTCATCTCCACCTGCGTGTTGACCCGGCGAACCGTGAGCGCCGGAACGGTCGTGCCGTTGATGGTCACGCCGTGAGCATCGTCTCGGTCGCTGACTTCGGGTTGCAGCGTCAACCGGAGATTGCCATTTCCCAGCACGAGCGCCACCGCTTCCATGCGGACGCCAAACTCACGGTATTGAATACTGACGGTCCCCAAGCTTTGGGGGACCACGATCGGGAATTCGCCGCCGGACAACAGAGCCGCCGGTTGACCATTGGTGACGACGATTTCCGGCTCCGCAAGAATCTTGACCAACGATTCTTCACGCAGCGAGGAAATGAAGGACTGAAATGTCGACTGATTTTTCACAACTCCAAACGAGGCGTTCGTCAGCAAGCTGTTCGCAGCAGTTGTCACGGCCGGGAATCCCGTCAGCGGCAATGACACCGCCCCCTGACTGCCCACGGCTGCCGAGCCAATCGCTCCTGGATTGCTTGTGAGATACCCGCCCTGGCTGACGTAGGTGAAGTTGATCCCCAACTGGCGGATCAAGGAGCGTTGAGCCTCCATTACCTTGACCTTCAGCAGAACTTGCTGGACGCCGCCGACGCGCATCTGGTTGAGCACTTTGGGATAGAACTGTTCGGCGATTTCGACGATCTGCGTGATGTGTTCGGGGTGCGTGACCCAGCCGCGCAGCGCGACCGCTTCTTGCACCTTGAACGCCTCGATCGACGAGTTCGGAAACTTGCGGTCGATGATGGATTGCAGTTGGCGGGCGTCCCCTTTGACGAGGACTTCGACCGTGTAGCTGGTCCCGGCGTCGTCGGTGATCACCAGACTGGTGACGCCTTGCAGCAGTCCCCGCACGCTGATCCGGGTCGGGCTGAGGGCGGTCACGTCCAGGACCACGGGATCAAAGCTGTTGACACGTTTGATGAAGTTCTTGGTCTCGAAGACCTTCGAGAACTTCTCCGTCAACTCGACCTGCGTGCGATAGGCGGTGATCGGCACGACTGAGTCGCTACCAGCAACATCCGCCGCAGCAGATTGTTCGGCGGTCTGGGGCTGTGCGTGCAGCGGTTCGCTGAACAGCCAGCCGCTCGACAGCAGCGCGATCAGCGGCCACGCGGCCAGAAATGAATGATGAAACCAGCGCATCCCTGCACCTCACATCCCTGTTTCCGCCGTAGCCTGACTCTCCGAGTCGGGTTCTGCGGCGGTACTCCCGACTCCGAAAAGTCAGGCGACGGTCTGTTTCAATCCCGACTCGGAGAGTCAGGCTACGTTCCCTTGGCAGTATTCAATGTCACGGGTTCTTGTTCCGGCAGATCGACTTCGTCGATCCGGCGCTCGGCACCGGCGATGATTTCGATCTTCCATTTCTTGCGGCCCGACTTGGGGTCGAGCTTCACTTCCGGCGCGGGCTTTTCCACCACGACCGGCGGTGTCAGGTCTCGCTCCTCGCTGTTTTTGACGACGGCAATTTCGGCGACTCTGGGATCGAATAACTCCTTCTCGTCGATGCGATGCTTATCGTTCATGGCCCGCAGCGTCAGGTAGATCGTGCCGACGTCGCCGGCCAGCTTGAGCAGCCGAGCCTGGTCGCCGGTCACTTGCAGTTGCACCGTTTTCATGGGGACCGCCTTGGGATCGCCGGCCTTGGGAAGCAAGTTGGGGTCGCGCACGCCGTCGATCGCGAAGACCTCGACGTACTCCAACACCGTTTTGACTTCCTTGCCAACGCCGTTGACTTCTCGTGAGCCCACCGGCCGGTAGGTCACGAGCACATCCACATGATCGCCCGGATGAATCAGGCCGACACCGGTCATCGTCTGG
Source organism: Planctomyces sp. SH-PL62 (assembly GCA_945893075.1). Lineage (GTDB taxonomy): Bacteria > Planctomycetota > Planctomycetia > Planctomycetales > Planctomycetaceae > SXKJ01. The sequence goes on along the minus strand of CAMDDX010000190.1, from coordinate 12,483 downwards.
TCGATGGGCACCGACGCGACACTCATCCCGTCACGAACATCACTCGACGCGTTTCGATTTCCTTTCTTATCCAGCATGGGTTCCAGAATCTGGGAGCCGGGGAAGGTGCGAAACTTCAACGTGCGATCCAGAAACTGTTCCTTGCTGACGACAGCTCCCTCGGGGATGGTCCCCGCTGGAAAACTCTTGAACTCCACGTTGGTGTCGTCCAGCGGCTGTCCTGGTTGGATCTCCGCTTTAGCCACCAACACCTGACCCGATTCTGTTTTCACGCCGCCCTGATTCGACAGGACTTGCTGCACTCCCATCATGGCCACCAATCCGCAGATCGCGGCGACAGCCAACAAAGCCAATGTCTTCGGTCGCATGGGACACCAGGACTTCCTTCGTATGATCGGCACCGTCTGGGCAAACTCTTCACCCTATAACGGCTTTGCCGATGGCGGGGGTTCTCGGATGTGGTATTTGCAGATGAACTCAACTCGCGATTTCTGCCGGACGGTTCGGGAAATCAGCCGCAGGGCGCTAGCCCCGGTTAGGTTTGCCCGAACCGGGGCTAGCGCCCTGCGGCTGATCCAATTTGCGGGTCCACTTAGATCAACATGCCGTCGTACACAAACACGGCAATCGCTCCGAAGCAGATGGGAATGCCATACGGCAGCAACCGCATCGTCGGCTTACGCTCCGCCGCGATTTGAGCCACGCCGTTCATGCCCAGCTTCTTCAGATCCATCCATTCCTGGAGGATGACCATGAAGTTGATCGAGTGCCGCTTCCAATCTTTCTGCATCCAGACCATCACGACGGCCATGACCGCCCCGATGATCGCAGTCGCGACGAAGACTTCCGCGATGACCACGGGGCCCAGCCACGCGCCGATGCCGGCCATCAATTTCACGTCGCCCGCACCCATGCCGCCCAGCATCCACAGCCAGAACAGTGTCGCCAGTCCCACCACCGTACCGAGCAACGCGCCTGCCAGGCCGCTGTTCCAGCCGCCCCAGCCGCCGCCGATCAAGTTGTAGGCCAAGCCGGTCAACACCATCGGGAAGGTGATCCAGTTCGGCACGCGCAGCTCTTTGCCATCAATCCACGCGGCGACGATCAACACGATCGTCACCAGTTTGACGTGCCAGTGATTCAGTAACAGTTCTTGCCAGTCCATGTTGAATTTGCCTTTCGTGTGAGGCGTTCGATTCGAGGGGAGGGATCGGTATTTCTGATTTCCGATTTTCGATTGATCTGACCGAAGTGCGGTTGCCATCGAAAATCAAAAATCAGAAATCAAAAATCTCATCACGGCCGGCCAGCCAGGAACAGCCAGCTCGCCGTCGAGGCCATCGCCACCAACGACGTCGTGATCAGTTCCAGGAACTGTGTCAGTTCCACATTCAGCCAATATCCAGTCATGTCGCACACACCTTGCTAAGAAATGCCGATCCACCGAGTCGGAGCTTCCGGCTCAGCGTTCGGCCAAGTGGTCGCTCGCACGACCGAGGACCGCCGGTGCCTTACGGCAAAGCGGTCTTGGTGGCGTCGAACGAAGTGTTGACCTTGGTTCCGACGGCCGTGATCGTGCCAATGCAGACCACGACGATCAGCGCCAACATCACGGCATACTCGACGGCCGTAGGACCGTCTTCCGAAACCAGAAACTTCTTGAACAGACTCATGATGTCTCTCTCCAGGTGCGATGGTTTTTCGAGCCATCAGCCTCGGGCTGAGATTCGATCCCGCTCAACCTTCGGATGGTCCGCAGATAGAGAGAAACGAAATCCGCCGCCGCCTCGCCGAAGTGAACCTCGGCAAGACCTGCGGCGGAGTTTTTCAAAGTGGGTGTCTCACCCACTTCTGGTTACGGCAGAGCGGTCTTGGTGGCGTTGAACGAGGTGTTGACCTTCGTGCCAACGGCGGTGATCGTGCCGATGCAGACCACAACAATCAGGGCCAGCATCACGGCGTACTCGACAGCCGTCGGGCCATCTTCAGACGTCAGAAACTTCTTCAAAAGGTTCATGGCAAACTCACTTTCTCTTTGATGATTTATGGTTGGACTCACCGAGGTCTCTCAGGCCCCGGTCTGACAACTGATGCTCGATGGCCATCGAACTCCCTCGCGTCTCTTGGTAGTGCCAAGATTCGCGAACTGACACCGGCTCGTTGTGTTGGTGATCACCGATTGAGCCGCTATCAGCGTCGTCACCCAAAACCTAGGTCAGCTCCGCCAAGTGTCAAATTCGTGCGTTGCGAATTTGCACGAAGTCTTTGCCCAAACTCCCGACACGCTTAAAAACGTCATCACCGGAATAACCCGATGCAATTCTTGGTAGCCGCGTTTCGCCAGAACGCGGGATTACGACCACTCACCCGCGTTCTGGCGAAACGCGGCTACTCAAAGACCATATCTCATGCCCATTCCTGATTCTCTCGCCTTCGCGACGGTCGCCGATCTCGGCCGGCGTCTGTGGTCGCGCGAATTCACCTCGGTCGAGCTGACTCGATTCTTCCTCGACCGGCTGGAGCAACTCGGGCCGAAACTGAACGCCGTCGTGACCGTGACTCGCGAGCGAGCCTTGGCCGAGGCTCAACAAGCCGACCAAGAACTCTGTTCCGGTCGCTATCGAGGCCCGCTGCACGGCATCCCCTACGGCGCGAAAGACCTGCTGGCGACCAAGGGCATCCCAACGACGTGGGGCGCGGCTCCCTTCAAAGATCAAGTCTTCGACGAAGACGCGGCAGTCATCAAAAAACTGCGCGAGGCCGGAGCGGTTCTCGCCGCGAAACTGGCGATGGTCGAAATCGCGGGAGGACTGGGATATCGACAAGCGAACGCGACATTCACTGGGCCGGGACTGAACCCGTGGAACCGAACCCGCTGGGCCGGCGGTTCGTCGAGCGGTTCCGGTGCGGCAGTCGCTGCGGGACTGGTGCCGTTCTCCATCGGCACCGAAACATGGGGTTCGATCATGACTCCCGCCGGGTACTGCGGAGTCACCGGCCTGCGTCCCACGTACGGACTCGTCAATGCGAAAGGGGCGATGGCTCTGACTTGGACGATGGACAAAATCGGTCCGCTGACTCGCACCGCTCAGGATTGCAGCTTCGTTCTCAACGCGATCCGCGAGCCGTCTCCCGCACCCGCTCAATCTCAATGTCCGTTTCGGATCGGAGTGCTCGACGACGCCGTGACGAAAGTGCAGCCGGAAGTCCAAGCGAACTTCGAGGCGTCTCGTAAAGTGCTCGAACGCTGCGCCACGCTCAGCGAGTTCAAGCTCCCCGATCTGCCATACGGTTCAGTCAACTCGATCATCATCTCGTGCGAAATGGCCGCCGCGTTTGAAGACCTCGCCAAGAACGGCAAGGTCTGGGAGATGACCGCCGAAGAAGACCGCTGGGGCCTGTACTCCGCGCTGACGATTCCGGCGAAGGACTACATCAACGCGATGCGCATTCGAGCGATCATCCAGCGCGAACTCGATGCCGCATTGTCACCGTTCGACGCAGTCATCAGCCCGACTCTGCCGTCGGTCGCATATCCGATCGACCGCCCGTGGGACGAGTACCGCAAGGGTCTAGCCGGTTCGCAAATCGGCGGAGCCGGCAACGCGGCCGGCATCCCCGCGCTCTCGATCCCGAACGGCTTCGGCGAAGCGGGCTTGCCGACCGGCCTGCAACTCGTCGGCCGCGCGTACTCCGAAGATCGCCTGCTCGCGATCGCACAGGCGTACCAACACCAAACCGATTGGCACTGTCGGCATCCCGCCTCGTAACAGTGTCCAACACGGGGTCGGGTCTACGATTTTTCGGATTTGGCCGACCGAGACTTGGATTGCAACCACGGCGTTGTTCCGGCCAAATCCAAAAAATCGTAGACCCGACCCCTCAGTCGTCACCGCGTGACGTAGGCTTGCCCGGATGCGCAATGCCGTATGTCAGATTTGAAATTTGAGATTTCGGATCTCTAGCCAAAGGGCCAATCATGGGCCTCCTGAAAATGCTGCTGACCGGCGACGATGAAGAGTTTGGCCAGGAAGCGGACGAAGAGCTGACGCCGCTCTGGGACGAGAACGAAGTGGACCTCGATACCGCCGAGACCTCCGAACCGCTGACATCGTCCTACGATCCCGAACGAGCGACTCGAATCGCGCAGGACCGCGAACGCGCCGAGGTGCGTGAACGAGACGAAGTGGCCGCTCGCGTCGGCAATTTGTTCCTGACCATCGAGTCGCTGCTACGTCTGCTCAAAAACAAAGGCATCATCAACGACCTCGATCTGCGGCAACTGGAGCAGCAAGTCGATCTGGAAGACGGACTCGCCGACGGCGAATACCATCCCGATGGCTTGAAGATCCCCAGCCATTGCCCGCAATGCGAAGCCCGCATCCCCTCCGGCAAACGCTTGTGCCAACTCTGCGGCCACCGCTTCACGGGCGCGTGATTGCCCCTTTGGACTGCGGCAGCCTGCTGCCGCTTTCCGTCCAACAGCCTGCTGTTGGACAAGCCCGGCAGCAGGCTGCCTGAAAGCGAAAGCGGCAGCAGGCTGCCGCACTCCAAGACATCAATCATTATTACCGTCTTCGGCCGCGATCTCATCATACTTGAAGCTGGTGATCGTCTTGAGCCATGCGGGGGTCACGGACTCTTTGAACTTCTTCGCGCTGCACCATTTCCAGTCCGAGCCGACCTTTTACTAAACCATGATGCACCGCGTTTTGATGGACGTAGTGCAGTCGCGCCAGATAGCTCCGTTGAAAGGTCAAATGTGTCTCACGGTAGTTCTGCCATAAGCGACTTCGTCCCGGCTGGTTCTCGCGACGGTTGAGCTCCTTGGTCGTGAGGCTATGCAGCTTCTGAATCATCGCGCTCAACGACTCCGCCGAGTTGGCTCCCACCGGGCTATGTCCGACGAAGTGATAGTGATTCGACAACACGCACCAAGCTTCGAGCGTCCAACCGAACTCAGCACACAGTTCCAACAGCTTGGCCTCGAACCAATCCTTCATCTCGTCATCGGCGAGCAAAAGCTGCTTGTCTCGCGCACGAGCCGTGACGAAATAAACCCCAGCCTCTCCAAGCCGATGCGGCGGAGCATGTGGCCAATCCAACGTCCCCTTCGCAGTCTGTTCAGCGTCAGGAAGGTCCATAGTGTGTTCTCCTGTTTGGACTGCGGCAGCCTGCTGCCGCTTTCCCCTTCCGGCAGCCTGCTGCCGGAAGAAAGGCTGTCCGATGTGACATTCTTAATTTCGTGAAGTTCATCAATCAACTCGTCCAACAGCAGGCTGTTGGACGGAAAGCGGCAGCAGGCTGCCGCAGTCCAAGGCGTTTGGCCGTTGTGGCAAATCGGCGGAAGCAAGCTAGACTTCCGCGCGTCGAGCAACCACTCTGTTTGAACTGACGTCCGTCCCCAATCTCCGAGGTCATTCGATGGCTGCCAACGTGGCTGGATCCGGCAAGCCCGCGCCGCGCGATCCGTCGCCGCAACGGTCGGCGGGTGCGAAACCTGCCCCTCCGAATACGGCGCAGGCTGGGAGCAATGCCGGGAAGACGGTTCCGACCGTCAAGGGGCATGGGTTGGATGGGCTGAAGCAGCTTGGCCGTTACACGATTATTAAGAAGCTCGGCCAGGGAGGCATGGGGATCGTCTTCCTCGCCAACGACACGCAACTGCGGCGGCAAGTTGCGCTGAAAGTGCTGGCGAAAGAGAAGGCTGAGAATCCCACGCTCGTCAAACGCTTCAAAGCCGAGGCTCAGGCGGCGGCGGCGCTCAAGCACGACAACATCGTCGCGATTCACGATGCCGGTGAGGCGGATGGGTTGCTCTACATCGCGCTCGAATTTGTGGACGGCACGGATGCCCACACCGTCGTCGCCAAGCGTGGGCCGATGCCGGCCAAGCGGGCGATGGACATCATTCGTCAAATCACGCTCGCGCTGCAGCATGCCTACGAGCAGAAGATCGTTCATCGCGATATCAAGCCGTCCAACTTGCTGATTCGCAAAGATGGACTGGTGAAGTTGGCCGACATGGGGTTGGCTCGTTCCGTGGATGAAACTCTGGAGACCAACATCACCCGCGCTGGCACGACCGTCGGCACCGTGGATTACATGTCGCCCGAACAGGCTCGCAACAGCAAAGCGGCTGACATTCGCAGCGACATGTATTCGTTGGGAGCGACTTGGTTCCATTTGTTGACCGGGCACCCGCCGTTCCCCGAAGGGAGCATGCTCAACAAACTCAATGCCCACTCCAGCGGGCCGCGGCCGGATGTGCGCGATGAGAATGAATCGGTCTCGGAAAACATTTCGGTGATGATCAAGCGGCTGATGGCGATCAAGCCGGAGGACCGCTATCAGAATCCGACCGAGTTGCTGGAGGACTTGGACAACGAAAATCTGATGCGCGGTCCGATGTCACTGAAAGACCTCGCCGGACTGGCCGAAGAGGAAGACGACGGAGACGACTCGGACGACGAGCCAAAGGCGTCGTACAAAAAGCCCGCCGCTAAGGAAGCGAGACAATTGGCCGCCGCGACGATGGAGATCCCCGTTCAAAAGTTGCCCACGAGCGTGCCGACTTCGGCGGGCGGCATGAATCTGGCGTCGCTGAAGCCGCTCGGCATTGGTGCGGCCGTGATCGCCGCTATTGGTTGCTTGGGCTACATCGCTTCGCAGTACAGCGGAGCCGTCGGCACCTCCACGACTCCGGGTTCCAACCCGTTCGACCGCAGCCAAGATGTCGTCAGCGCCACCCCCAACACTTCCGTGAACGAAGAGAAGAAGACCGGTCCCAAACCGGCGACGGTGGGGATTTCCAAAGGCCCGAAACCTGTCGACGTGCCGGACACTCCGAAAGCCACAACCAAGAAAGACGGAACGGCAGCGCCGGCTGGAGCGTTGTACTTTCCTCCGATCGCGCCGCTGGGACGTGATGGGGAAGTCAAACACATTCCCGAATGGATCACCGAAGCCAGCTCGCCCGCCGCCGCGAACCTCAAGCGAGTCGCCGTCGGCGGTGGACCGAATGGCTTCGAGCAAGTGGCGACGATCGAACAAGCCATCAAAGAACTCCCGGCCGCGGGAGGCATCGTGGAGTTGATCACCGATGGACCGTACTTCCTGGGCCCGATGCAACTGACAAACCGCGCGACCGTCGTCATCCGCGCCGCGAATGGCACGACGCCGGTGGTGGTCCTCGTGGCCGAACCGGATCAACCGTATGACTCGCTGCTGCAAATCACGAACGGCACGCTGACGCTGGAGGGCTTGCAAGTGCTCGTCTACGCGCGGCAGTTCGCGAATAACGACCCGCTGACGTTCGTCTCCGTGCGCTCCGGCGATCTGGCGGTTGTGCGCTGCTCATTCACGCTGTTGGGCAATCGCGCTGGCAAGAGCTTCGTATTCGGAGCCGAAGGTCAAGTGCTGCGCACCGATCCGAAACAATCGTCGCGCGCTCGGATTCTCGTGCGTGAGAGCGTCGTGCGCGGCGCGGCGCTGGGCGGGTTCAACCTCGATCAAACGCAGACCGATCTGGTTGCCAGCCGTTGTGTGTTCGCGACCGGTTCCGCGCCGTTGCTGAACCTGACGAATCGCGAACATCCGATCGAGGACACGCTGCCGCCGAAGCCGGCGATCGGTGGAGTGAAGACCAGCGTTAGCTCCACCGCCGAGGAGAAGAAGCCAGCCGGCCCGAAGTCACTCAAGCCGGCGAACAGCTCGACGACGAAATCTTCGACTGCGGCGACGGCGCGGAGCCTGCGATTCTTGTCCTGTACGGTGCTGGCTGCGGGGACCGCGTTTGAGATCGCACCCGGCGCGGATGTCACGAAGCCACCGACCACCGAGGTGTTGATCGCCAATTCGGTGCTCGCCGGGGTCAATGCTCCGCAAGCCGCGCCGGTGTTGCTGGCGTTGCCTGGCTGGCAGCAAGCGCTGTTGCCCGGCAACGATCAAAGTCCGTATCCGAGCCTGAACTGGCAGGTGGAATCTTCGGCCGTCTGCGGCTGGCAAAAACTCATCCTCGAAGAACCGGGCGCGACGAAGGTCGTGCGCGACGGTGCCGCCTGGAAAGAAATTTGGCGCAATCAACTCGCGCTCGAGTCTTCGCAATTCCAAGCCAGCAGTTGGCCGAAGACGCCTCCCGCGGACTTCGCCGCGCTGTCGGCGAATGAACTTGGATTGCCCAACGAGCTCGGTCTGAAAGGGAGCGACGGCCAAACGCCCGGTTGCTCGATCAACGATTTTGCGATGCCGAGTCCACTGACGCTCGCGCGAGCGGATGCGCTGGTCGACCGAGCCGCTTACCCGATCACCGGCATCGAACCGTTTGCGGAAAATAAGCGGATCGAAGTCGAGGCGCAAGATCTCAGCAAGGTGCTGGCCGCGGACGATTGGCCTAGCGGGACGCTCGTCATCGTGCGTGGGCAAGGCGAAGTCGGCATGACACCCATCGAGATCAAAAACAAATCGCTACGCATCGAGTTTCAGAATAACGGTGAAGCGCCGCTCGTCTTCAGGCCGCTCAAATCGACCAAGATGAAAGACGACGAGGCGATGTTCATCGTCGAAAACGGTTCGCTGGAGCTCGTCGATGGGCAGTTCAATTTTCCGAACGGATCGAGTTCGCCATTGCCGGGCCATTTCCTCAGCGTGCATGACGGCAACTTCGCACTCCGCCGCTGCCAAGTCACCGGGCAGATGCTGGACGGGACCACCAAGTTTCAAGGCTTGATTCGTTGGAAGCGGATCGAAGTCGAACCGCGCGATGTCCACTCGCCTCAAGAGCGGAACTCCGGCGTGATCACCGACTGCGCGCTGTTGACCTCCGGCAAACTGTTCGACGCGGACCTGCGGAATCGCACGCTGCTGCTGCGGAACAGTTTGTTCGCATCGGTCGGCGACTTGTTCGATCTCAACGTGCAGGGCTTCAACGCCAAGATCGGCGGAACACTGGACGCGCGCTGGTGTACCTTCGGAGCCGGCGGCAAATTCCTGTTCCAAGTCCGCGGCACCAAGGAAGCCGAGAAGACGGTGCGGCCGCTGAATGTCTTTCTGCAACACTGCACGCTGCTGTCGCTGACCGAATTGTCCAGCGCGCCGGCGTCTCCCGTGTTGCTGTCCGCTCGCGATTTCGTGCTGAGCAATCAGCAAGTCGCCTGGTGGGATCACGGCAACGGCTATTCGGCTCCGTGGACGCAGTTCATTCGCGCCGCCGACACTCCGGCCGCCGGGCCGCAATCGTTCGACAACCACTGGCGCAAGCCGTGGGGCGAGACTCACGTGTTGAATCCGCTCATCGCCAACGGCGACGTGAGACTCGTGGCGAAGTTGCCGCATCGGACCAAAGTCGGGCCGCGAGACTTCTTGCTCTCGAGCAATTGTCCCGCCGCGACTTGGGGGCCAAACCAAACGCCGATCGGATTCGATATCGAACGCTGGTCGGCAACCGTCTCGTCCCCCAGCCGAGTGACATCCCCATCGACAACGAAGACTGATTCTTCCAAGACAACTCCGAAGAAAAACGAACCGCTGCCCACGAACAAAACGACAAAGCCCACCAAGCCGAATTTTTAACGGGTGCCACCGGACTTCCGGACTTGGCCCCAACGGGGACTGACTCGAAAGCCCAGGGCATCGCCCTGGGATACTGCCACATCAACCGGCGATGAAGCCCCAACGGGGCGCAACTCGCATGACGTCCATGCAGTTGCGCCCTTTCAGGGCTAATGGATTTCTTCTGATTGGCCAACCCAGGGCGATGCCCTGGGCTTTCGAGTTACGCCCCCTTGGGGCTGAAAACCGGGATGCTGACGACATCCTTATCTATTCGGGATCACCTTAATCTCATCAGGATTACATCGCTCATGGCCCTCGCTGGTGAAGTCATTGACTTGCAGAAGCACTATCACCTCAAGGGTGGCGTGGTGGTGAAGGCGTTGTGCGGCGTCAGCATGCAGTTTCCGCAAGGCGATTTCGTGGCGATCATGGGTTCGTCCGGCAGCGGCAAGAGCACGTTGCTGAACCTGCTCGGCGCGCTCGACCGACCCACCAGCGGCGAATACATCCTGGGTGGGCATCACGTCTCCGAACTGAGCGACGACGATCTCTCGCACATTCGGAATCAACTGATCGGCTTTATCTTTCAGTCGTTTAATTTGATCCCGCAGTACACGGTGCTGGAGAACGTTCAGATTCCGTTGCACTACCGCCCCGGCCGCCCCGCCCTGTCGTCTCGTGACATCGACCATTGCGTGAAGCTTTGCGAGCAAGTGGGACTGGGCGATCGCATCGAGCACCGTCCCTACCAACTCTCGGGCGGTCAGCAGCAGCGCGTCGCCATCGCGCGGGCTCTCGCCAACGATCCGGAAATCATTCTGGCCGACGAGCCGACCGGTAATCTCGATTCGAAGACCGGCGAAGAGATCATGGGGATGCTGAGAAAGCTCAACAAAGAGGGCCGCACAATTCTGATGGTCACTCACGAACCAGACGTCGCCGCTCTCGCCAAACGCCAGATCCACATGAAAGACGGCCTGATCGACTTCCACAGATGAGTTGCCTGTCCGAGAAGTTTCGTAGCCTGACTCTCCGAGTCGGGATTTCTGCGAACTGGGGTCGGGTGTTCGGTTTTTCGGAATTGGCGGGAAGAAAGCTGGGATTAGTAATGACGCTCACCTCCCGCCAATTCCGAAAAACCGAACACCCGACCCCGGACGCGCGGCTCTCAGTCTGGTTGACCATCCTCTGTTTATTACCGTTGTTCTCGGCCGCCGTGTGCGATGCGCAGACTTCCAAGACTCCAGCGGCTGACGAACCGCCCGCCGAATCCTGGCAGGTCATTCACATCAACAATCTGCGTGCCGGTTACCAGTACGGCCGCGAGCGTGTCGAACTGCGAGACAAGCGGAAGATCATCGTCAGCGAAAGCGATTTATTCTTCTCGCTCAATCGTTTCGGCCAGAAGTCACGCATCTCGACAGCGCTGCGGACCGAAGAGACTGAGTCGGGTGAGTTGCTCCGTTTCTCTTTCGAGATGAAGAACCCGCCGAGCCAAAACACGACGACCGTCGGAGTCGTCAATGGGGCGGAACTCGAACTGACTTCGACCGTGGCCGGTCGCACCGACAAACGCCGCGTCGCCTGGGAAACGGATGCCAAGTCTCCCGCGTACCCCGATCGCCGGCTGCGCGAGAAGCCGCTCAAGGCGGGTGAGTCACAGACGTTCAAAATCTATGTGCCGGAGTTCAACAAGTTCTCGCAACAGCATTTCGCCGCGGAGAGCCAGCGGCCGATCAAGTTGCTCGACGGCAAAGAGGTATCGCTGCTGCGGGTCCAAGTCAGCTTCTCGGCGATCCCAGAGAACAAGCCGCGGCAGTTCGTGGATGCCGGCTGGCAGACGAAAATGATGGAAACCGAAATCGCGGGCCTGGTGTTTCGCGCCTACGACGTCCCGCGCGACGTCGCGCTGCAAACGATCGCCGGACCGGAACTTGATCTGGCAATCAACACGCTGGTGCGGGTCGCCCCACCGCTCGTCGACGCGCACCGCAAGAAGCGAATCGTTTATCGCGTCTCGATGAAGGAGGAATCTCCCGAACGCTTCTTCGTCGTGGGCGAGACGCAGCAGCTCAAACGTCTGCCCGAGAAGGACAAGTCCGACCCCGCCATTGAACTGACCGTGACCGTGAAACCCATCCCGCCGGTCAACTCGCGACCGGTCCGGATCGACGACAAGTATCTGATGCCGACACGCTTCTTGCAGACGCGCGATCAAGCGGTTGTCGAACACGCCGAACGCGCCGCTGGCGTCGAGACCGATCCCAGCCGCATCGCCACGCGGCTCGAAAAATATGTCTTCGACAAGATCACGAAGAAGAACTTCTCGACCGCGATGGCTTCCGCCGCCGAGGTCGCGCAGAGTTTGGAAGGAGACTGCACCGAGCACGCCGTCTTGCTGGCGGCTCTGCTGCGAGCCAGGAAAGTTCCGTCCCGCGTCGCCGCGGGTTTGGTCTACGTCGAGTCGCTGCAATCCTTCGGCGGCCACATGTGGACCGAAGCGTATCTCGCTGGCGAATGGATTCCGCTCGACGGCACGCTCGGCAAAGGGGGCATCGGTCCCGCACATCTGAAGATGGCGGACTCCGCGATGGATGAAGACGCCCCGCTGCCGGTCAGTACGTTCCTGCCAGCCTATCAAGCGCTGGGAAAGCTGAAGATCGAAGTCGTCAAAGCGGAATAAACGGTCGATGGGCGATCGGTTGCCTGTTCGGATTCTCAACGACTCGTGGTCGCTTTTCATGCGGATCGCAGAAATCAGCCGCGCGGCGCTAGCCCCGGTTAAACGCAATACCGTTCAATTAGCCATAACCACGCATTCTTCAAAGCGTTTCATCAAGGGTTTGAGTCGTCGATGATGGGGACGCTTTTTATTCCACTTGGACATTTTTCGTTTGATGACTCGGGGGTTGATCCGGTTGCGGCGGGGGC
>CAMDDX010000189.1 GCA_945893075.1 Planctomyces sp. SH-PL62 | reverse complement strand
CGAGTTCGCGGTCTCCATGCTCGACGAGTTTGCCAACAACATTCTCGATCGAGTCACGCAGATCAAATACGGCTTGGCCGATGGTGACTTCGCGGCGCTGGCATTGGCCGCTCATGCCCTGACAGGAGTCGCGGGAATTCTGGGAGCCAAGCCGCTCGGCAACCTGTGCGAGGATCTCGATCACGCCGCGAATGACAATGACCTCGCCTTGATCAAGACCCTCGTCGACCAACTCGTCAGCGAAATCCAGCGTTGCCAAATCGCCCTGCCTGAGCTGCGGAATGAGTTGTCGAGATCCAATCGTCACGACCGGAATTGCTTGCTGCCAAACAGATAGGCCAGGCAAGAGGTTCGGTTGACGATGTCCGGCGACCGGCCTACGTTACGCATCAGCCGATACCAATTGGAGGCCGTTGCTGGCCTCTCCCGCCTGACTCGGTTCCCACCTGATTCGCCGGAGGCTCACCGGATGCCGGCAAGAAATTCCTGGTCGCTGCTTTCCGTTCGACCGATCGCGTTCGCCGCGATGTTTTTCGCGGTGTCATTGTCTGCGTTCGCTCAGGCTCCAGCGCCGTTGCACCAGCGGATCGACCAATTGGTGAATGCCGCTCCGCTGGGCCCGTTGGCTCCGATTTGTTCCGATGCGGAATTCGTGCGACGAGTCAGTCTCGACCTCAACGGTATGACTCCGACGGGGCCGGAGGCGAAGGCGTTTCTGGATGACCCGGCTCCCGACAAGCGGCCGAAGCTGATCGAGAAACTGCTGGCCAGTCCGCGATTCGCTCGGCACCTGGCAAACACGTTCGACGTGATGCTGATGGAACGCCGAGCCGACGCCCACATCCCGTCTCCGGAATGGCAGAAGTATTTGTACGAGTCGTTTCTCACCAACAAGCCGTATGACCAACTGGTCCGCGAGATCATCGCGACGGACGGCGTCGATCCGGCGACTCGGCCAGCCGCGAAGTTTTTTCTCGACCGCACCGCCGAGCCCAACTTGGTGACGCGCGACATCGGCCGGGTGTTCTTCGGCCGCGATTTTCAATGTGCTCAGTGCCACGACAGCCCGTTGGTCAATGACTTCTTGCAGTCGGATTACTACGGCGTGCAGGCGTTCGTCGTTCGCACGGTGATGTTCAACGATGTGGCCGCGAAGAAGCAGTTCCTGGGCGAGAAGGCGGACGGCGACGTGGCGTTCACGTCCGTCTTCACGAAAGAGTCGGGCGTCAGTGCTCCGCGCGTCCCGGCCGGGACATTCGTTGAAGATCCGCTGCTGCCGATCGGCGAGGAATACAACGTCAAGCCAACCGACAAGACCCGCCCGGTCCCGAAATACAGCCGCCGAATGAAACTCGCCGAGGCGATCACAACCACCAACAACGCGCAGTTCAATCGCAACCTTGCGAACCGGATCTGGGCGATGATGCTCGGCCGAGGCATCGTGCATCCGCTCGACCTCAATCATTCGGACAACCCGCCGACGCATCCGGAGTTGCTCGAACTGCTCACGGCCGAGATCGTCGCGCTGAAGTACGACGTGAAGCCGATGATCCGCGAGATCGCGCTGTCGCAGACTTACCAGCGATCAGGCGAACTACCTCCCGATTGGAACGCCGCGTCGCAACAAGCCACCGCGCTGCTGGCCACGCTCGATGCCAAGCAGAAAGAAGTTTCCGCCGCGATTGACCAATCGAAGGAAGCCGCGAAGCCGACCGAATCGGAATTCGATGCGGCGAAGAAGTCGGTCTCGCCAGTCCGAGACGAACTCAACAAAGCCACCGCCGCTGCCATTGAAGCTCGCAAACAGTTCGATGCCGCAGCCGATGTCGTCGCCAAGACCGACGCGCTCATTGCCCCGAAGGCCGAGGCCGCGAAACCACTCGCCGAGATCGCCGCGAAAGCTGCCGAAGCGCTCGCGAAAATCCCGGCCGATGCGGACCTGAAAAAGGCCACCGAGTTCTTTCAAGCCCGCGCGACCGCTCTGAACAACGAGGTCGCCGCGCTGACGAAAACTCGCGAGACCCAAGTCGCCGCCGCGAAGACGAAGCAAGACGCCTTCACGACCGCCGCCGCGGCGATCAATCCCGTGCGCGAAAAATGGACGGCCGAAAAAGCAAAGCTCGACGCCGCTCGCGAGAAAGCCGAAGCCGCCGCCGTCGGGATTCGAGCCATCAACGCGAACCGCAACGTCATCGCTCGCCGCATCGCCGGCTTGAAGACGCTCGCCGGCTACAACGAACAAGTCGCGAAGGCCGCTGCGTCACAAGCCGTGCTGGTCGCGAAGCAAACCGAACTCGCCACCGCTCAGCAGATGCTGACTCAAGCGGCCGACGAAGCCGCGAAGACCGCTACTCAAAAGATCGTGACCGACTTGTCCGCACTGCTGGCGACCACTCAACTACAAGCGAAGTCCGACGCCGACCAACTCGCCGCGACTCGCGAACAGATCACACAGTTCTGCACCGAGCACTTCTACGTCGCCAGCTTGAAGCCGCTCACGCCAGAACAACTCACCGCCAGCACTCTGAGCGCAACCGGCTACATCGGCATGCAGACCGCGAGCGCGAACGCCGAAATCGACAAGGCCGCGGCAACTGCGGCTGCCGCGAAACCGCCCGTCACCGTTCCGTTGCCACTCGGCGGACGCGAACGACAGGTCGAAGAACACGTCTTTGAAAAACTGCTCCGCGCCAATGCCGGCCCGTTCATCGCGATGTTCGGCGGTGGAGCCGGACAACCTCAGGACGTGTTCTACGCGACTGCCGACCAAGCGCTGTTCTACGGCAACGGTGGCACGATCCATAACTGGGCGGGAGTGCTGGCGACTCCGCTGTCGGCTCAACAAGACCCGAAGCTGCTGGCCGAAGAAATGTACCTGCACGTCCTCAATCGCCGTCCCACCGACGACGAGATCGCACTGGTCACGACTTACCTTCAATCTCGCGCCGCCGCCCGCGTCCCCGCCATCCAAGAAATGGTTTGGGGATTGCTCTCGTCGGCGGAGTTTCGGTTTAATCACTGAGTTCAAATTCCAAATCGAATTCGGAGTTTTGAAATGAGCGCGACCTTGGAAGAACGAGTGACACAGATCGAAGCTGAATTGGACAAGGTCAAACTGACGTTGCAGCCAACAACTCAGCGTAAGAATCCGTGGGCCACTTTTGGGTTGATGGCGGGCAGCAAGCACTACGACGAAATTGTGCGTTTAGGTGCCGAGTACAGGCAACGGGAGCGAGAACGTACGGCTCAGGAACAAGTGTTGGATTCTGAGCCATGATGATTCTTGATACGGACCACTTCAGCGAGTTCATCAAGGGAGCGGACTCACCCGCCGGTCGCCGGCTTGCTAAGCGATTGATGGACTCGGATCAGCCGTTCGGCACGACAATCATCACCTATGAAGAACAACTGCGGGGCTGGCTCGCGGAGATTCACAAAATAAAGAACGTGACCTGGCAACAGGACGCCTATGCCGATCTCAGGAGAGTGCTCGATTCATTTTGTGAGTGGGAGGTCTGCGATTGGAGCTTGTCAGCAGCCGAACGCTTCCGACGCTTCCGCTCGGACGGAATCATGATTGGCTCAATGGATTTGAAAATCGCCTGCCTGGCGCTCGAACAGCAAGCCACGCTCTTGACGTCTAACGCCAAGGATTTTGCAAAAGTGCCAAACTTGGTAATTGAAGACTGGTTACACGAATAAATCCCGAACGTGATTCAATTCTGGAGACCTGTGCCATGAGATGCTCGTATGCCTGTCAGTCGCCGGAGCACGTGATCGGTCGCCGTCAGTTCTTGGGTGGCGTCGCCGCCGGAGTTGGCACCGTTGTTGGCGGAGGAATCGGAACGCTCACGCGGCCGGTGATGGCGGAGCAACTCGCGAAACAGCAGAAGCGCGTGATTGTCTTCAACATGCACGGAGGTCTTAGTCAATTGGAAAGCTGGGATCCAAAACCGGGGACTGACACCGGCGGGCCGTTCCGAGCGATTGCGACTTCGCAGACTGGAGTTCACATCAGCGAACTGTTGCCGCACACGGCCAAGCAGATGCACCGGTTGGCGATCATTCGCAGCATCAACACGAAGGAGAACGATCACGGCAAAGGGATGCACATGATGCTGACCGGGCGGAAGGAAACCCCCGGCATGTCGTTTCCACAATTAGGGGCAGTCGCGGCAAAGTCGCTGTCACCGGAGAGCGCGGGCTTGCCGGGCCATATCATCATCACTCCGGGTGGTGGCGGTGGACGAGGCAATGATTCGGCCTATCTCGGTCCAAAGTACGCCAGCATCTCGCTCGGCAACGGCAAGCCTCCGGCGAATTCAGAGCGGCCGGAGGCAATCGCCGAAGCGGTCGATGCTTCGCGCAACGATTTCCGCAAGCAGGCCAATGAGCGGTTCAATCTCAAGCGTCGCACCGCGATGACCGACGCTTTCGTGCAGAGCTACGATCAGGCTCAGCAAATGATGGCTCAGCGCGATGCGTTTGACCTGACCAAGGAATCGGACGCCGATCAGGCTCGCTACGGCAAGCATGACTTCGGCCGGCATTGCTTGCTGGCTCGGCGGTTGCTGGATCGCGGCGTCACCTTCGTGCAAGTCACGCATTCGAACTACGACACGCACAACGAGAATTTCAACTTCCATCTGGAACAACTCGGCGAATGGGACCAGCCGTTTGCGACGCTGGTCGGTGACCTCGCTGATCGCGGGATGCTGGAATCGACGCTGGTGGTCGTGCTCTGCGAGTTCGGCCGCACGCCGAACATCAATCACCTGTTTGGCCGCGACCACTGGGGAACGGCTTGGTCGGTGCTCGTCGGCGGAGCGAAGGTCATCCCTGGCGCGGTCATTGGCAAAACGAACGCTAACGGCACACAAGTCACGGACCGCGAAGTGACCGCCGGGCATCTTTTCCACACTTATCTGCGAGCATTGGGCGTGGATTCGTCGGGGACGTTCGACATCGGCGGCCGACCGATGCCCATCGCCGATCCCGCGTATTCCGGGATCAACGAGTTGATCGCCTGACGCTCCGCCGGTTCAGGCATACCAACCCGACGCGCGAGCGAGGATTGATGAAATTCTCTCGCTTGCGCGTCGGGCTGGACTGGATTCCCTCACTTGCGCGTCGGGCTGGTCTGTTTCTTCGCCGCAACAGCCGTGAATTCGCCGGGAGCCGCCGCTAGATTGTGCCGCTCGTGAAGGCGTGTTCGTCCTGGTTCGTGCGTGCGGAGAGACTGCGATGCCGGTCAAGGTGCGTTGTCAAAGTTGCGAAAAAGTGTTTGCCGCTCCGGATGCGGCCCGAGGCAAGCTGGTGAAGTGCCCCGGCTGCGAGAAAAAAGTCAAAGTCCCGGCGGGCGACGGCGCGAAGTCGGGCACGACGGCCAAACCGGCTGGCAAAAAGCCAGCGCCCGCCAAGGCCAAGAAAGACGAGCACCACGACGACCATGAGCACGCGCTCAAGAATCTCGACCTGGACGGTGCCGAAGATGAAAATACTCGCGTCTGCCCGAAATGCGGCCAGGAAATCTATGAGGAGGAAGTCAACGAGTGCCCGGCTTGCGGTCTGAACTTTGAGACCGGCCTGACCAAGGAGAAACAGAAAGGGATCGATCCCAAACTGTTCTTCCGAGTGGTCATCAAGGACTCCAAAAGGTTTCTGCTGGAGAACAAGCCGCTGGCGATTCGGACCGGGGTCTACACCCTGATTTTTTCGGTGTTGAATTTCTGCTGCCTGTTCATGGTCACGTGGTGCGTGAGCTTTCCACCGCGAATGTTCTGGCTCGGCCTGTTGTTCGTCACGAGCATGGTTCCCAACGGCTGGTTGTGGTTTTTGAATGGCGAAATCATCAAAGCCACGATGGAAAAAAGGGAGAACATGCCGCGCGTCAACTTTGACATGTTCACGTGCGTGGCATTGGGGATTAAGTACTGGGTGTGGCGAATCGTGATGGCACTGCAACTCTTTTTCTTGACGATGCCTGCGGGGTACTTCAATTCTCGCCAAATGTGGTTTCCGGCTCTCGCCCTTCAAGCCGTCTTTGAACTGATCTTGGTCTTGATGATTCCGCAGGTGATGGTCCACATGACGATGCCCGTCACCACTCGTGGCTGGCTGATGCACATTCAATTTCAGGCCTGGGCCAAATCGTTTGGAGCCTGCTTGTATTGGGCCGCGATCACGTTTGTGGTGATGTTGCCATCGCTCGTGCCCGTGGGATTGGCGGTGGTGATCGGCCGACAGGGGACCATCGAGTTCGCGGCGGCGATGACGCACAACTACCGCGCGAACGCGCAGTTGGGCGCGGACAGAGCCGCGTACATTGCCGAAAAGAACCTGGGCAAGAAGGAGATCCCCGTCGAAGTCAAAGAGGACGACGAAAAGTACAAGACCCGGCCGTTGCCTTGGAAAGGCTTCATTATTCCGGCCATCGGCCTCCTGTTGTCGCAAGGGATGTTCGGTTTCGGCGCGGTGTTCGCCATGCGAGCCAATGGGTTGCTGGGCCTGTATTACAAGAAGCACCTCAAACTCGACACGATGGCTAAGGACGTCGTTTGGATGCCGAACGACCCCACCGTGCCCAAGCGGAAGTCAGCGATGTTTATCATCAAAACCGGGGCGGCAAGCATCGTCTGTGCTCCGCCGCTCTGGGGCGTCAAATGGATGATGGGGGACGAGTCGGGGAATCTTTACGCGCTGGCTTCGGCGGGTGCCGTGGTCCTCGGAATCGTCATACTCGCCATCGGCGGCATCATGCTCGCCACGGCCAATGCCCAGCGGGACAAACTCCTGAAGCAGTTGGCCAAAGCGGCCAAGAAGTGAGCCGTGACGGCGCTGGCTCAATGGCACTCACTTTAGAAAGTAGTAGGCACATTCCATGTGCCGTCAGCCTGACAAATGCGGACGGCACATGGAATGTGCCTGCTACTTTGCCGACAAAGTGAGTGCCATTGGGCGCTGGCTCAAGGATCTGATCAGAAATGACTTGAGCACGTTTCCTTCTCGTCAACTGCGTGAATACAATCCCTCGCCGTCGGCCGCTCCTAGTTCCTGCTCCTGCCAGCGGGGGAAGTGAGTGGGCTCTCCGATGTCATCCGGCTGAACCCGATGTGGTGGTTCAGCCCTGCGGTTCATCGGGTCACACCGCGAGCTGGCAAGTCGAGCGACGCTTCGCAGAGCGACGTTGCCGTTGTTGCCCCGCTCGCGTACCGACCCGTGACTCCTCGGCCTTTCTCGGAGAGTTGCCATGTCCCGAAAACACTCGAAAGACTTGTTCGACAACACCACGATGACCTTCGGGGAACACCTCGAAGAGCTGCGCATCCGCTTGTGGCGCGCGATCATCGGACTGTTCCTCGTGACCAGCGTCACGATGTATTTCGGCGACGACGTCATGGCCATCGTCCGTAAGCCGATCGAAGACGCCCTCCGGGCGCGCGGTGACCTCACGGGCGAAGATGCGAAGCCGTTCGATGCCGCCAAAACCTGGAACGACTTTTGGAAATGGGCCAACGGCAAAGCCGAACCAAAACCGGAAACGCCTCCGGAAACAACTCCCGACGCCAAGACGGTCACGGTTCAAGTTACTCCGTCTCAGATTCTGGCCGCATTGCACGCCGCCGACCCGCAGCGTTTTCCCGCACCCGCTCTGAAACCCGAACCGGTCGCAACAGCTCCATCACCGGACGGGAAGCCGAGCGATGCCCCCGCCGCGACGGAGGAAAAAACGGTCCCGCTGCGGATCACGGCTCCCGAAATCGCGCAGTGGCGCAACGCGGTCGAACAGCAGCAGCGGCCGATCGTGCTGACCGTGCAAGAAGGCTTCATGACCTGGCTGAAGGTCTCGTTCGTCGCGGGCTTGGTGCTCTCCAGCCCGTGGGTCTTCTACCAAATGTGGCTGTTCGTCGCGGCCGGCCTGTATCCGCACGAACGCAAATACATCCACATCTACTTGCCGATGAGTTCCGGTTTATTCCTCGGCGGAGCCGCGTTTTGTTTTTACTGCGTGTTTCCGTTCGTGCTCGGCTTCCTGTTGCAGTTCTCCGAAGATTTACATCTGCAAACGCAAATCCGCATCGCGGATTGGATCGACTTCGCGATCATGCTGCCGGTGATGTTCGGCATCAGCTTTCAGTTGCCGCTGGTGATGCTGTTCCTCGAACGGCTGTCGATCTTCGAGATCAAGGACTACCGCGAGAAGCGCCGCGTCTCGGTCTTCGTCATCACGGTGGTCTCGATGCTGCTGACACCGGCCGAGCCTTACAGCATGTTGATGATGATGATTCCGATGATCGTGTTGTATGAGTTCGGCATCCTGATCTGCCTCTGGTTCCCAAAACCGAAGCCGTTCGATGACGAGGACGACAACGAAAAAAAAACGACCGTCGCGACGACATAAACAAAATCGTGTCGCCGACTCGTACTGAGTCGGTCAATCCGCCGCAGCGGACTTTGCTGAGCGAGGCCAGTGAGAGACAAACGATGTCCACAAAGTCCGAAAGCTCCGCCGCGCCGAACGAGGTTCTCTGCGGCGGATTGGTGGACTCGAAAACGCCGGTCCTCGAATGGATCGGCGAAACGGACGGTGCATTGCGCCTGCTGGATCAAACGTTGTTGCCGTGTGAAACGAAGTCGCTCGAATGCCGTTCCGTGGAACAAGTCGTCGAGGCAATCCGCTCGCTGCGAGTGCGGGGCGCGCCCGCGATTGGCGTGTCGGCGGCCTACGGAGTCGTGGTGGGCGTGCGCGAAGCGGCGAGTGCGGATCGTTCAAAGTTTGACGAGCGGCTGAGTGTCGTCATTCAGCAACTGGCCGGAAGCCGGCCGACGGCGGTGAATCTGTTCTGGGCGTTGGACCGACAACGCAAAGTCGCCGAACGATTGCCGACGGCGTCGCCGCAGGACGTTATCGCAGCCTTACTGACTGAAGCTCGCGCGATCGAGGCCGAAGATCGTGTCATGTGCGCCGCGATTGGCCGACACGGCGCGGAGTTGCTGACAACCGGCGACACGGTGCTGACGCATTGCAACGCCGGAGCGCTGGCCACGGCCGGAGACGGGACGGCGCTGGCGGTGATCTATGCGGCAGTCGCGGACGGAAAGCAGATTCGCGTGTTCGCCGACGAGACTCGGCCACTCTTGCAAGGGGCGCGGCTGACGGCGTGGGAACTTTCACAGCGCGGCGTACACGTCACGTTGATTTGCGATTCGATGGCCGCGACGGTCATGCGGCAACGCAAAGTGCAGGCCGTCATCGTCGGAGCCGATCGCATCGCCGCCAACGGCGACACGGCCAACAAGATCGGCACCTATTCGGTCGCGTGTCTGGCGAAGACGCACGGCATTCCGTTTTACGTCGCGGCACCGTCGAGCACGTTCGATCTGTCACTGTCCAACGGCGAGCAAATCCCGATCGAAGAACGCTCGGCCACGGAGATCACTCACGGCTTCGGCCGGCAGACGGCCCCAGAGGGGATCGACGTCTACAACCCCGCATTCGATGTCACTCCCGCCGAGTTGATCACGGCGATCATCACCGAACGCGGCATCATTCGTCCGGTGACGGAAGCGGCGATTCGGGCGATGTTGGCCAGCGGTTCGTAGGTTGGTCCGCCTTCGGCGGATTGCCCGACCCCGGACGGGCAAGAGTGCCCATCCTACTTCAGCCGCGACAGCACTCGCTGCGACACAAGTCCGCTGGCGGTGATGCGAAATCGCCGAGCGGTCGGCGCGAGCACGATGACTTCAATGCGGAGCAAATCGCGCGGCAACTCTGCGGCCACTCGGTCCGCCCACTCCACGAAGCAGACACCGTCGCCGCTGAAGTATTCCTCCGCACCCAGGTCGGCGAACGCGCGCACATCGCGCAGCCGGTAGGTGTCGAAGTGATACACCGGAATCCGGCCGAAGTATTCTTGAATCAACACAAACGTCGGACTGCTGACGCTGCTGGGATCGGCTCCCAATGCCGTCGCGGTCGCGCGGACCAAGCGTGTCTTGCCGGCTCCGAGCGGACCGATCAAACCGACAACAAGACCCGGCTCAGCCGCGTCGGCCAGCATTTTGCCCAGCGCGTCGGTGTCTCGCTCGCTGTGAGCTTCGTACTCGAACGGCTCGTCCGTTTTGTCTGCCGGTAAATTCATGCGTTCTCCAACTCCATTTGCAGCCGTGTCGCGACCTCGGCGAGCGACAATCCGGTGATCAAGATGCGCTTCTGCCGCGAGGTTGCTCCTGACAACAGCTTTACTTGCGAGTGCTTCACATGCAGCACACAGGCCAGCAGATCCAGCACGGCTTCGGTGGCTTTACCGTCTTCGGGAGCTTGTGTGACCTGCACTTTCAATGCGCCCGCGTGCTCTCCCGCCAGGCCATTGCGACGCGCACCGGGTTGCGCCTTCACCGGCACGATGATTCCCTGCGGATGCTCTTCCAATTCGATCACTCATGACCTCCCCAAAGGCAGGGGTCAGGCACCGGACAAATGCCGTTTTGCACCTGCTCACAGCAGCACGCCCGCGACGCACGCCGTCATCAAGCAAGCCAGCGTGCCCCCCAGCATCGCTCGCAACCCCAACCGAGCGAGGTCGCCGCGACGTTCCGGAGCCAACGCTCCGATGCCGCCGATTTGAATGCCGATCGAACCGAAGTTCGCGAAGCCGCACAAGGCGTACGTCAACAACACGCGCGATCGTTCCGTCAAAACCACACCGAGTTCCGGATGCTTGTTCCATTCGGCAAGTTGTTCGTAGGCAATGAATTCGTTGGCCACCATGCGAATGCCGAGCAACTCGCCGACGCGCACGCAGTCCTGCCGCGGCACGCCCATCAGCCAGGCCAGTGGCGAAAACAGGTGGCCCAACAACGCCGAGAGTGACCACTTCTGCCCGAAATAGAACTGGCCCAACGAGGTCAACATCCAATCGAGCATCGCGATCAAGCCCAGGAACGCGATCAGCATCGCAGCCACATTGAGCGCCAACTTCAGTCCTTCTGAGGCCCCTTCCGCCGCCGCTTCGATGACATTGGAATTGGTCTGCGGCAGCTTGGTCTCGGCGTGCCCCAGCGTGTCCGGATGATCGACTTCCGGTTGCAACACTTTCGCGATCAACAGCCCGGCCGGTGCGGAGATGATCGACGCCGTCATCAAATGCCCCGCGTCGATTCCCATGCCGACATAAGCCGCCAGCACGCCCCCCGCGATCGTCGCGAAGCCGCCGACCATGATCGCCATCAGTTCGGAGTTCGTCATCCGCGCGACATACGGCCGGATGACCAGCGGAGCCTCCGTCTGCCCGACGAAGATGTTCGCCGCTGCCGACAAGCTCTCGGCTCCCGACGTGCGCATCGTCCGCTGCATGACCCACGCCATCACCTGCACGATCCGCTGCATCACGCCCAGGTAGTACAGCACCGACATCAACGACGAAAAGAAAATGATCGTCGGCAGCACTTTGAACGCGAAGTAGAAATTCTGAAAGCTCTTGCCGAAGACGAAGACCGAGCCAGCATCCACAAAGTCCAGAACTTTAGAGAACAGAACTCCCAGCGCGGCAAACAACTCACGCCCCGGCGCAGTCTTGAGCGTCAACCACGCGAACGCGAATTGCAGCAGCAGACCCATCCCAACCAGTCGCCAGTTGACGCGCCGCCGATGGGCGCTCATCAGCCACGCCAGTCCGATCATCACAAACAGTCCGAACGCACTGACGTAACGCTCCATGAGCGGTCTTCCTCTCTCGTGGCGGACGCAGCTTGCGTCCGTGAGACCGACGCAAGCTGCGTCGGCCACGTTAAGCATTGCACTGGTCCTGTCTGATGCTCGCAAGGGACGCGGAGGATGCTCACAATCCCGCCCCACGAAAGGAACCGTTCATGGCCATGCGTTTCGAGAATTACGGCGGACTGAAGTGCCGCGTCGTCACCCAGCTTCCCGAAGGGACACCGCCGCGGTTGGTGGTTGTGCTCTGCCACGGCTTCGGAGCACCGGGACACGATCTCGTGCCGATCGGCGATGAACTGTTCAAGCTCTGTCCCGCGCTGGCCGATTCGGTCGAGCTGATCTTCCCCGCCGCGCCGCTGAGCCTCGAAGAACTCGGCTACGGCGGCGGCCGAGCGTGGTGGCACATCGACATGGAAGAACTCGTCGGTGCAGTCGAGAGCGGCGACTTCCGCATCCTGCGCGACCGCCGGCCGGAGGGGATCGACCAGGCTCGCGATCAGTTGCTTTCGCTGCTGGACGAAGTGCGTCAGAAGACGAGCTTGCCACACAATCGCTTTGTGCTGGGCGGCTTTTCGCAAGGTTCGATGCTCGCCGTCGAGACGGCGCTGAATTGGGCCGAACCACCCGGCGGACTATGTCTTTGGTCGAGCACGCTCGTCAGCGAAGTTCAGTGGCGAGCGAAAGCTGCGCAGCTCAAAGGCGTGCCGATCGTGCAGAGCCACGGACGCCAAGATCCAATCCTGCCGTTCGCGGCTGCACTCTTGCTGCGCGATTTGCTGATCGAGGCTGGAGCGAACGTGAACTTCCTGGAGTTCCGCGGCCCACACACGATCACGCTGCCGGGCCTCGAAGCGCTGACCGAGATGCTTGAACGATTGCTGGCGAGCTAACCGGTCGCTCGCAGCGGGAAGATGTCCACGGACACGCCCGGACTGAAGAGGACGTGAGCCGGCGGATTCGTGACGTTGATTCCGCTGGCCGAGACCAGCGATTGATCGCAGCGCAACAGCGTCGCCGTCTTGAGCGGGTACGGCGAATGATGCACCTGACCGCGCGCGATCCGACCCGGTGCCAACTCGGTGAAGAGCAAGTACCGTTCGGCCAGAAAGAACTCCAACGTTCCCGGTGCCGCTTCGCCGTGCGGTCCGCCACCGGGCAGCCAATCGCCGATCTCGCTCGCGACGTCCGCGTTGGCGGGGATCGGATCGGGCCACAACCGCCGACTGCGGTACTCGATCAACGATTCGTGCCGCGAGATCGACATGTCCGAGACGAAGTAATTCAGCCGCCAGCGCCAGCGAGCGACTCGGACCGCCAGCGACTTCGCGGCGTCTAAGCTGAGAAACCAAACGCCCGGTTCGCCGTTGCAAGTCACGTAGGTGCGGACGTTCGTCTCGTGAAACTCTGAGACACTCGGCAGTGCCGGAAACCACCACGGTCGCACGCCCGACATGTGAAACAGAACCAAACCCACCCAGGCCGAGCCATCGCACTCGTCGATCTCAACTTCGGCTGGCAACAGCGGACGAAGTTCAGTCGAGGGAACTCGCCAATGCACGAACAGCAAGTCCGACCAGGTCTGATATCCAGCGACCGATCCGGCCGGGCGATTTCGTTGAGCGAGACGATCAATGACTTGGGGTGATGTCATGGCGATCAAGCTGGCGAAAAATGGAGGGCAAAAAATGAAGGCAACGGGCGCGACTTTGCAGGGCTGCTGGGTTTCATCTTCCGCCCTCCATTTTTCGCCTGCTGTTTTCGATTCACCGCAATCGTACGACAAACGTAACCGCCAACCGAGCGGCGCAAAAAAGAAAACACACCGGCAATGCTGCCGGTGTGTGGTGAATTTCGAGTGCAGTCACACGATCACAGTTGTCGCGGCACCCATTGAATTTTCTGGATTGTCTCGCCACCGGACGTCGGGCCTTTGTCGCCACCGGGAACCGATTCGATCGATGGATTCGGCACGCCCCCTTCAGCGGGAGGAGCCGGAGCCGGGTGATGATGCGGACCCATCGGGTTGTAGAACGATTCGTTCGCAGCCGCGGCTCCGCAACTGGCACAGCCTCCGCCTGCCGGAGGTGCGGCCGGCACGGGTGCCGAATGATTGCCACCGCAGCTTGCGCAGCCACCACCGATCGGCGGTTGCGGTTGAGGAACAACTCCGCTGCCACCGCACGAGGCACAGCCACCTTCATGGGGAATCGGAGACATGCCCGATCCACCACAGCCAGCGCATCCGGTCGATGGCATGGACATCATCGGAGCACCACCGGCGCAGCCGCTGCATCCGCCAGCCATCGGCATCATGCCCATGCCTGGTTGCGGCATCCCTTGCCAATCGTCGCCGGTGTAAACGACCGAGTTGTCGTAGCCGTACATCGCGGCTTCGTTGCAATGTTTGCACTTCGACTTGGACTTGCGATGTCCGTGATGACGACCGCAGTCGCAGGCCATCTCACCTTCGATGCTGCCGCAGCCATCGCCGCATTCGGATTGGCATCCACCGCCTCCCTTGCCCTTGAAGAGCTTGCTCAAACAGCTCTTGTGCTGGCAGCCTCCTTGAGGAGCGCAACCTTGGTCGCCGCAGGAATGTTGGCAGGTGTGACAGCCGACCGCGCTGACGATCAGCAGCAGTCCGCAGGAGAGTCGCAAGGCAGTCTTCATGACGTTCCTCAAGACGCGGTTGCGAGTGGCAGCGAGTGATCCAACATGGCCTCGACACCACCCACGGAGTCCCCGCCAACGAAATTCGCGGCGGCTATCCTCATTCATCGTCCTGAAGACTTGGCAGACTTTACGGATTGTCGCGATTGTGCCGAAGGTGAGGGCGGACACTTTCATCAGCCGGAACGCGCTAGCGTCCGGTTCGGACAGGGAACTCAACGAAAAACCGGACGCTAGCGCGTTCCGGCTCATCATCGCACCCACTTAAGTTGCGTTGCCGACCGGCAGAATCGGCCGAGATGACATAGCAGAGTCACCATCGCGAGCGAAAATCCTATCGGCTCAAAAAATCTGCTGGTATCTTCTGAACGGCATCCCCTCATCCCGAAGCGTTCCGCGCGGGAAGTCGTCATGACGATTTTGGTCGAACCTCCTCCGTTCCAGTCTTCCGGCGAACTACCGGTGATCAGTCCCGAGCGGGCCGGCGACATCGACCAGAAGCACCGCCAAGTCGCGCAGTTTCTCAAAGAGAATCGCTGCTCCGCGCTGTTGTTGCAGCGGCCGTGCAATCTGGCGTGGCTGACCAGCGGAGCCGACTTCACTCGGCAAGGCTCTTCGGAAACCACGGCGTCGCTGTTCCTGATGCCGGAAGCGCGCGTGGTCCTGACCAACAACATTGATTCCGGACAGATCTTTGAAGGGACGCTGGCGGGACTCGGCTTTCAACTCAAAGAACGTCCGTGGCACGAACTCCATTCCGTCCTGGTGGAAGATTTGTGCCGCGGCCGAATCGTTGCCAGCGACAGCGGCATCGGACGGACGACCGATGTTTCGGAGAAGTTGCTGAACCTCCGACTGCCTTTGAACTCACTGGAGTGCGAACGGCTGCGCGAACTCGGCCTGCAAATCGCTCACGCGGTGGAAGCGACCGCTCGCCACTTCGAGCACGGCATTTCGGAAGCCGAAATCGCGGGGCAGTTGTCGCATCGCTTGCTCAAGCACAAGGTCATCCCGGAGCGCCTGCAAGTTTGCGGTGATGGCATCTCGCAACGGTTCCGGCATTGGACCCCCAGCAGTGATCCGGTCGAACGCTTCTGCACGCTGATGGTGATCGGTCGCCGCGAGGGCCTGTGCGCGGCGGTCACTCGCACGGTTTGCTTCGGAGTCATTCCCGACGAGTTGCGAGCGGCCTATCAGATCGC
>CAMDDX010000188.1 GCA_945893075.1 Planctomyces sp. SH-PL62 | reverse complement strand
TCTTTGACGACGCCGTCTCCCTCGAAGACCAGCGTGCTGCTGACGACGTTGTTGAGGAACTCGCGATCGTGGCTGACCAGCAGGACCGTGCCGGGGTATTCGATCAGCAGGTCTTCGAGCAGTTCCAACGTCTCGGCGTCGAGGTCGTTGGTGGGTTCGTCGAGGACCAGCATGTTGGACGGCTTCGTCAGCAGTTTCGCCAGCATCAGCCGATTGCGTTCGCCGCCGGAGAGGTAGCGGACCAGCGTGCGTGCTCGTTCGGGCGAGAACAAGAACTCTTGCAGGTAGCCGAGCACATGCCGCTCCTGGCCGTTGATGACCAGCATCTGTTTGCCCTCGCCGACGTTCTCCTGAGCGGTTTTGTTTTCGTCGAGTTGCTCGCGGAGTTGATCGAAGTAGGCGACCTCCAGTTTCGTGCCCAAACGCACGGTGCCAGTTGTTGGTTGCAGTTGGCCAAGCAGCAATCGCAACAGCGTGCTCTTGCCGGAACCGTTGGGGCCGATGACGCCGATCTTGTCACTGCGCAGGATGAGCGTTGAGAAGTCGCAAAGGATGTCGCGGCCGTTCCCGTGGCCGACGCTGCTAGCGTCGGGCGGGACGCTGGCAGCGTCCGCCACGTAACGAAACCCAATCTGCTTCGCTTCGATGACCAGTCGGCCGGAGCGTTCGGCGTCTTGTACGAGGAGTCGCACGTTGCCGACTCGATCTTTGCGTTGGCGGCGTTCTTCACGCATCTTGTTGAGTTCGCGAATGCGTGCCTCGCTGCGCGTGCGGCGGGCTTTGACTCCGGTGCGGACCCAGATTTCTTCTTGAGCCAACTTCTTGTCGAACAGGGCTTGGTGCTGAGCTTCGACTTCGAGAGCGGATTCTTTCCGTAGGAGGAACGTCGTGTAATCGCACGGCCAGTCGAGCAGCCGGCCGCGATCGACTTCGATGATGCGGTTCGAGAGCTTGCGCAGGAAGACGCGG
Source organism: Planctomyces sp. SH-PL62 (assembly GCA_945893075.1). Classification (GTDB taxonomy): domain Bacteria; phylum Planctomycetota; class Planctomycetia; order Planctomycetales; family Planctomycetaceae; genus SXKJ01. The sequence goes on along the minus strand of CAMDDX010000188.1, from coordinate 14,625 downwards.
TCGTGCGTCACAAAGACCAGCGTGCCGCCGTAACGGATCAAGAATTCTTCCAGCCACGCGACGGCTTCGATGTCCAAGTGGTTTGTCGGTTCGTCGAGCAGCAGCAAATCGGGCTGACTGACCAACGCTTGAGCCAACAGTACGCGCCGCTTCATGCCCGACGACAACGCGGCGAATTGAGCGTGCGGGTCGAGGCTCATTTTCTCAAGGACACGTTCGACTTGGTGTTCCAGCTCCCAATCTTCGAGCGTCTCGACGGTTCGTCGCGACGAATCGCCCTCGATGGTCGGCGACGTGAGTCCCATCGCGACGACTTCTTGCACGGAACTCTCGCTGCCAAGCGGAACCTCTTGAATCAGCCGGCCGATGCGGACACCTGGCCCGCGCAGAACTTGTCCGTCGTCCGCAGCCAGCTCTCCGCTGATGAGCTTCATCAGCGTGGACTTGCCGCTGCCGTTGCGACCGACTAAGCCGACTCGCTCACCCCGCTCGATTTGCAGATCCACTTTTTCCAACAGGTGCCGGCCGCCGTAGCCGAAACTCACCTCGCGCAGACTCACCAATGCCATGAACGACCTCAACCCATTTGACGGAGTAACGATTCCTGAGTGTGAAATAGTGATTCGGACACTTGGATGCGAGCGTGGCAAAGACTGGCAGGTTGAAAACCTGCCCCACAGTGGGTGTGACTTTTCAGCGCCGAGCGGTTGTGATGTTGGCAGCGATTCCTGGAGCCGCGACCGTCAGGGAGCGGTTTCCGTCGTCCAGAAAACACCGCTTCCTGACGGGCGCGGCTCTGAGTCACACACGTTCTATTGATGAGGTCACACATGAGATGGTTGTCATGGCTCGCCGCGTTGTGCGTGTTGCCGGAAGGCGCTTTCATTGGGATGGACTTTGTGCCAAACGAGTCTGCCTTCGGGGCCGATTGGCCACAGTATCGCGGGCCGTTGCGGAACGATGTCTCGGAAGAGCGCGGGCTGTTGGCGGAATGGCCGGCAGGAGGGCCGGCGTTGTTGTGGACGTTTACGGACACGGGGATCGGGCTTTCCGGTTCAGCGGTTGTCGGCGATCAGTTGCTGACGATCGGCGGACGCGGTGAGGACGAATTCCTGATTGCGCTGAACCTGCGCGATGTGAAAGACGGCGCGGTCTCGCAAGCGTGGGCGACTCGTGTGGGGCCGACCTATGACTGGAAGGGGAACTCGTGGAGCACCGGCCCCAGTTCGACCCCGACGGTGGATGGCGACCGAGTCTTTGCGCTGGCCAGCACCGGCCACCTGCTCTGCGCCAACACGGCGACTGGGCAGGAACATTGGCGAAAAGATTTGGCGGTCGAACTCGATGCCGAGGTGAATCCGATTGGCGGTGGGCCGAAGAAACTCGGCTGGGGCTTCACTTGGTCACCGCTGGTGGATGGCGAACAACTGATCTGCGTCCCCGGCGGGCCGAAGGGGACTGTCGCTGCGCTCAACAAGCAGACGGGCGAGGTGCTGTGGCGCAGCACCGAGATCACCGATCAAGCCGCGTACACGTCGCCCATGCTGGCGGAGTTCGGTGGCGTGCGGCAGTACGTGGTGCTCACGAACCGCAGCGTGTTCGGCGTGGCCGCGAAGGACGGCAAGTTGTTGTGGAACTATCGACCGGCTCGGCCGTACGGCACTGAGGTCGTCAATTCGCCAATCATTCACGGGGCATTCGTGTACGTCACCGTCGGATCTGGCCACGGCTGCGAACTGATCCAAGTGAAGCAGGACGGCGAGACCTTCAAAGCCGAATCGGTCTACAGCAACAAGAATCTGTCGAACCATCACGCCAACGTCGTGCTGGTGGGGGACCAAGTGTTTGGCTTCGGCGAAGGTCGCGGCTGGGTCTGCCAAGAGTTCAAGAGCGGCGAGGTGGTCTGGGCCGAGCGACAAAAGTTTCGCTCCGGATCGCTGACCTGCGCCGACGGGCGGCTGTACTGCTACGACGAAAGCGATGGCACGACCGCGTTGATCGAGGTCAGCACGTCAGGCTGGAAGGAATCGGGGCGGTTCCGGATTCCGCAGCAGACGAAGCTCCGCAAACCCAGCGGTCGCATCTGGACGCCGCCGATTGTCTCTGGCGGGCGATTGTTCCTGCGCGATCAAGAGTTGCTGTTTTGCTTTGATGTGCGGGCGAAGATTTGAGTGCTTCGGAAAGAACGGCAGCAGGCAAAAAAATGGGGGGCAAAAAAATGAGAACGTGAGGCAGGAGAGCGGCATGGATTGGTTGATGTCCTCTGCAACCAACTGCCGATTTCCTTTCCTCATTTTTTTGCCCCCCATTTTTTTGCCTGCTCCGCTAATTCTGCTCCGTGTGAAATCATCCGTACTTGTCGCGGAGACAGCGGGCGGCGGCGACTTCGTTTTGGAGTTTGGTGTAGACCTCGTCGATGCTCACATCGGCGGCCGAACCGGGAGCGAAGCCGCAGTCGGGGTTGAGAGTGATTCGTTCGGGGGCGAGATACTTCAGCGCCATTTCGACACGCGCCACGATCGTCTCGGCCGAGTCGATTTGGCCGGGCTGACAGCTCACGCAGCCGAGGCCGATTTCGATGTGCTCTGGCAGGCGTTGAAAGACCGACATGTCTCCCGCGCCGGGTGACGTGAACTCCATCGTGATGTGACCGACTTTCAGACGGCCGAGTTGCTTGAGGATCGGATCGTATCCGCCGCGATGTTCGGCTTCGCCGCGTGCTCGCGCACCGGCTCGGCGGCAGAGATGCACGGCCAGCTTAAGACCGTCGATGCCGTCGATGACTTGGTTGTCCATGTCCACGGCGAAGTCGGCTGCGCGGTCGGCGTCGTCGTACTGCTTGCGAACGTCCGGATCGACGAACAGGCACAAGTGTGGGTCGTCGATTTGCAGAATCGACACGCCTTCGTCGCGCAGCAGTTCGGCTTCACGTCGCAAGATCGGCACGCAGTCTTGCACGAAGGCGTCTCGCGTCGGGTACGCCTTCGAGGACTTCACGGGATCCCACATGCGTTCGCCGAGCAGGGCCGGAGCCGGCAGCGTGGCTTTGATCCGCTTGTTGGTCAGTTGTTTGAGGAACCGGATTTCCTGCGCGATGAAACCAGGCTGCTTCGGACTGAGCTTATCCACGACGACCGTCCACGGCCGGCCATCGGCGGGATTGAGGCTGAGCTCAAAGCCATGCGCGAGTTCGGCGATCACTCCGATGTAGGACTTCCGCCACCATTCGCCATCGGTGACGACATCCAAGCCAGCCGCTTCCTGCATCGCGACGGCTGTGCGAATCGCCGCGCTCATCAGGCGGCGGTATTCGGAATCGTCGAACGGACAATCGTCCGCAATTAAGTCCTTGACGAATCGTGGGCGAGGAAGTGAGCCGATGACCGACGTCGGAAAAAGGAGTTGATTGCTCATGGTCGCCTTTCAAAACGGGCGAGAGGGTGAAAAATTGCTGGGTGAAAAATGGAAGAAGTGAAAGGTGAATTCTCGAATCAAAAGCCGGCACAGCTCCTGTGGCCGGCTGCGGCAGAATTTTTCACCCAACCATTTTTCACCTTCATCAGTTGCGGTCATGTCTTCAAATGCTTCGAGGTCCAGTTTTGGCGGGCATATTCGAAGTCCTGTTGAGTATCGACCTCGATGTAGCCACCGGGGGTATCAACGTGAGTGAAGCATTCCCCCGCTTCGATCATGTCTTGGAACAACAGAATCTTGTACGCCTTCTCGAACACGGTCGCCTCGCGCCACGGTCGGCCGGCGAACTGTTCTTGGCAACGATGGAAGTGCTGACGCAGCCGCGCGGCTCCGGCGGCGGAGAACTTTGCGACGCCGATGTATTCGCCGTGGGCTTCTTCGGGCGGAATCTGGCGATGGACTCGCGTGACGCAGCCGTTGGCGACGGTGACTTTCTCGGCGTCGTCGGGCGGATGCTCGGTGCGATGTTCGTAGCGCGTCAGCCAGGCGGTATCGACGCCCAGCACCATGTCGCCGGGGGCGGCGGCGAGCCGTGCGATGATGTCCGCGTTGAATAACACATCGCTGTAGCAGCAGAGAAACGGCTCATCCATCAAGTCTTCGGCGTGAAACAGCGAGACCAGGATGTTGTTGTGCTCCCAATCGGCGTTGTGGCGGAACGTGAACTGCGGATAGTCCGCGCGGACCTTCTCGATTTGATATCCGCCGATGAAGGCGATGTCGTTCAGGCCGTTCGCGCGGAACGCATCCAACGCCCAATCGAGCAGGCGTTGGCCTTCGACTTCGGCGAAGCATTTGGGCGCGTCGGCCGTCGTAGGCATCAAGCGTCGGCCGCGTCCGGCGGCGATGACAATGACTCGCATGGTTTCTCCTTCTGTTCGACCAACACCATCAGCGCGGCCACGATCGTCAACCCGTAGGCGACCATCGCCGTGCTTTCATTCCAAGTAATTCCCGAATTCGATAGCACATAGCCAATAAAGACCGTCAGCACTCCGGCCGCGGACACGATCATCGTTAGGCCCGCGAACCAACGGTCCACATAGGACCATCCCAAGAAGAGAAAACATAAGTAAGTCGCCACACGCAATTCCAAAGGTTGCTCGCCAGTATGGATCGCGCAGCAGGCGATGCTCAGTGTCGCAATGGCTCCCAACTTCGGAACGAGACCAGACATGACTCGGATTTTGCGAGTCGTCGTGTTCCATAGCAGGCCCGTAATGGCAGCTCCGAGAAATGCCCAGCCTGCCCAAATGAAGATGACGATTCGCCAGCCTCCTTGAGACGCCGACGAAAAATGCCCCGTCACGACATCGCCGGTCGCGGCTCCCATGTAGCCCAGGAAGTTCACGAATCCGGCCGCCGCCGCAGAGGTGTCCCGATGAGCTAAGTCAGCGGGAGCCGTGCCGACCAGTAACACTTGCGGACCAAAGATGCAAAAGCCGATGACGACCAACACCACCATTGTGCCCACCACGCTTTGACCGGCGACGTATCCGTAGACCGGCGACAAGGCACCGAGCAGCACCATCAACAAACAAACCACCGGCGCGCGGCGGCTGCCGAAGAAACGATCGGTTGCCCAGCCGGCCAAGTACGATCCCGCCGTCGCGCCGATTGCGATTACGAAGAACTGCAACGTCGCTTTGCCGACTCCGATCTTCTGCGTGTCCACGAGATGCTTTACGCCCCAATCGGTGAACCCGTAGCGGCAGGCGTTGAGCAATCCCAGCGACAGCCCCAACAGCCACAACGCTGGGTTGTAGAGCGTCCAATACAGACTCTCGGTCAGTGGCATTTTGCGTCTCGATGCTTGAGTCACCGCGAGCAAATCGCCCTGTGAGTTCGGCTGATCTGCCTCTGGAGCTTCGCGCAGAAAGACCAACATGAACACACCCGTCAGCGCCAGCAGAATGGCGGGGGCATACAGCGCACCGCGCCAACCAAGATGCTCGGCCGCTTGCCCGGCGATCAAGTACGTAAGGCCCTGCGTGATTTGATAGCCGGTGCCAATCAAACCGACGGCATGCCCGCGTCGCGGGACCGGCACCCAATTCGCCATCACGCGCACGCACGGAGTCCAGCCCAATGACTGGCAGAATCCGTTCGTTGCCCACACGAAGACCAGAAAGAAGAAGCCCTCGCTGAACCCAAACAGCACGTTGAGTCCTGCCGAACAAAACATCCCGATCGCAAGCAGTACGCGCGGCGAAATCCGTTCGGACAACTGCCCGTTGAGCAACTGACCCAAGCCATAGGCAATCTTCAACGATGCCAGTATCCAGCCGGTTTGTTCGCCAGTAAGTCCCAACCCGCCGGCGCTCACCGGCGAATTCATGCCGGGCACGGCCGCTGAGAGATTCGTCCGGCAGAAATAGAACGCCCCATACGTCAGCCACAGGGTCCAGAGCACGCCGTTCTCGCGCGCCAGTGCATCGGCGTCGCTGACGGATTGTCGGGCCTGCGTCTCTGTGGTCACAGCGGGTTCCCATTCATTTGAGCGGCGAGGCGACCAGCTTACTGCTCGATTTGAAAAAGAGTAGTTGGCACACTCTGTGTGATGAGCCGATTGGCCAAACGGCGTCGGTATCGCGTTCGGCTCGTCACGCGGAGCGATGACGGCTACGTTGGGAGGTCATTCATGAGCGATTCACTTCGACAATCGGAAGCAGCACGACTGGCACGCAGATCACAGAGACTTCACTGGCTCGTGATCGGCGGCGGTCTCTTGTTTTGCGGAATCGTCAGCACAGCGCAGGCACAGCAGGGAACTCAAGCTGATACGAAAAAACGGGAGATGACTGCGGCTCTCGTGGCGGATCGGCCACATCAGGTCGGATACCGGCGTCAAGACTTCAAGTTTGCGAATGCGGCGGGCGAGCAGAGGACTCGGCAATTGGATCTGTGGTATCCGACGCAGGAGCCAGAACAACGCTACGAATACAAAGGCCCGTTGAACATCAACGGCCAAGCGGGGTTCGCGAAAGAGGGAGCGGCGGTGGCTCCGGGCGAGCATCCGTTGCTGCTGTTCTCGCACGGGTTTCTGGGAACTTCGGACCAGTCCATCTTTCTGACGGAGGCGTGCGCGCGAGCCGGTTACATCGTGGCGGCCATGAATCATGCGGACTCGCTGGGGACGCGAGGCCAAGGGAAACGGGAAGTGCCAAACTTTGGCGACTACAAGAATTGGACCGACGACAAATTTCGCGATCGGCACGAAGATATCACGGCGTTGCTGAACCAGATGCTCAAGTGGAATATGACTGCCGACTCCGACTGGTCGGGGCACATCGACGAATCGTTGATCGGCGGCATGGGACATTCGCTCGGCGGCTACACCATGTTGGGATTGGCCGGAGGTTGGAAATCGTGGAAGGAGCCGCGACTCAAAGCAGCCGTGCTGCTGTCCCCTTACGCGCATCCGTTTATCAGCCAGGGTGACGCCGGCAACGTCAGCATCCCCGTGATGCTGCAAGGGGGCACGCTCGACGTCGGCATCACGCCGTTCCTCACGCCGGTCTATCGGAAGCTAAGTGGTCCGAAGGTGCTGCTCGTGCTGAAGAACGAAACGCATTTCGGTTGGACGAACCTCATCAGCCTCGGCAAAACGACCAAGGAATGTGTGGCCGATGGGAACGCGGAACTGATGACGAAATACACCATCGACTTCTTCGATCAACACCTGCTGGCGGTCGATCGTTCCGCGGTTCTGGAGAAGGGCAACTCCCGGCTGGAGTCCTACCGCTTCGAGTCCAAGTCGAATGGCAACTGATCCGTGTCACAGGAATTAAGCCGCGTGGCGCTAGCCCCGGTTACACGGCATGAACCGGGGCTAGCGCCGCGCGGCTAATCTTAGGAATGGCGACTGAGCGGCTTTCCCAACCTGCTCGCGGAGAACCGCACAGCATGGCTGGTCGCATCTGGCGGCGATGATTAGTGCTGGGCCAGCATGAATTATCGGTGCGGCCGAACTCAGGAAAACCCTGAGTTCCACCAGAAGCTTTGCTTCTAACACCACAGGTGGCAAAAAGGTGAGATATCTCTTTCAGAGAGGGCCAATCTCTGGCGCTGAGTGGTTTGGCTCGAACTCGTCAACTCATCGGCCAACGCGATGCCGTCGGACTTCAATGACATGCTCGACTTCTCGAAGATCGAATCAGGCAAGCTGCCGCTGGAGTTGCTCGACTTCAGCGTCAGCGACTGCCTAGGTGATGCCATCCAGACGCTCGGACTGCGGGCGCATCAAAAGGGACTCGAATTGGTCGGGCACATTTCTCTTGAGGTGCCCGACATGTTGATCGGTGATCCGGATCGGTTGCGGCAGGTCGTGATGAACCTCGCCGGCAATGCGATCAAGTTCACCGATGAGGGAGAAGTGGTGGTGCGCGTGCGAACTGAATCGCGGGGCACCGAGGACGTGCTGCTGCACTTCAGCGTGACCGACACTGGAATCGGCATTCCTGCCGACAAGTTGCAGTTCATCTTCCATTCGTTTGAGCAGGCGGATGGCTCGACCACGCGCAGATTTGGCGGCACCGGGATGGGGCTGACGATCTCGTCGCAGTTGGTCGAACTGATAGGCGGACGCATCTGGGTCGAAAGCGAACCGGGGCGCGGCAGCACGTTCCACTTCACCATGCGATTCCCGCTGTCGGCAAAGCCGTCGACGCGAGTCGCTCGGCAACCCTCGGCGTCTCTGCGCGGACTGCCGGGCTTGATCGTCGAAGACAATGCCACGAACAACGATCGTCGAACGGAGCACACACCTGGCATGTCTTCCACCGCCAAGCTGGTCGCCTCAAAACCGAGCCGCAGGGAAGTCCTCAACCACGGCGAAATGCTGAATCGTTTGGGAGACGATTTGGAACTCGTCACCGAGCTGATCGAATTGTTCCTGGAGGCATCCCCGAAGCTGCTCGTCGATGTGCAAATCGCGGTACAACGCCGCGACGCCAAAGCGATCGAGCGGACCGCTCATCGGCTGAAAGCCTCGGCTGGGAACTTCGGCATGAACGAGACAGTCGCGACGGCTCTGCGACTGGAAGTGCTCGGCCGCACGGGAGACCTCGCCGACGTCGATGCCACTTGTCAATCACTGTGCGAGGAACTGCGACAACTCCAAGAGGAACTCGACCAATGGAGCGAAGCCGAGACGACCGCGGTGCTGTCGTAACCTAGCAGTGATTTTGAAACTTGGTTTCATCTTCTTGTCGGGCAGCGAGCATTTCGTAGGGTGGGACAAGCTCGCTTCGAGCGCCGGCCCACCGCAGTCTCGTGTGCCGGTTTCTGGTGGGCCGGCGCTCGAAGCGAGCTTGTCCCACCCTACATTGGGTTGCGGCTCAGCGATGAACGGTTCAACGACTGTCCGAATCATTTCGTCCAGGGCCGCGCGAGGGGTTGAGAATCCGAGCCAGCTCCTGTAGACCGGCCTCTGACTTCGGATGGTTCCGAAGCAAACTCAGAGGTCGCGACGATGGGCGAGCCGTTGTTCGATGAAATTTCGGCGGCCATCGTCGGCAGCGGTGCTGTGGCGGTCTGGTTACTGCGCTTGGCTTGCGCCGAGACCACGAACGGCGATCGCGATCGGCGACTCAGTGTCATCGGCCATCTGTGGCTGGGCGTTGCCGTGAGCCTGCTGCTCTATCGCTGGATTGATGCAGTGACGTCGTTGCCGTCCGATTCGCGTCCGAACCTGTGGAGCAGCGGCACACTCACGGTGATGTGCGGCATCGGGCTGGTCGCAGCCGTGAAAGCCGTGATCGGGGGAGCACACACCGATCGAGTTTGGCACTTCGCCATCGCGGCCGTCTGCGGGGCCGTCGCGCTCTGCATCGCTGCTGCTTGGGAGTGGGCATTGCTGGTGCTCGCGCTGTTGACGAGCGGTCTCGCGCTGACGATGTGGATCTCGAAGCGAACAGCCAGCGCCGCGATTTCGGACGATGAGGCGGTCGAGCAGCCTCGTGAACCCGCGCTCGTGTTCTGCGTCTCTGCGGCGTTGCTGCTGCTGTTGCTGGGGACTTGGCAGCATGTCGTCGAGAACGAAACCCAGCGTCAGACACGCAGTCCACGATACTCCGCCTGGCCGCGATCCACCGCGCTCCGCGATGCCTGGGAACGCACCGATTGGACCGCGAAGCAGGGCGCTGCCGACTCCAGCATGCGCGTGTCAAACGCTGCGTCGCACGAGCAACGTGTCGCGCTGGGCTTGGGTGTGTTGCTCCTCGTTGTGGCCACATCCGCGTGGCAACGATCACTTCCCAAGTTCGCGGAAGCGGAGGCAGGTCATGCAAGCTGAGCTGGCGACATGGCGACCCCTGTGGGACTTCGCGGCCGTGTTGTTTGCGCTGGGAATCGCCGGCGGATTGAGCAGCCGCGACCGCGCATCGTGGTGGGTCTCGCAAGGAGTGCTGCTGCTGAGCGTCCTCATCGGGTTTGCAGCGGCGCAGGCGACTCACACCGGTGTCGATCTTTTCTCGCTCGGCATCTGGGTGCCGATCGCCTGGGGCCTGACCGTGCTTGGTACACTTCGCCGGCGCGTGCATCGAAACTGATTAGCGGCACGAACTGATCGTCGAGACGACCCATGCACGAGAACCTTTCCTTCCGCGAGTGCCGCCAATCATGATCGAAGTCTCTGAAGCTGTGGCCGCCGTTCTGCGAGAAGCCTCGCCGTTTGAGCCACAAGCGATCCTGTTGCCGGACGCGCTGGGCCTCGTGCTGGCCGAAGACATTCACGCCGATGCGGATTCGCCGCCGTTCGACAAATCACTGGTCGATGGATTCGCGTTGCGACTCGCGGACTGCGCGACATCACTCCCCGTAATCGAGATCGTTTCCGCTGGGCAGATTCCCACGCGAGTGCTCGATCAGCCGGCGGCGATTCAGATCATGACCGGCGCGCCGCTGCCGGTTGGGGCGGACGTCGTGGTGCCGGTCGAGTTCACTTCGTCACAAGCCGACGCGGCAGGCCAGACGCTCGTTTCAATTCCGAACAAGGTCGCGAGCTGGAAGCCGGGGACGAACATCTTGCGACAGGGAATGTCGACGCGCAGCGGCGATCTGGTCGTTGCCGCGGGATCTGAATTGCGGCCGCAAGAATTGGGAGCGCTCGCCGAATGGGGCCGCGCGCTCGTACTCGCGAGGCGACGACCGCGAGTCGCCGTGTTGGCGACAGGCGATGAACTGGTGCCGATCGAACAGACGCCGGGACCGGGACAGATTCGGAACTCGAATGAGTCGATGCTCTGCGCGCAGATTCGCCGCGCGGGAGCTGATCCGGTGCCGCTGGGAATCGCTCGCGATGAACGCGCTCACTTGCGACAGCGAATCGACGTCGGACTGCAAGCCGATGTGCTGGTGCTCAGCGGCGGAGTCTCGATGGGCGACAAAGATTTTGTCCCTTCCGAGTTATCAGCCGCCGGAGTGCGGCAAGTTTTTCACAAGGTCAACGTCAAGCCGGGCAAGCCGGTGTGGTTTGGAGTGCTCGAAAACTCGCCGACCGCACGCACGTTGGTCTTCGGCCTGCCGGGCAATCCCGTCAGCAGCATGGTCTGCTTTGAACTCTTTGTGCGACCCGCGCTCCGTCGCTTGATGGGTTTTTCACTCGCTGAATTAACAAGAGTGAAAGCGCGACTCACGCAGCCTCACACGACGAAAGGGGAACGGCCAACCTATCAACCCGCGCGGTTGGAGTGGCACGATGGCGGCCCGACCGTCACCGCTGTCCCGTGGGTCGGTTCGAGCGACCTGCGAGCGACCGTGGCCGCGAACTCGATGGCGCTGTTTTCCATCGGCGATCAAACCTACGAAGCCGGCAGCATCATCGAAGTCATCGCGTGGTAATGCACCGCTCGGCGCTCGTAGTGACCCGGTTTATCAGATCGTGTCTCGATCATCCGAGCGTCATGGTTCGACCGCATGAATGCGGTCGCTACGAGCGCTCTACGCCAGCAACTCGTGGATCGGCGTCGGATCGTCGAGCACCGGATTCGGCCGGCCTGCGTGATCGATCACCGACAGATGCGGGTCGATACCGAGGCAGTTGTAGATCGTCGAATGAATGTGCGTCGGCTGGACCGCGCGGGTCGCGGGGCGAGTTCCGTGCTTGTCGGTCGAACCAACGATCTGGCCGTTCTTGATGCCGCCACCTGCAAGCAGGCAGAACATCGAGTTGCCCCAATGATCGCGGCCGGGCGTACCCATGCTGCCAGCCGGACCGCCATTGCCGCCGTCGTTCATCTTCGGCGTGCGGCTGAACTCACCGCACAGAATCACGAGCGTCGTATCGAGCATCCCGCGCTCGTCGAGATCGGTCAGCAGCGATGACACCGCCGAATCGACCATCGGCAAGTAGTTGTCCATGCCCTCTTTCAAGTTCCAGTGATGGTCCCAGCCGCCGAAATGAACCGTCACAAACGTCGAACCGGCTTCGACCAATCGCCGAGCCAGCAACGTACTCTGTCCCCAATTCTGCCGGCCGTACCGATCGCGCAGCCGCGGGTCTTCCAAGCCGATGTCAAACGCCTTACGGGCGCGCGCTCCGGAGACAAACTCGAACGCGTCCCGATCGAATTGGTCCATCGCCGTGAACAAGCCACGACGCTCAACCGTGCGCGGAATTTGATCGAGCGTGCGATTCAGCTCGCGACGGCTTTCCAAGCGATCGACATTCATGCCCGGCGCGAGATTCAGATTCTGCACCTGATAGTTCGCTTGATTCGGATCGCCACCCGGTTGGAACGGGTCGTACTGCACGCCAAGGAAATTGCCGCCGAAGTAGCCGGGGACAAGTCCAATGCTGGCGGCATACGGCACCGCGACGTAACTGGGCATCGACGGATGCCGCGAGCCACACTCGCGAGCGATGATCGAACCCAGGCCGGGAAACTTGCCGGCGTTCTGCGCACCGGAGACGTTCATGTCCTTCGTCGTCAGCATCCGATGCCCGCCAGCGAAGTGGTCGCCAGTGTCGTGATGCAGCGAACGCACGATCGAAAACTTGTCAGCAACTTTCGCTTGTTTCGGGAACAATTCGGTGACTTCGATCCCTTCGACATTAGTGCGGATCGGTCGCCAGAGACCACGCACTTCCGAAGGAGCGTCCGGCTTCATGTCATACAGGTCCAAGTGACTTGGACCTCCATCCAGCCAGATGAGAATGGCCGACGTCTCCTTCTTACTGCGCGACTCGGCGGACATCGACTTGGCTCGCATGACATCGGCCAATCCGGCGCTCGCCATACCGGCGACTCCCAGTTGGACGAAGCTGCGACGAGTCAGGCCATCGCAATACGGGTTCGGAGCAGAGCCGGCATCAATCTTCAACATGATCGCTCTCCGCAGTTGGTGGGCAGTGATGGACGAACCGGGAAGTTCGCCGCGAGGCAGGTTGGGAAGGCGTTGATCAGCCAAGTTCATATCGGCTGCGTTCGATGTGTGGCATTATTGGCACTCAGCCAGTCTGCCTCAAGCCTGATCCCAAATTCCGTCAACCCGCGAGATCGCGATCCGGTTGAAAGTCGAGACATCCGGTTGTGGCGGTTATGCTGCCCGCCCATCCGCAGCCATCGAGTCGAGGTGCTGTGAGGCCGCTCGCCCCCAACGTGATTTCAGGAGACCTGCCATGCGTCGATACGTTGCACTTGTGATCGCAGTCGTACTGAGTTCCGCGCCCGCTTGGGCCGACGTTGCCTCCGGGCCGGGTGAAGGGAACGCCGTCGAGAAGTTCAAAGTCGTCGTCGTCGCTGGCGAGTCGTCCGGCAAAGAACTGGACTTCGTCACCGAACGCAAAGATAAGCCGACCATCTTCGTGTTCGTGTTGGCCGACAAATTCTCTCGGCCAATGGCGCGGTTCATCACGGTGCTCGACGACAAACTCAAAGCCGACCGAACCGATGTGGACATCGTCGCCGTCTGGCTGACCGACGATGCTGCCAAGTCAAAAGACTATTTGCCGAAGGCGTTCGGATCGCTGAAGACGGAACGTACCGCGTGGTCCGTCTTCCCCGGCGAAAAGACCGGCCCCAACAACTTGGGCATCAACCCCGACGCCGACATCACCGTCGTTGTGTCTGACGGTGTGAAGGCGAAGTTCAGCAAAGGCTATCTCTCGATCAACGAGACCGAAGTGCCAAAAGTCTTTGAAGCGCTGCCGCCCAAGAAATAATGGTAGCCGCGTTCGCCAGAACGCGGGCCGCCCGAACTCTGGCGAGTGCGGCTACGGACTATTCCGGACTATTCCGCCGCGCGAATCTCAACCGTCACGCTGCCGCGATTGTCCGCCAGCTCGCCGGGATGATCGTTGAGCCGCAAGTAAAGCGTTCCGGAGCGCGGTGCCTCGAACACCGACTTATTGCCGAGCGGTTTCACATCGAGCATCGGCTCGCGTTCGTCGTCGACCTTCATCGCCGGCCGAACCGTCGCCAGCAATTGCCCCAACGGCCGACCGTTGTGATAGCGGTACGTGATGCCGTCCGCCTCACTGACCCACGGCTTTGGTTTCTCGGCCAGCGTGAACTGGCCAGTCGCGACAAGCTCATATCGCACTCCTTTTTCAACTAGCACGCGGCTCGATTGCCAACTTCGATCCGCGCGGATTTCCATTCGTTCTGGCTTTGTCAGCCGCTGGCCCTCGTGGAACTCGATGGCTGAACGCTGGAAGTCGAAGCCTTCCCAAGCGTCCGCCGCGAACAGATTCCACTCCGTGACGATCTCCGGCAGATCGGGTTTCAATTCCAACTCGAACGTGCGCCACGCGATCGGATTGGCCAGCGATGTCGCCAGCTTGCGAAACCGTTTTCGCGTGCGTGGGTTCTCCTCAAAGAAAATGCTTTGGCCCCAAGCCCAGGCGTAGGACTCGTTGACGGACTGAAAGGTCGCCGGCTTCCAGTCAATGATGTCGAACAACTCAGGACTGCCGCGCTCCTTCACGTCCCGCCTCATCAGGAACAACCGTTCGTGGCCACGAAAATCCGCGAGATTGAACGGCATCAATCGCACCTGCAATTTGCCGCTGATCACTTGATGCGTACCGAAGTACTCGGCCATCCCCTCCAGGTAGGCATTCGGAACTTTGAGATTCGGGATGGCCCACATGAAAGCATGCGTCGCCTCGTGCAGCAGCAAGTGGCGGCGGTAGTAATCCGTGGCTTG
>CAMDDX010000187.1 GCA_945893075.1 Planctomyces sp. SH-PL62 | reverse complement strand
GCCCCGAACTCCGCCAACGCCGCATTCGCTCGCGCCAACGAGCTTCCACCGTCTCACGCCCCATGACAGCTCTCCTGATTGCGGGTCTCAAACCAACCGCATCAGCTTACCACTGCCACCAAGAACGCATTCCGCCGGACGCTTACCTGGTTCAGCACGAAGCCGGCGCGGCGATTTCTGAATTGACGATCGGTGAATTGACCAAAGGAGCGTTCTTCCTGCCAGTGGGCCCAAAGCGAAAACGTATTCTGGCTTGGATCACGGAAGTGGAGGAGACGTTCGACGACCGCTTGCTGCCACTGAGCCGCGAAGTTCTGAAGACTTGGGGGCAGTTGTGCGGAACTCACGAAGCTCAGGGCCGTCGCTGGCCTGTGATCGACTCCCTGCTGGCCGCGACGGCACTGTTTCACGACCTGACGATCGTGACTCGCAACACGGCCGATTTCCCGCCCGAAGTCCGGACCTTCAATCCGTGCAAGAAATGATTCAATGACGCGGGTTCTGAATTCGCTGTGAGCGAACGGCTCGGTGCAGTGCATCGGCCAGCGTTCCATCGACAGAACTCCCGTTGCCGGGATTTCGCCATGACGGCTACCATCCCGCTCCTTTCGAGCCTCTCCCAATCTGCCTGCCTTTCCACCTCTCTGAATTCTTCTTCCTCTCGCTGAATCTCACGACTCAATATGCGCCGAGGGCGATCACTCAACGTGTGCCGCCTGGCCGCGAGCCTTGCGCTTTCATTGGTGCTGGGTGGTTCGGGCTGCGTTCGCGTTTTGGACTTGGGGACGCCCCATTGGTTCGGCCGAAGTCACAAGCCGACGGTCTCCGCCGCGACCGAAGAACTGCCTCCCAACGGATCGCTGCCGGTGGCTTTGGCTTCTTCGCCGATGATGTCACCAGCGGGAACGACGAACGCGCCCGGTTGGAACGCGCTCGGCACGACGACTCCAGCGACGATGCCGGCGATCAATCTGGCCACGGCACCGCGGCGGCCGTTGCCGCTGCAACAGGCGGTGCTGATGGGGTTGCACAAGTCGGAGATCGTCCGCACGTTGAGCGGTTCGGTGCGCATCGAGCCGATCACGACGCTGGACCCGGCAATCGCCGATGCGGAGCTGCGCAAGGAGTCGGCGCGGTTCGATCCGCGCGCGTCGGCGGCGTACTTCGGGAGTCGGATCAATCAGCCGCCGGACTCGTTCTTCGGGCCGGGGTTGTCGACGAACACGCGGCGCGACGAAGCGAACTTCGCTGCCGGTTTAGAAAAGTTGTGGCCGTGGGGGACGACGACACGTCTGACTTACGATCCGTCGCTAGGGTACTTGTTCTTTCCGCAGGGAACGCCGAGTGGCTTGAACCCGGCCTACACGACGGCGACCGTGTTTGAAGTGCGGCAACCGTTGTTGCGGGCGGGTGGCTGGAAGGTGAATACCGCTCCGATTCAGATCGCGGCGGCGCGAGCCGATCAGTCGCAGTGGGAGGTGACTCAGGTGACGCTCGCGCAATTGCGCAGCATCACTGATGCGTATTGGAAGTTGCACGCGGCGATGATCGCGTTGCAGGCGGTGGAATCGGTGCTGCCATTGGCCGATGAAGTCGTGCGGATCGAGCAACTCCGGCTGGAGTCTCAGCGGTCGATTTACATGGACGTCGCGCGAGCCAGTGTGAATCTGGAGAACCTCAAGCGGCAGCGCAGTCAGGCGCAGCTCAACGTGGTGCAACGCGAATACGACCTTCGGCAGTTGCTGGGTTTGCCCTCGAACGACGGCACGCTGCTGACACCGATCGACACGCCTAGCCAGCTCAAAGCGAACTTTGATGTCGCGACGCTGATGCAGACGGCCTACTCACGCCGTCCCGACTTGAATCGCCGCCGCTCGCGACGCGAGGAACAGGAGTGGCGGTTGGTGGCCGCTCGGAACGGCAAGCTGCCGCAGCTCGACTTGCGGGCACTGACTCGCACCAGCGGGTTGGATGCGCGGTTGGACGATTCGCTGAATCAGTTATCGACTTTCGAATACACCGATTAGACCGTGGGGCTGGAATTCTCGGTGCCGCTGGGCAATCGCCGAGCGAAGGCCGATGTCGAGTCAGCGGAACTGCAATTGATGCGTGAGCTGGCCTTGTTACGCGGCTTTGAAGAGCAAGTCGCGTTCGAGTTCGCCGGGTTGCTCGCTGAACTGCAAACGACGTGGGAGCGTTACGAAAGCGCGATGCGCCAAGTGCAGTACACGCAGGAGTGGTTGCGTCTGGCTCGGATTCGCTTCGCGAGTCCGCCGGCCGCGAATCGTGGCGACGATTGGCTGTTGCTCGCGTTATACGACTATCAAGTCGCCATGCAGTCCTACATCACCGCGTACAGCACGGCCAGCCAAATGCTGGCGGATTACAACACGCTGCTGGTCCGAATTGAGGAGTCGCAGGGCACGCTGTTGGATCGGTGGCAAATCCAGTTCTCCGATGACCAGCAGATGCCACCAGCGGCAGCGGTCGTGCCGACGAGCGACGCGTCAAACATTGGCGGTCACTCGATCGTCAGCCAGGCTATTCCACCAGTCCGAGAACCGGCCGCTGCGCGTTGATGTCGGCTCCGCTGAGTCGCACGTACGAACCTTTGTCGATCGACAGCTTCCGGCAGATGATCGATGCAGCTATCGAACCGACGAAACTGGTGCCGCCATCGTCTTCGAGTTCATAGTCTTCGCTTTCGGACTCCCAGTCCTCGTCGAAATCCAAGTCAGTGTTCTTGAATTTGACCTCGGAATTGGGCGCGTAGATGATCCCCGACAGATTGAGATCCTTGTCGTTCCTGAACTCGATTTTGCTCTTGGAGCCGCCGTGTTGAAACAAGGTCACTCCTCGGTAGGTTCCTGTTGTTGGCGGCGACAGAGTGATATTGCCGCTGGTCTTAAACTTGGCTTCTTTGTTTCCCGCGCTATAGATCATCACTCCACTCCCGTTGATGCTGCAGGACTCTTTGAGCGAGATCTCACCCTCGACGTAGTACTCGCCGGGTGACAGATTGATGAGGTCATTATTATCGAACTTCAATTCCTTGTATTTTCCCGGCGGCAGATTGAACACGTCCTGGCCGCCAACGCTCGTCTTGAATTGGTTGGGGTCTCGATCGGTTCCCTTGGCAGGCGATGGAAGTGAGGCCAACGGATCAGGGGTTGGTTCGACGCCCGTCATGACGGTGGCGTCGATCAGCCCTTTCGATTTCTTGTCGATTCCTCCGGCCACAAGCAGGTGGTCGGCGATGAGCTGGGATTTCTTATCCACTTTCACGGCGCGTTTGTTGGTCGAGTTGACGATCACATCACCCGCGACATCAAGCGCCGAGTTTTTGCCCTTCAGTTTGAGTGAATCTTTACGTTTGGAATCGAGCACCATGACGCTGGCCAAACTGTCTTTGATCGTCCCACCGGCCACGGCGCGGGTGGTCACAATGAGATCCCCCTTGCCAAAGATCGAGCTGAAAGTGCGGCTGATTGGGGCGTTGATAATCACTTCCGCGTAACCAAGTTGTCCCGCGAAGGAACCGGACGCCGGTGGGATATTCACGGTGACCGTGGACGGGGCGTATCCATTGCCACTGGCGAGTTCTATCGCCGAGGCCCGTGCGCTACCGTCGCCATCCCGCCCACCGAATTTCTCATTGGTCGCATACAGCGCGAGACCCGCGGCATCGGCCGCCGCGTCGGCCGCTGCTTGGGTATTTCGACGTTCGCGGTATAGACGGCCCGCATCAACCGCCAATGCCGTCACGCCGATCAGGAGAAACAAACTGACGGCGATGAGGACCATCACCGCCCCTTTTCGATCCCGTAACTGACGATCTTGATGTTTTCTCATGATTGTGTCCTGCCAGAGTCAGTTCGAAACCAATGCGTTCGAGGTGCTGGTGAGCATCACTTACCCGAAATACGCCTCTGCCAACCAACGATAATTCACCGTCACCGCGACCGTTCGCCGATCCGCGCTCCAAGTTAAGTTGTAGGTCAGCTTGCTCGGATCAAAGCCGACGGCTCGTGTCTTGATGACTTCGTTGTAGAGGTCCGTGGAGGTCACGGCGGACGACCGATGGTTCCGGCTGTCGTAGTTCTTGCCATGCACCGAAGCCCAACGGGCACCTGCATGAGCCAATGCGGCCACTTGGTTGTAGCGAAAGATTCCCAGCCCTAAGACCACCAGGCCAATCATGGTCAGAAAGAGCACCGGACTGACCAATGCAAACTCCACGGCGGTTGCTCCACGACGGAGACGGCCCGGATTTCGGCAAGCTGCCAGCGGCGGTCGATGACGGACAAGACGCATCAGATTACGTCTCCCTTTCCAGGACTGCGGCTGGGTACATGCGGGCGCGAACCGTTCGCGTGATCGTCACGGATTTCGGAATCGTCAGGACCGGGTGGAAGGTGTAGGTCACGGTGACTTCGTAGTAACGTTTTCCAGTGCCATCGATGCCGTCCCGAGTGGTGAAGGTCGGTGGGGGACTCAAGTCGCTGGCGCTGGCGAGAATGGCCGCATCGACAGTCGCGTAAGGCGAGTTGTCCGCCATGTCTGGGTTGCTCAGATACATGGCACCCATTCGAGCGCTATCCGCCACGACCTGAGTGGAACGATAAACGCGGGCAAAGTCGTTGACGCCCATCAACGGTACCAACAGCAGTGGCAACACCAGCGCGAACTCAACAGCCGCAGCCCCGCGTCGAGGAGGAGATCTCCGAGTTCTCATGGTCGCACACTCTGTCGATCTTCCCCGGTGATGTCCAAACGCAGGTAACCGCCGTGAATGGACCGGGAAGTTGATCTGAAGAAACGATCGCTCTTGCAGAACCTAGCTCGCGTTTTCAGAACGCGAAGGATTTTTTCCGAGGAAGCGCGAATGAACTCAACGAATGCGCATTCGCGTGTGGGCGTAAGCCTGTTGATCGGAACTCAAGAGCCAATTCGACGTTGTCAATTCGCATCATCGGATGCTTGTTCGCAACGAGTGGCAAACCAGCGGCGTGAAGAAGCTCGGCATTCTAAAAAGCCGAGCTTCTGATTGCGGTCGCATTCGTGTCGGCCCGAAGTCACTGCTCAAGGCAAGAGCGCGAATTCGAGCACTGTGCTGGCTCACCACCAGAATTCGGTGCGCAGGTAGCGCATTGCTTTGGACAGCATCACGTTTCCGAGCGTGCGGTTGCCTCGGAAGATGCGGCCGAAGCCGGTCATGCCGGAGTGCAGGCGGCCGTCTTGGTTGTTGAGTTCGCAATGCACGACGAGCACGTTGCGCTGTTTCGGTGATTGCTGTGTGGCGGCGGTGGCGATGTGTTCGACCGTGGCTTCAAAGGTGTCGAACGGCAATGCCCGCGCCTTCAAGATCACCTGCTGGCCCGAAGAGACTCCGAGCACGTCATCCTCGCCGACGGCGATTTCGACGCGCGAGGTGGAACCGTTTTCGATGGCGCAAATCGTCAGCCCTTGAGTTGCCAACTGGCCGATCTTCTCGTGCATGCGGGGCGTCGCGACGACTCCGCTGACGGACGAACGAACGATGAGCTTTTCTTTTTGCGAGTTGAAGAACCGCAGTTGTTCTTGCAGTTGTTCTTGGCGAGCGACTTCGGCGGCGATCTCTTCGGGGCGTGTGCCGGCTTGCAGCAGATCCAACTGGCTTTCGACGTCGGCGAGCTCCTGTTCGCGGCGCGAGATTTCGGCCTCGACGTTGCGCAGGCCGTTGGCCTCCTTCACGCGGCGGTCGGCTTCGGCTTCGGCGATCTGTGAGCTGAGCACCGAGAGTTGCAGTTGCTCGGACTTGAGTTGCACTCCGGCCAGAGCCTTCAGGCGAAACAGCTTTTCGGATTCGGCGTAGTTCTGCTTCGCGAACTCCCATTGGGTCTTCGTCCGCTCGATGCGTTGGTCGATCGCCTGCAACTCTTGCTTGTAGGCTTCGCGAGCGCGTTCGAGTTCCTGATGGCCGAGCTTCACCCAATTCCGCAACCGCGCCGCTTTGTCGCGCATCGCGGTGAGTTGCTCCGGTCGTGGGCCGAGTCGCAGCTTGCCGAGATTCGCCTCGACGCCGCGCAGTTCGGCTTCCTTCGTTGAAATTTGCGTCTCCAAATCGGGTGACTTGAGCTGCACCAGCGGATCACCTTTTTTGACGCGGCTCCCCTCTTCAATCAGGATGCGACTGATGAAGCCGGTGACCGGCGCGTGGATTTCGTGGCGGTCTCCGGGCCGCACCTCGAAGTCGCCGGTGGCGTAGTGCTTCACCGGCACGATGAAGAGCACAGCGGGAATCGCCGCGCCTCCCAGCAACCACGCCAATGTCCGCTTGTGTCTTGTCTTGATCATGGCCATGCACTCGCTTTTGAAGAAACCTCGAAACACTCGCTTGAACGCGATCACCATCAGCAGGCTTGTGGAGACCACCCCCAACAGGCCGAACTCGTTGCTGACGTACTTGAGCATCCGCAGAAACACGATGTCTAAAAAACCGATGGCGAACAGCCACGCCATCGCGCCGTAACAGAACAGCACGCCGCCACGTGATTCCTTCTTTGGCCGATCCGCTCCCCACAACCAGCAACGTAGGTGAGCCATCAGGTAATCCTGCGATCGCTTCCGCAGGTTGGGCAAGTTCAGCCAATCGCTGAGCAGGTAGTAGCCATCCAGTCGCAGCAGCGGGTTGAAGTTGATCGCCCCTCGCGCACCGCAGACGGTCAGCACCACGAACGCCAAATAGTTGATCAGGCAATCGGGCACCGTCATCCGCCAGACGAACACCGCCGCAGCCCACAGACACAGATCGCAATAGCCCCCTGCCGCTGTGATCAGCAGCCGCCTGGACCGCTGCGGGATCAGCCACGCATCCGAGACGTTGCAGTACAGACAGGGCATGAAGAACAACAGCATGACTCCCGTGTCGTGAACCTCGCCGCCGAAGTGTTTGCAGGTCAGCCCGTGAGCGCACTCGTGCAGCGCGGTCGCCGCCATGACGACCAACCACGCCAGCACCACGGTTTCCCAACGCCACGATTCGGAGAACGAAGTGGTCACGTCCTGCCAATTGCTGGTCAGAATCAGCAGCGCGAAACACATGGCCGCGCTCGACACCGCCGCGAACGCCCGGGTCCAGACCCAACGCATCTGCGGCTCCAGCCACGCGAATGTGCGATCCGGATCGAACAACTGCACGCGGTAAAAGAGCAGGCTCTGCCGCTGGTTGGGGGTGACATCCTCATCGTCGTCGTCATCCGCGAGCTGTTTCGCCAACGCAGAGGGTGTGGCGTCGGCATTCGACGGGGACGATTCCAGCAGCTTGCGAGCCTTGGCGATCTCGATGAAGTCATCAACGTCGCGTGCGGAGATCTCTTCGCGGAACTCTTTCTCGAACGCGGCCAGCAGCGAGTCGATCGTGGCAATGCCGTCGAACTGTTTCAGCAGAAACGCTTCACCGGCACCGACGCTGAAGTACTGACGCTCGGCCGGAAGTTTGACGACGAAGTCCTCGTCGGACAGCCGCTGCACGACGGCATCGCTGCGCAGCTTCGGCAATGTCGCGGTGCTCGTGGACATGATTTCGATCTGAGATTTCAAACCTGAGCTGTGAGATCTGAGATTTGAGATTTGAGATTTGAAAGCATCCCCTCGATGTTCGGACCATCCAGCAGCACTTCGCGGCTCTCCTCTTCGGAGAGCAGATGCACCATGAATGGCCGCCCCAGTTCCAGACAGCGAGCGGCTCGATGATGCCCGTCGATCAGCACATGGCCGTGCAGAATGTTGCCGTCCGCTTCGGGATACCAGATGTGAGCGATGATGCCGGGAAATTCCGGGTTCACATGTTGGACGTGCTGTGGATAGATGCGCGAGTTATCGACACTGAATTCAACGTCGTCCGGTTCCAGCTCGACCGGCTGCCGGCCATCGCTGGTCAATTGCCGAGCCTTGTCGACATCGAACCGGTAAATGTTCTTCATGTAGCGAAACGTTTCCGATCCGCCACGGCAGTGCGGGCACTCGTCGCGACTACTCTTGGGCTTGGCCGCCGCTCGGCTTTGTTTCTTGGTTGTCTTCTTCTTTGCTTTCATCGCCGTGGCCATGCCAACGCTCCGATTGTGACCCTTGTGGATTTTTCACAACGACTGCGGAACTCTAGGACTTGGATTCCGCGATGCCGGAGACTTGCCGAAAGAATCCGAATTCCGGCATCCGCGTCAGGTCATCAACGCCCGCAGAACCCCTACGACTGCCGCAAGCGGACGAGCGTCATCCGCGCAAAAAAAAGTGGTGAGTTTCGACTCGAAGTCAAAACTCACCACCGAAAATGCGATTGAGATTTGCGAGCGGCTCCGTCGAATTGTCCGACGATCGCCATCTCGGAGATGGTTACTTCTTGCACTTGACGTTCTTGTAGCCCTTCTTGGAGCTGCCGTGCTTCTTGGACGAGCCGTGCTTCTTGTGGCTGCTGTGCTTGCTCTTCTTGGAGCTACCGTTCTTGCACTTCTTGGAGCTGCCGTGCTTCTTCTTCGACGAACCGTGTTTCTTTTTCGACGAGCCGTGCTTCTTCGAGCTGCCACCGCGATCGCTGTTGTTATCGCAGTCGCCGATGCTCGCCCAAATCGAGCTGGGGACGATGCGGTCTTCCAAACGGGTGATCTTGAAACGGGTGGTCGTGGTCGTGCGGGCGGCTGAGTCGGACATGTTTGGCTCCCTGAAAGTTTGAGGTCGAGTTGAGATGCTGGTCGTCGAATGACGAGCAGTCTCAAGGCGGCCCGCGTGCCAAACTCGATTTTGTTAAACGCTCTTGTCGTAAACTTCGATCAGAGTTCAAGTTTCTCAACACGCATCGTGTTCGCGACTCGCTGATGCGACGTTGCCAAGACGCCACAAATTTCTTGACCCACGTTGCGAAGCATCACCGCTCCATTTCATTGCAACGGAACAGACGAGGGGTCAGGTGTTCTGATTTCTGTTTTGGCGTCGCAAACGGAACCAAGTGTGGATTGGAAGACTGTCAGGCGAAGACCATCGACGGCAATTCGACGGCCAAAACAGAAATCAGAACACCTGACCCCTGCCGGTGGAATTGCTGTTTTGCACCCCGGCGGATCGCATCTCAGAAGCGGGATTGACACGTTTTTCGGGGAGCTAGACCATCCGCGCGCTTCTCCCGTCCGAGTGATTCCGGGGACAGGCTTTGCGGCCTGCCAAATGGCGATGCCTCGTTTTTTGATTGTGCAATGTGATGCGAATTGCGGGCGTGGAGCACGTGGCGCGAACTTGTCGCGGTTCCTCAGAATCTTTCACGGTCGTGGTGCGGTGGAGCTGGTCCAAGCGCGGGATCTCGATCGCGGCCCGGTGCACGAGACCGACGTGTTGTGCATCGGGATGCCGACGAACTTAGATCCTCGACAATTGGCGCGGGTTCGATTTCGCCAAGCGGTGTTGTTCGATTACTCCGATGGGGGGGGCCCGGTCTGGTCGCCTGACACCGAGTCTTGGCTGCGTTCGCTGACGGACGTGTATCTCAAGCCCTGGGTGGAAGAGTCCTGGGACTTTGGACTGCGTTGGGGTGTGCTGCCGATCCGCCGTTATCCCGCGCTCACTTGGCACGTCAAACTCCTGCGCGGATTGTTTCGCGGACGCTATCCCGATCTCTGCCGGCGCAAACACGAGGTCTCGTTTCTCGGCAACTGCACCGCCTATCACGGAGTCGGTTCGACCCAACGCTATCACCAGCGAATCGAGTGGCTGCGGGAATTGCGCCAATCCGGAAATCAATTCTCGTTCTGGGGTGGCTTGCAGGCGTCGTCGGCCAACCGAGCGCGGCTCGAACCGACGCTCGGTGATTTGACGGACCTCATTGCTCCTGAAGGTCGTCTGCTCTTCAGTCAGTTCTTCTATCACTTGCTCCGTTCGCAAGTCGTGCTGACTCCTGCCGGAAACGCGCGCTGGAGCTACCGGCACTACGAAGCGATTTATGCCGGAGCATTGCTGGTCTCGAACGATTTTCGCGCGGTGCGCACGCTGATTCCGTTGCCTCTGGACAACATGCAGCATGTCGCCGATCACGCTCCGGTCGTGCCCGTCATCACCGCGGCTTTGGAGCGGCTGGCACGCGAGCCAAGTCTGCCACGCCAGAACATCGACTTTCTGGAAACGTACTTGCAAGATGGGGATTACGACCGTCGTAAGCCCCAACTCATGGATGAGTTCTTGTCGCAAATCAACGGTCAATCTGGCGGTACTGCGGTTTCGTTGAACTCGATTCCGAAGGTGTCCGCCGGCGGATGCCCGGAATCGCGTCGTGCCGCATGAGTCATCTCTTCTCGATGAGTTCCGGATGAAAACTTTTCGCAGCGTTCCCATCGAGATCAGCACGGTCACGCCGATGCGCAACGAACGACCGTGTCTGGCGGAGTTCGTCCGCCGCGTGGATGCCGTCTTGTGGTCGCTGGGAGTCGAGTACGAAATCGTCATCGTCAATGACGGCTCGACGGACGGCACGGGCGAGTTGCTCGACGATTTGGCGACCACCTACTCGCACTTGCGGCCGGTGCATCTCCACCGCAGCTTCGGACAGGCGACCGCGACCGATGCCGGATTTCAACGGTCCACCGGTGAGTACGTCGTGATGCTCGACGGCGATCTCGAACAACCTCCGGAAGAAATCCCACGCTTGATCGAAGAGGCTCGTCAAGGCTTCGATTTGGTCTCCGGGCGGCGAATGAACCGTGACATCCACAAGTATCTGCGAGCGATCCCCAGCCGTGCGGCGAACTGGCTGTTGCGTCACGTCACCGGTTGCCAGGTGCGTGACATGGGTGGCATCAAATGTCTGCGCGGCGACTTGGCTCGCGCGCTGCATCTCAGGCCGGGACAGCATCGGTTCCTGCCAGCGCTGGTGCATCTGCATGGCGGCCGAGTGACCGAAATTCCGGTGACGACTTCGCCGAGATTCGCTGGGCAGAGTCACTATGGCCTGAGCCGCATCGTCGATGTCTTGCTGGATGTGATCTCTCTCTGGTTTCAGAAACTCGCCAAGGGGCGGCCACTGTATTTGTTTGGCCGCATCGGCCTGCTGTTGTTGGCGGCAACGTCACTCTTGGGGCTGGGAACTCTGGTGGCCTTCGTGTCCGGTGCGACCTCAGTGGTTTGGACTTTATTGATCCTGTCCGCGATCGGAGGCGGCTCGTCGCTGGCCGCGGTGCTCTGTGGTGTGGGACTGGAATTGCTCAGCGAAGCTCACGCCGGCATCGTTGATCGAAGTCACTGGCATGTCGCTGCCACCGAGCCGAATGAGAATGCTCAATCGTCTGCTGAAGAGTTTCATCGCGCCGCTTAACCCAAACGTGGCCTGACTCTCTGAGTCGGGAGTCCGACGAAATCTGTCCCGACTCGGAGAGTCAGGCTACATGTTTAATCCGCAGGAACGCAGTCAGTTTTTGAACTTCGCCGGCCTGATCGAAGGGGGCTTGGCGCTGGCGGCGTTGGGTATCGGCTGGTGCGTATCGATCAATCCGGTCGAGCATCTGTCGTGGGACTGGCTCGCGTTTGGCTGGGGAGTGCTGGCGACAGTGCCGACCTTCGCCATCTTTTGGCTGACATATCGCTATCCGGTGGGTTCGTTGCGGAAGATTCGCGAGTTCCTGTCCCGTGAATTGGCACCATCGTTGTCGAACCTGCATTGGTACGACTTGGTTCTGTTGTCGATCCTCGCGGGTGTTGCCGAAGAGTTGCTGTTCCGAGGCTTGTTGCAGCCCTGGATCGGGCGTGCCTGCAACAGCGCCGGGGCTGGCCAGTTCTTGACCAATCTTGTGTTCGGTGTCGTCCACTGGGTCACTCCGCTGTATGCGCTGCTGGCCTGCGTCATCGGCAATTACCTGAGCTGGCTGATGACGCTGACCGAGCCCAACAATTTGCTCACGCCAATGGTCACTCACACCATTCACGACTATCTGGCGTTTCTGGTCATCGTCGCGGAGTATCGCCGCAAACGGGAAACGACGAATGACGAAACACCCAATGACGAAGGCATGATGAATCCCGAATGACACGTTTTGAGATTTCGTGGTGATTGGCTGAGGAGTCAGGTGTTCTGATTTCTGTTTTGGCCTCACAAGCGGAGCCAGTGGTTGTCTCAAGAACTGACTCGCAAACCACATCGACGGCAATTGAGCCGCCAAAACAGAAATCAGAACACCTGACCCCGGCTCGCCGTCATTCTTCGTCATTAGGTGTTTCGTCATTCGTCATTTCGTTTGTCTCTCTTGACGGTCATTGTTGGCATCCGGTATCCCACCCGCCCCCGGTCCCGGCCGAGTTGGCGGATCGAGCAATCAGGAGGCAACATGTTGGATCAGTGGATGAGCCGCAGTGGTGAGATGAGTCGCGGAGAAATGAACCGCAGCGGAGATGTTCGCAGTGGAGATTGGCAAAACTCGCGGCGCGAGTACGCGCGGCAGCGGCAGATGGGTATTGGCGACCTGCTGCTGGAGAATCGCATCATCTTTTTGGAAGGGGTCATCAACGACGGCGTCGCCAACTTGATCGTGATGAAACTCCTCTTCTTGCAGTCCGAGAGCCGCAATCAAGACATCCATTTGTATGTGAACTCGCCGGGCGGATCGGTCACGGCGACGATGGCGATCTACGACACGATGCAATTCATCGACAGCAACGTGGCGACCTACTGCGTGGGGATGGCGGCCAGCGGCGGCGCGATCGTGGTGGCGGGCGGCACGAAGGGCAAACGGCACATCCTGCCGCACGCCAAAATGATGATCCATCAGCCCTACGGCGAAGTTGGCGGGCAAGTCTCGGACATCGAGATTCAGGCCAAGGACATCCTCGACACGCGAGAGGTTCTCAACCAAATCCTCGCCAGCCACACCGGCCAGCCGATTGATGTGATCGCCCGCGACACCGCTCGCGATCGCTACTTGACGGCCGTGGAATCGAAAGCCTACGGACTGGTCGATGAAGTTCTCAGCAAAGCTCCGGCCGAGACGAAGCCGGTCCTGACGTAATTCACAAGTTTCATCGCTGTAGCCGCGTTCGCCAGAACGCGGGCAGCCCGCACTCTGGCGAGTGCGGCTACCAATCGAATTGAGATTGGCGGAACACCAGCCAGTCACTCAGAAATCACAACTGCGAAAGCGAGTTTTTCATGTCGGTCGTGCCCTGGGTCGTCGAAAAGAGTGGCCGCGAAGAGCGAGTCATGGACATCTACAGCCGGCTGCTGAAGGACCGGATCATCATCATGGGCAGCCAGGTCAACGATGATGTCGCCAACGCCATCGTCGCGCAATTGCTGTATTTGCAATTCGAGGACAGCAAGGCGGACATCCACTTCTACATCAACTCGCCGGGCGGTTCGATCACGGCGGGCATGGCGATCTACGACACCATGCAATACATCAACTGCGACGTCGCCACCTACTGCATCGGCCAAGCCAGCAGCATGGGAGCCGTCCTGCTCACCGCCGGAGCGGCCGGCAAACGTTACGCCTTGCCGAACGCGCGCATCATGATCCACCAGCCATTGGCCGGAATGCAGGGGACGGCCACCGAGCTCGAAATTCATGCCAAGGAAGTGATCAAAGTCAAACGCCGCATGAACGAGATTCTGATGAAGCACACCGGCAAGACGCTCGACGAATTGCAGAACGACACCGACCGAGACAACTTCATGACCGCCGACGAGGCCAAGGACTACGGCCTCATCGATCATGTCCTCAGCAAACTGCCGGTGCGCACCGGCGAGACGACGTAGCGAGACCTTGGGAGCCATCACGGATGAGGCTCACTTTTCCATTGTTGCTGTTGGCACTCCTGGCCGGAGGCTGCGCCGGCCGGCGCGACGTCGATCTGCTGGAAGCGAAGCTGCGCGAACAGGAAGACCAAGTCCGCTCGCTGCACGCGCAAGTTCAACAGTCCAATTCCGAACTCACGGCGGCTCGCCGTCTCAACGAAACGCTGAAGCAGCAATTCGTGCGACCGGCCAGTCACGACGAAACCTTCGACCTCGACGAACTGCACTTTCGCGTCACGGGTTTGAAGATCAACACGCTGCTGACCGGCGGTTTCGATCGCGATGGAAAATCGGGCGACGATCAAGTCACGCTTTTCTTCACGGCGGTCGATGATCGAGACCGGACAGTCCAAGCTCCGGGCCGCGTTGAATGCGAACTGCTCGACCCCGCGCAGCCAGCGGATCAGCAGCGGCTGGGTTTGTGGACGTTCGACGCGCAGCAGACGCGCGCCGCGTGGGTGAAAACGCTGGGCAGTTTCGGGTATCGCTTCGAGCTTCCGTGGCAAACGCCCCCTCGATCACGCGACCTGGAACTTCGAGTGCGGCTGCACTCCGCCAACGGAAACCGCTTCGAGACGTCGACTCCGATCCGCATCGTGCTGCCGAAGTCCGCCCTCGGCGCGGACCAGCCAATGCCGTAATCTGGCAACGAGGGTGCGTCTCCTCCGCCGTTGGCGGAATCGACGAGAGACAAGCTGGTCACGTTGGGAAGCTTCATGCGATCCATCTTTTTTTCCTGGCTGTCGTGCTTCGCCTTCTCAACGATGGAAGCAGCACGCTGCGACGAACCGCCCGCCGTCCCCAAGGCCGCAGCGACTCCGAAACCCTCGGCCGATGACATCGAACGCTGGGTTCAAGATCTCAACGCTCCGGAGTTCGCCAAACGGGAAGAGGCGACTCGGCGGTTGATCGCGGCCGGTGCCGTGGCCGCCGAACCTCTGGTCAAAGCGGCTCAGTCGAGTAGTCTCGAAACCACCTGCCGCATCAACACGATCCTCCGCACCTGGTACACCTCCGGCAAAGATGAACTGATCGAACCGGCCGAAGTGGCGTTCGAGCAACTCAAAGAATCAAAGAACCGCCACATCGCCAGCCGAGCCGATGCGACGCTCGAACAATTTGCGTCCACGATCCGGCAAGACCGAGCCTTGGCTGAAATCAATAAGCTCGGCGGATCGGTGAAGGAATTGGCTGGTAATGGATTGCGAGCCATCGGGCCGGGCGAATCGAAACAGCTCATGGTCATCCTGGGCCGAGACTGGCGCGGCGGTGACGATGGACTGAAATATGTCCGCCGATTGTCGAGCGACACGGCGCTGTATCTGTTGCACAATCGCGTCACCGAAAAACTTCTCACACCCGGAGTCACGCCGGAGGCGGTTGAACAACTCCGCCGGGACATGCCGCGATTGAGGGTGGCCTATCGCGGCCCCGCGTTTTTGGGAATCAGTCCGCAGAGCCGCCTCCCCGGTTGCTATGTGGGGGAAGTGTCTCCGGACAGCCCCGCCGCCAAAGCGAAACTTCGGTCCGGCGATGTCGTGACCAAGTTCGACGGCAAACCGGTCGCAGACTTTGAAGAATTGGTGTTGCTCATTCAGGACAAGCAACCGGGCGATAAAACCAAAATCGAAGTCCTCCGTGGCGACGAAGAAGAGATTCTGTTTTGGCAACGCTTGCAAGCGGTGAAGGAACCCGCCGCCAAAGAGCAACTCGAAAAGCTCCACAAACGACTGGCCGTGGAAGTCGAAGTCACACTGGCCGAGTGGGGCAGCAAGTGATTCGCTGACCGGAGATTCCTCTGGC
>CAMDDX010000186.1 GCA_945893075.1 Planctomyces sp. SH-PL62 | reverse complement strand
TACATCTATCGGCGAGGCGACTATCAGACTTCCGGCACGCTGGTCACGCCTGGCCCGCCCGCTGTGCTGACCGATGGCCAGACGCCGTTTGAGATCGTGCCCCCGTGGCCCGATGCGAAATCGACTGGCCGGCGTTTGGCATTCGCTCGATGGCTGACGAATCCGAATCAACCACTGACCGCGCGCGTGATGATCAATCGAATTTGGAAGCATCACTTCGGCCAAGGTCTTGTGAAGAGCGTCGGCAACTTCGGAAAGACCGGCGATCGGCCAACGCATCCCGAACTGCTCGATTGGCTGGCTCAAGAATTTGTCCGTCAGCGCTGGAGCCTAAAAGAAATGCACCGGCTGATGATGACGTCCAGCGTTTATCGCCAGGGTAGCCGAACTCGTGAGAGTTCGGAGGCACCGAAGTCTCACGACTTCGGCTACGAAGCCGATCCCGATAACCGCCTGCTCTCACACATGCCGCTGCGGCGCATGGAAGCAGAACTGGTACGCGATTCGTTGCTGCTCGTGGCGGGTCAACTCGACGAGACTCGTTTCGGTCCGGGCGATGCAGTTACTGTGCGATCGGATGGGCTGGTGCTCTCCGGCAAGCGGCGCAGCGTTTATGTGCAACAGCTCCGCAAACACCCGGCCTCGTTGCTGGAGAGTTTTGATCTCCCCGCCATGAATCCGAACTGCTTGCAACGGGCCGAGTCCCTGGTCGCACCGCAGGCACTGCATCTCATGAATGACGCCGCCGTCCGAGAACTTGCTCGTCAATTCGCCGAACGAGTGCAGCGTGAAGCGGGCGACGATCCCGCACGCCAAGTTCACCGAGCCTATTGGATCGCGTTGACTCGCCCGCCGAGCGACGAAGAACTCACTGCCTGTTTGCAGACGCTGACATCTCTGACCGAACAATGGACGAAACAAGTTCCCGCAGCCGAAGCCTCGCGAAAAGCGTTGGCCACTCTGTGCCACACGATCATGAATTCCGCAGCGTTTCTGTATGTGGATTGAGGCCGAAAGCCGTACGCCGGTTACGGGGTCGGGAGTCTTTTTCATGCCGCCTACAACAGACACAACATTTAACGCTCAAGAAGGCGGCATGAAAAAGACTCCCGACCCCTTCACTCGCCGCAGCTTTTTCACGAGCGTCGGAGCCGGTCTGCAAGGAACCGCGCTGCTGCATCTGCTCGGCAATGATCTCTTCGCAGTCGATCCAAATGTTGCGACCGATTTGCGAGCGCGGCCGACGCACTTTCCGGCGCAGGCGAAGTCCGTGATTCAGCTTTTTATGAATGGTGGTCCTAGTCAAATGGACCTATTCGATCCAAAAACGGAACTCGACCGGCATCACGGCGAGGCGTACTTCAACAAGATCGCCGGCGAAGTCGAGAACGTCGCCGATGCCGGCGCATTGATGCGCAGTCCGTTCAAGTTCGCGAAGTATGGCGAGTGCGGCATGTCGGTCTCGAACGCACTGCCGCATCTAACGCAGCACGTCGATGAAATCGCGCTCATTCGGTCGCTGTTCACAACCAACATCACGCACGAGCCGGCGCTCTACATCATCCAGAGCGGGCACATGCCGTCGGGGTATCCGACGCTGGGTTCGTGGGTCGTGTACGGTCTCGGCTGCGAGTGCCAGAACTTGCCGGCCTATGTGGTGCTCGACGATCCGCTGGGGTTGCCGATCAACGGCGTCGAGAATTGGCACGCGGGCTTCCTGCCGCCGATCTTCCAAGGAACGCGGTTTCGCTCAACCGGTTCGCCGGTGCTGAACCTGCGGCCGGAAACCGCAGATCCTCCGGAGATCGCGCGACTGCAACGCGACCTCTTGAACCGGCTCGACCGACTGCATCAGCGACAGCGGCCGAGCCAACCGAATCTCGACGCGCGCATTGCGAGCTACGAACTCGCCGCGCGGATGCAGATGTCGGCGACCGACGCGCTCGACCTGTCCCAAGAGACTCGTCAGACGCAGGAGCTGTATGGCATCGGCCGCGAGCCGACCGATTCCTACGGCCGGCGTTGTTTGATTGCTCGGCGGTTGGTCGAGCGTGGTGTCCGCTTCGTGCAGCTCTTCATCAACGCTCAGATTTGGGATAACCACACGGGACTCGCCACCGACATGAAGGCCGCGTGTGATCGCACCGACCTGCCGATCGCCGGTCTGCTGTTCGATCTGAAGCAACGCGGACTGCTCGACGAAACGCTGATCATCTGGGGCGGCGAGTTCGGCCGCTTGCCGATCGCTCAGCTCCCGAAAGACAAAGACGAACGCAAAGCTGGCCGCGATCACAACAAGAATGCCGCCTGCTGCTGGCTCGCCGGTGGCGGAGTGAAGGGAGGCACAACTTACGGCTCGACCGATGACCTGGGCTTCGCTGCCGTCGAAAACCGTGTGAGCGTTTCTGACTGGCACGCCACGATCCTGCACCTGCTCGGCCTGCACCACGAAGACCTGTTCGTCAACGAGCACGGCCTGAAAGAAAAACTCACCGGCGTCCAACCGGCTCGCGTGGTCCGCGAGATTCTGGCCTGAGGTTTGTCCGGGGTCAGGCACCGCAGAATTCAGAATTGGCGGAACAACGCGTGATCGCGACTCGGAACTCAATTCCGCCAATTCTGAATTCTGCGGTGCCTGACCCCTCATCTTGCCCCATCCGGATAACCGATATCACCGGAAATGTCTGTCGAGGGGGTCGGCTATGGGTCTTGCTGCGCGGGCTCAATCCATGATGCGTGGTCGGCGTGTCCGCTGGGGGACATCGGGTGCAACCCGGTCGTTCGTCGCGCTGGCGATCCTGCTGGTGCCGTGGCTCAATGGCTGCGCGACTCATCGCTCCTTGCACCGACATACGGTGGCGACCAATCTCACTGTGACTGATATCTATTATCAGCAAGTGTTGAACAACGTGGCCTGCTTCGCGTCGAATCCGGCTTCAATGCCATCGTTCTCGGTGGTCACGGCGGGAACGGTCAATGTTCAAGACCAGCAGGGTGTCAGCTTCAATCCCACCTACAGTCCGACGCTCACCAATTTTTCGCAGGGTGGCGGCGCTCTCCCGATTCTCTCGCTGTTCTTCGGCTTGGCCGCGACGCGAGCCGTGACTGAGAACTGGTCGACAGCTCCGGTCACCGATTCGGATAACATCCGCCGTCTGCGGTGTGCGTTTCAAGTCATCGTTGGAGCGGGGACTGCCGAATGCGATCAGTGTCAGGACCGACTCAAAGGCTTCTTTGTCGGTGGAACAGAATCGTACGAGTGCATGCTGCCGGTGGGCTGGTACTGCGTGGGAGGCAAGGAGGATGTCCCCAAGGACGCTTGCTATGTCGGACAGTATTGCGACACCTACGCTTGGGTGATGCCTGAGGGAGTGGACGGGCTGAGTCGCTTCACCATCACCGTGCTCGATATCGCGACTGGCGAAATCCATGCTCCCAACCGCACGGTGGTGAAGACCTACAAAGGGGAACCCAAACCCGAGAACTTGGAAACAACGCAGATCACGTCGACAGAGACTGATCTGGATGCACTCAAGGATTCTTCCAAGTTCCCCACCGATCGCGAGCGGCGTGACACTCAGAACTTCAATCGCGGACTCTTCTTTGTGCCAAACTGATTCAACCATGCCTGACCAACAAGTTTTCGGCTCCGGTGAGTTTCGTTATCGAGTGGCTGCCGATTGGCCCTGCTGGCCGGACGACTGGAACGTGATTGAGGTCGTCGGAGTCGCCACGGATTCGCAGGATCGCGCGTTCGTTCTCAGTCGCGGCGAGCATCCGGTCACCGTCTTTGATCGCGAGGGGCGATTCCTGTCTTCGTGGGGCGAGGGATTGTTCTTGCGGCCACACGGCATCACGGTGGCTCCCGATGACACGGTGTTCTGCACCGACGACTTCGGACACACCGTGCGACAATTCACCACGGACGGCAAGCTGCTGATGACGCTGGGGACTCACGGCCAGCCTTCGGACACCGGCGCGACGAGCATCGACTATCGCACGATCAGACACGCCGGGCCGCCGTTTCACTTTCCGACCAACGTCGCGCTGGCTCCGTCCGGTGAGTTGTTCATCTCCGACGGCTACGGCAACGCGCGCATTCACCGGTTCTCATCGGACGGACGGTTGTTGCATTCGTGGGGAGAGCCTGGCAGTGGTCCCGGTCAGTTTCAAATCCCGCACGGCATCGCCATCGACCGACAGGGAACGGTGTATGTCGCCGACCGCGAGAACAGCCGGTTGCAACTCTTCTCGCCGGACGGCGAGTTTCTGACAGAGTGGCCGGACATCGCTCGGCCATGTGAAGTGGCGATCGACAACGACGGCCGAGTGTTCGTCGCCGAGGTGGGGTATCGCGCGGGGATGTGGCCGGGGACGTTTCCCCCGCATCCGAATGCGACCGGTGGGCGAGTCAGCATCTTTGATTCGCGCGGGCAATTGCTCACGCGTTGGGGCGGCGGAGATCAGCCGTGTGCTCCGGGAGATTTCTTCGCTCCGCACGACATCTGGTTCGATTCGCGCGGAGACCTGTATGTCTCCGAAGTCGTTCGCGCCGCGTCCGGCAACGTGAAGCCGCCAGTGGGCGACTATCACACGCTGCAAAAGTTCGAGCGAATTTCCTATGGCGAACAAGCCGCAAAGTAGACGAGTCACTCCGTGACTCGAAGATTCCGGTCACGGAGTGACCGGTCTACTTTCTTTTATCGTTCGCGATTACGGCAACTGCGTATTCCCCATCAAAAACCGGTCGCACTCGCGAGCACATTCGCGGCCCTCGTTGATCGCCCACACGATCAGGCTTTGACCTCGGCGGCAGTCGCCTGAAGCGAATACGCCGGGGATGCTCGTGGTGTACTTGCCGTAATCCGCTTTGAAGTTGGACCGCGGGTCCAACTCAATGCCGAGCTGATCGGCCAGCAATTTCTCCGGGCCGAGAAAGCCCAGAGCCAAGAACACGAGATCGCATTCAAACTCAACTTCCGAGCCTTCGACGCGGGTGAACGGCGCGCCCCCTTTGACGGGCTTGGACCAATCGACTTTCACCGTCGTCAGCGATTTGAGATTGCCTTTCGCGTCGCTATTGAAACGGACGGTGTCGATCGCAAACGTGCGCGGATCGGCTCCGAATTTCGCTTCCGCTTCGGCGTGGCCGTAATCGATTCGGAAGATCCGCGGCCATTGCGGCCACGGATTATTGCCAGCTCGGTCGTCGGGCGGTTGCGGGACGATCTCAAAGTTCAGCAGACTGGAACAACCTTGTCGCATCGACGTGCCCAAGCAGTCGTTACCCGTGTCGCCGCCGCCGATGACGATGACTTTCTTCCCCTCGGCATTGAGAAACTTGCCGTCGCGCAGGTCGGAGTCCAGCAGGCTCTTCGTGTTGGCGTGCAGGAACTCCATCGCGTAATGGACTCCTTTGAGATCACGGCCAGGGATCGGCAGATCGCGCGGCTTGGTCGCTCCGGTCGCCAGCACGATGGCGTCGTTCTCTTCGCGAAGATGGACGGCGTCGATGTCCTTGCCGACTTCGCAGCTCGTCACGAACTTCACCCCTTCGTCCGCCAACAAATTGACGCGCCGCTGCACGATCCACTTTTCGAGCTTCATGTTCGGAATGCCGTACATCAGCAACCCGCCAATGCGGTCGGCTCGTTCGTAAACCGTCACCGTGTGCCCCGCTCGATTGAGCTGCGCCGCTGCCGCCAAACCGGCCGGGCCGGAGCCGATCACGGCGACCTTCTTGCCCGTCCGCGTCTTCGGTGGCTCGGCCGTCACCCAATTCTCATCGAAGCCCTTGTCGATGATCGCGACCTCGATGTTCTTAATCGTCACCGCCGGCGACGTGATCCCCAGCACGCACGCTCCCTCACACGGAGCCGGACAAACTCGCCCCGTGAACTCCGGAAAGTTGTTCGTCTTGTGCAGCCGATCAAGCGCCTCGCGCCAGTGACCGCGATAGACGAGATCGTTCCACTCCGGGATCAGATTGTTGATCGGACACCCAGACGCCATGTTGGCCATCAACCCGCCGGTGTGGCAGAACGGCACGCCGCAATCCATGCACCGCGCACCCTGCTTGCGGAGATCTTCCTCCAGCATGTGATGATGAAACTCACGCCAATCCAAAATCCGCAACGCCGGATCGCGATCCGTCGGCAACTGCCGATTGAATTCCATAAAGCCCGTCGGCTTACCCATCGCACTTACTCACTTTCTGTCGTAGTCGTCTCGGTTGTTTCGTCGAAAGGTCACGGGATCAGTAGTCGGTGATACCCGGCCTGTTCGAAATGATGGTCGGTGGTCAAGGCGTCCCGCATTCGCCACTCTCGCATAACCAAAAAACTGACGGCGTCGCAAAGCGACCAGTCCTTATCAAGCCTGTGTTCCAACAGATCCACGGCCTGCTCATGAATTTCCTCGTTCACGAACACAACATCCGTGATCGGCGAATCCCGCAGATCGTTGGTGAATTGCAAAGTCCTTTTTCGAGAGAGTCCGCGTGCAGTTGCCAGGGCAACCAACTCGGTCAAAACGAGGTTGTGCGTCAGTCGCCAGTCGGCGATTGCGAGAAATTCGATCGCGGAATCATGGTTGCGGTCGCCGCGATCCAAACTACACAGCAATCCCGAAGTGTCGAGAAACATTACTCTTCCTCGTGCGGGTCCATCGCTTCATTCGCCAAGTCACGGTCGATAGATTCGTTATTCGCGTCGCCGTGCGTCGATTCACACGACCCCGCGAATCTCATCAATTGATCGAGCGCCGCTTGGCGTTCTTCAGCCGTCATGGTCATCGCTCGCAGTCGCTTTGAGGCCCACTGCTCCGCAGTCATTCCCAGTTTTTTGGCGGTAGCGACAATCGACTGGTACGTCTCTTCGGGAAGTTCCAGGTTCAATTGAGACATGGTTTGATCTCCGATGTGAGGATAACTAAATCTGTCCCGCAGCCGTCGCGATTACCTTGGTCGATTTGGCGGGAGCTTCCTTCGCCATCTCGGCCAAGGCTCGCTTGTAGTCCACCGGCATGACCTTGTGGAAATGCTTTAGCTCCGTTGCCCAGTTGGCGAGGATGTGTTTCGCGACGTCGCTGCCGGTGTAGTTGGCGTGGTTGGTGATGAGGCGTTTGAGGTCGGCAATGTCGGACTCAGCTTCGAGCTTTTCGAGTTCGACCATTTCCGGATTGCAGTTGGCTTTGAACTGAGCGTGCGGGTCGTAGACGAAGGCGATGCCGCCGCTCATGCCGGCGGCGAAGTTGCGGCCGGTGGGGCCGAGCACCACGACTCGACCACCGGTCATGTATTCGACGCCGTGGTCGCCGCAGCCTTCGACGACCGCTTCGGCTCCGCTGTTGCGCACGCAGAAGCGTTCGGCCGCGACGCCTCGGAAATACGCTTCGCCGGCAATCGCTCCGTAGAGCGCCACGTTGCCGATGATGATGTTCTTGTCGGTCTCGTAGGTGACGGCCTTCGGCGGATAGATGATGACGCGGCTGCCGCTGAGTCCCTTGCCGACGTAATCGTTCGCGTCCCCTTCGAGTTCGAGCGTCACGCCATGCACGGCCCAGGCTCCGAAGCTTTGGCCGGCGTGGCCGGTGAACTTCAGGTGGATCGTGTCATCCGGCAGGCCGTTCGCGCCCCAGCGTTTGCTGACCTCGTGAGACAGCGTCGTGCCGGTGGCTCGATCGGTGTTCACGATGCGGAGTTCCTTCCGCAGCTTCGTGCCGTTGTCGATCGCTTCTCGACAGGCCGGGATCAGCGTCGTTTGGTCGAGCGTGAATTCGAGGCCGTGTCGTTGTCCAATCGAGCAGTACGTGCCGACATTCTCGTGCGGCTTGCGCGCCATCATGAGGATCGGCGAGAGGTCGATCCCCTTGGCCTTCCAGTGATTGATCGCGGCGTCGGTTTCCAACAGATCGACTCGGCCAACCAGTTCATTCATCGTGCGGACGCCGAGCGACGCCATGATCTCACGGCATTCCTCGGCAGCCATAAAGAAGT
Source organism: Planctomyces sp. SH-PL62 (assembly GCA_945893075.1). Lineage (GTDB taxonomy): Bacteria > Planctomycetota > Planctomycetia > Planctomycetales > Planctomycetaceae > SXKJ01. The sequence goes on along the minus strand of CAMDDX010000186.1, from coordinate 7,674 downwards.
AGTTGATGACGTGCTCCGGCTGGCCGGTGAACTTCTTGCGCAGCTCCAGGTCTTGCGTCGCGATGCCGACAGGGCACGTATTGAGATGACACTTCCGCATCATGATGCAACCCAGCACGATCAGCGGTCCGGTCGCGAAGCCGAACTCTTCCGCCCCCAACATGCAGGCAATCGCAATGTCGCGACCGGTCTTCAATTGTCCGTCGGTCTGCAAGCGGACACGACTGCGGAGGTCGTTCATCACCAGCGTCTGGTGAGTCTCCGCGATGCCGAGTTCCCACGGCAGGCCAGCGTATTTGATCGACGTCAACGGACTCGCGCCGGTGCCCCCTTCGGTGCCGGCGATCGTGATGTTGTCGGCGTGACCTTTCGCGACTCCGGCGGCAATCGTGCCGACGCCCACTTCGCTGACCAGCTTCACGCTCACGCGAGCCGACGGGTTCGCGTTCTTCAAATCGAAGATGAGCTGAGCGAGATCTTCAATCGAATAGATGTCGTGATGCGGCGGCGGACTGATGAGTCCCACGCCTGGCGTGCTGTGCCGAGTCGCCGCGATGATCTTGTCAACTTTATGGCCGGGGAGTTCGCCTCCCTCTCCGGGCTTCGCTCCCTGAGCGATCTTGATCTGCAACTCGTCGGCGTTCGTCAGATACCAACTCGATACTCCGAAGCGACCACTCGCGACCTGCTTGATGGCCGAACGTCGCGAATCGCCGTTTGCATCGGGAATGAATCGTTTGTAGTCCTCGCCACCTTCGCCGGTGTTGCTCTTGCCGCCGATGCGGTTCATCGCGATCGCCAGCGATTCGTGAGCGTCCGCCGAGATCGAGCCGTAACTCATCGCGCCGGTGCAGAAGCGTTTGACGATCTCGGCTGCCGATTCGACTTGATCGAGCGGGATCGGCGTGAGGCTGGTCTTGATCTTCAGCAGGCCGCGCAGGAAGCATGCTTTGTGAGTGTCTTCATTCACGATCTGCGCGAAGCGTGTGTACGACGTCTTGTCGCCCGTCCGCGCGGCGTTCTGAATCTCGGCGATCGTGAACGGGTTCCAGGCGTGCTTCTCGCCGGTCTTCCGCCAATGAAACTCGCCGGGGTTCGGCAGCACCGATGCCGACTGCCCTTCGCGCGGCGGATATCCGACCTCGTGCCGCTGCATCGCTTCCATGCCGAGCACTTCAAAATCGACGCCCTTGATCCGGCTGGCCGTTCCCGCGAAGCAGTAATCGACCACGCTCTCATTCAGGCCGAGTGCCTCGAAAATCTGAGCCCCCTTGTACGACTGCAATGTCGAGATGCCCATCTTGCCCATGACCTTGAGCATCCCCTTCTCGACCGCTTTGCGATACGCGGCGACGATCTTGTCATCGGTCCAATGATCGCCGAGCGTCCCGTCCTCACGGCATTGCCGCAGCGCCTCGAAGGCGAGATACGGGTTGATCGCATCCGCTCCGTAGCCAACCAGCAAGCAGTGATGATGCACCTCTCGCGCTTCACCCGTCTCGACGATGATGCCGATGCGCGTCCGCAGTTCATGACGCACGAGATGCTGATGCACCGCTCCCACCGCGAGCAGCGAACTGACCGGCACTCGTTCCGGTCCCGTCTTGCGATCCGAGAGCACAATCAAACTGAAACCGCTCTCGATCGCTTGCATCGCTTCCTGACAGATGCGTTCGAGGCACCAGCGTAGTCCCGGATCGCCTTGCGAACGCGGAAACGAGATGTCGATCGTCTTCGTTTTCCAGTTGCGATAATTGAGGTGCCGAATCGACGCCAACTCTTCGTTGGTCAGGATGGGGTTCGGGACGACCAGCCGATGACACTGCCGCTCGGTTGCGTCGAGCAGGTTTCCTTCCGGTCCGATGAAGCACTCCAGCGACATGATGACTTCTTCGCGGATCGAATCGAGCGGCGGGTTCGTGACCTGCGCGAAGAGCTGCTTGAAGTAGTCGTAGATCAGCCGCGGTTGGTCGCTCAGACAGGCCAGCGCCGCGTCGTTGCCCATTGAGCCAAGCGGATCTTTCTTGGTTTCGATCATCGGGATCATCATGAATTGCAGCGTCTCGGTCGTGTACCCGAACGCCTGCATTTGCTTGAGCAATGTCGCCTCATCGTACTTCGGCGGCACGTCGGCCTTCGGCAGTTCGGACAGTTTAATCCGCTGACCGGCCAGCCATTCGGCATAGGGCCGTTTCGCGGCGACCGTTTGCTTCACCTCTTCATCCGGGATCAGCCGGCCCTGCTCGAAATCGACGAGGAACATCTTGCCGGGCTGCAAGCGCCCCTTGATCGCAATGTTCTCCGGCGCGATGTCGAGTACCCCGACTTCGGAGGCCATCACGACTTTGTGGTCCTTCGTGACGTAATACCGGCTCGGCCGCAGGCCGTTACGGTCGAGCACCGCTCCGATGTATTGCCCGTCGGTGAACGAGATCGACGCCGGCCCGTCCCACGGTTCCTGCAACGCGGAGAAGTACTCGTAGAACGCCCGCTTGTCCTCGGACATCGCGTGATGATTCTGCCACGCCTCCGGGATCATCATCATCACCGCTTCGGGCAGCGATCGCCCGGCGTGATAGAGTAACTCCAGCGCGTTGTCGAAGTTGCCCGAGTCCGAGCAATGAGCCTCGCAAATCGGAAACAGCTTTTGCAGATCGCCCGCGAACAACTCCGACTGCATGACTCCCTGCCGAGCGTACATCCAATTGACGTTGCCACGCAGCGTGTTGATCTCGCCGTTGTGAGCCATGAATCGGCACGGCTGAGCGCGATCCCAACTTGGAAACGTGTTCGTCGAGAACCGCGAGTGAATCATCGCCAGATGGCTCTTGTAGTCCGGATCGCGCAGGTCCGGGAAATAGGGCATGACTTGGCTGGGCATCATCATCCCCTTGTAGATGATGATCCGCGTGGACAACGAACAGACATAAAACAGCAACGCCTGCGTCAGCTTCGATTCATCGCGCAGCCGATGACTGGCGATCTTACGGATGATGAAGAGCTGCCGATCAAACTCCGCCTGATCGATGCCCTCTTTTGCGCCGACAAAGACCATTTCCATCGCCGGCTCACGTGAGCGTGCGGACGGTCCGATATCCGCGGCATTGGCGTCGGTCGGGACGTTGCGCCAACCGATCAGCGCTTGACCTTGTTCGGCGATGATCTCGTTGACGGTTTTCTTGCAGACTTCTCGCTCAGTCGGGTCTGTTGGCAGGAAGACAATTCCTGCCCCGTATCGACCGCGCGGCGGCAGTGATGCCTTCAACTCCGTCTTCGCGATCTTCTCCAAGAACTCATACGGCAACGCCGTGAGGATGCCGGCACCGTCGCCAGTGTTCTCCTCGCAACCGCAAGCTCCGCGGTGAGTCATCCGACGCAGCATCTCATCTGCGTCATCGACAATCTGCCGAGATCGCTCCCCCTTGATGTGCGCGACGAAGCCGACGCCGCAGGCGTCATGCTCGAAGGCCGGGTCGTACAAACCTTGCTTCTTGGGCCAACCGTTGCTGTGAAGTTGTATTTGAGTCATCTGCGTTGAACCTCTTCTTCCATTCTGACTGTCATCGCCGGCCGCGCAGTTCGCGCGTGTCCGTTCTTGTGCCCATTGCTGCGTGTGACCGGCGGCAGCGCTTCTGGAGCCGCCTTGAGCAGTTCCAAAAACTTCGATGCCGCTGTCGAGGGAGACTTATTTCGCTTGTGAATCACACCGATCGGGCGAAACCAAGCCACGTCTTTCAGCGGGAGCGCGACCAATGTCCCGGCTTCGACTTCGCGTTGGACAGTCGGCTCAGGCAGGATCGACACGCCGGAACCGATCTCAACCGCGCGCTTGATGTTCTCGATGTTGTCGAACGAGTGGACCACGTTGACCGAGACTTTGTCGTTCTTCAGCCAGCGGTCGATCTGGCGGCGAATTTTCAACTCCTCTGTCAGCCCGATGAAGTCCTCGCCTTCCAGCGCCTGCACCGAGACTCCCGATTGCTCGCGTCCCTCTTCGGCCAGCTTGTGGTCCGGCGGAACGATCAGCACCATCGGCTGCCGCTGCCACTCCTGAGCCTTGAACTCGCCCCCTTCTTTCGGGAACGACACCAAGCCCAAGTCCGCTTCGTCGGCCGAAACGCGCCGGTACACCTCATCGGGATGCAGGTAGTCGATTCGCAGTTCGGCATCCGGATACAGCTCGCGGAATCGAGCGACATAGCGATCCATCTCCGACAACCCGACCGAATAGATCGCCGCGATGCGCACGCGGCCGACGACCTTATCCACCATCTTCCGCACGCGATCTTCCAACTTGCGAAACTCGTCGAGCAACATCCGACAGCCTTCGTGATAAACGACTCCCGCCGGTGTCAGCTCAAACGGCCGCTTGCCGCGATCAATCAGTTGCACGCCCAACCGCTTTTCCAGTGCCGCGATCGACTGACTGACCGACGACTGCGTGATCTCCCGCTCGGCCGCGGCTTTTGAGAAGCTGCGCAGCGCGACGACTTCACAAAACAGCTCGACGTTGGGCAACGGCATGGGGCACAACCTACCCGCCTCGGCGGGCCTAATATCACAATGGCTAATACAGCATCCTGCCGGCCATAAATCCAGGGCGGCAAATTAGCCCGTGATTTCCGGATCGTCAAGAAACAGGCGGAGATACTTGGACGCTCTGGGGTCAGGCACCGCAAAATTCAAAATTGGCGGAACCAGGCGTTGGAAGTACTCAGGACGTCGCTCCGCCAATTTTGAATTTTGCGGTGCCTGACCCCGGACCCACTACGAGCGCCAGACGGTCATGGCAAAGGCAGGAGCGTCGGAGTTCTTCAGCGGGTACGAACTCACGCGGCGACAGTGCATGATGTCGCCGAGGCAGTCTCCGGCCACCAACGTCATCACGGCGGGAGTCAATCGCGGATCGGGGTATCTGACACGGATCAATTCCAACCACAGAGCCAACTCCACGTGGAGCGGATCGGGTTTTTCCGGAGTCGGTGGTTTCGGCTCGTCGGCCAGTCCGACGGTCGTGACCGGCAGCGCCACGACGGCGGCCATCGACTTGGCAAATTCTCGGCGAGAGACGGACATCGCGGAACCTCACACGAGGCAGTGGGTCGGATCAGCCAGATAGAACATCGCGGCCAAATCGTTCGGATGATCTTTCGAGACCAGCGGTCCCGGAGTAATCACTTCCATTGGCACGGTGTCGATCTTCTCGCCGTTGCGAGCGATGAACTGGCCAATGATCAGTGACGTGCGATGAATACGGCAGACGGGATTCACCGTGGTCGCCGCCAGCACGCCGTTCTGCACCGCTTCGAGTCCTTCCTTCTGGCCGTCGACCGCGACAATTTTCATGTCTTTGTGGATCGTCCCTTTGATGGCCGGCGCGGCGGCGAGAGCCATGTCATCGCTGTGAAAGAACGCGCCGGCGATCGGCTCCTTCTCTTGTTCCAGCAGTGACTCGAACGTGTTCCGAGCTTTCTCCTTCTTCCAATCGCACCAGCGCACTTCGCCGCCGACGACACTGACTTCGGGATACTTCTTCAAGATGTTTTCGCAACCGTCTCGGCGGCCTATCGCTCCGCTGTGAGCGCTCAGCCCGCCGATGTGAATCACCTTGCCTTTGCCGCCGATCTTCTCCATCAGATAGCCGACGCTCTTCTCCGCCATGTCCACATGGTTGGGAGTGACCTCGCACCAGACGCCGGTGTCGCGCATCTTGTCCATGTCCACCAGCAGCGTGTCCATCGAGATGACCGGCACACCGCGTTGTTTCAACTTCTTCACCGGAGCCGCCAGCGAATCAATCTGCACGGCTTGGAAGCAGCAGAAATCCCATTGCTTGTGGACGATCGCGTCGATCTTGTTGCGTTGCTTTTCAGGATCGAACTCGCCGTCGAACCATTCGATCTCGATGTCCAGCAGTTGGCCCCACAACTCGGCCGTGGTCTTGCCGAGCGCGCACCAACTGCTCTGCAATCCCGCGTTGGAGAACGCCGCTCGCAGTCGTTTGCGTCCCGGCTGACCGGCGCTGCTCGCGTTGACGGGAGCTTGCTGATCTCGCTGCGAGCAGCCGGCGATGCCCAAGCCAACGCCGATGCCGGTTCCAGTTGCCAGTCGTTCCAGAAAGTCGCGCCGCGTCGTGTCGCTCATGATGAATGTTCTCCGCAAGAGAAGAAGATGACAGGAGGGCGGCATCGTGACCTGTGCGAATCAGAAAGACAAATCCGACTCTCCGCCGATTCAGTCGGAGCGAGGAGGGGTCAGGTGTTCTGATTTCTGTTTTGGCCCCACAATCTACCCGCGACACCATTTGCCAGTCAGTCGTGCGATTAAAGGTTGACGTCGATTCGCACCGCCAAAACAGAAATCAGAACACCTGACCCCGGTTCGCGCAATGTGCGTCCCTGAGAAGCGATTTTACTTCTCGACGTTAGACGAACTCGCAACGGCCTGGCGACCAGTTGGACGGATGGCCGGAGCGTTGGGGCTGTGGCGGCGGAACCAAGACTTGGCCTGTTGCCCGACGGTGCGATCCGTGGCCGGCGGCTTAGCTCCGTTCTTGGGCGGATCGGGTGGCGGCGGAATCGGAATCGGACGCTTGGGATTTGGCGCTGGCTGGGAGTCGTCTGGCTTGGGAATTGGCGGCAAGAAGTCTTCGAGCGGCTGCAGCTTGATGTCGTCGTAGGGGACATTCGGCAGGCGGTCGCGCAGATTGGTCGGAGGTTGCAAATCGAAGGCGTCTTCGGACGGCTTGTCCGAGATCGGGTAACGATCCACGTTCTGAGATGGCCGCAGATCTTTGAGATAACAAACGTCTTCGACGAAATGTCCCAACGGGCCGACCCAGCCCGACCGCTCTTCGTAAAAGACGACTCCATGCGTTTCGAGAATCGTGCCGGTCTGACGTTCCAGCATGGCGAGTTGCGCGTTGTATTGCGTGAGTGCGCTCGCTTCCGACGAGACGGAGTTGCCCCAATCGACCAGGGCCTGCAAGACGTTGATTAGGATCGCTCGCCCCAGGCGGTAGTTCACCAGTTGATAATCCAAGTTGATTCGCGCCGCCTGCCGAGCTTCTCGAAAAGCGAGATACTGCTCGTAGAGTTGGTCGAGGCTGCGAACGCTCGTGGCGAGCTGATGACCGGCGTTGTGCAGTCCCTGCTGCAAGTTGGCACGATCGCGTGCGATGATCAGTTCGCGAGCACGCAGCGCGGCACGCGACTGACGCAGACCCAGCGGCACCGAGAAATTCACGCCCAACGTCCAGTCGGTGAACGCCCCGGAATTCGACGACAGCGACGCACCGTTGGGCATCGTCCCTTCGAGACCATTCCAGCGATACAGGCCGACGGCATCGACTTGCGGCAAAGCGTTGTTGCGGGCGATCTGCCACTGTTGCTCGTCGGCTTCCAGAATCAGCTTGAGCTCGATCACATCGGGCCGGCGTTCGCCCGCGAGTTCATTGATCAGCGACCAATCGGGAAGAAAGCGTTCGGTGTTCGGCGGCGAGTTGGGGATCAGTCGCATCCCGTCCGACGGTGCCCAACCCAGGATATTTCGCAGCGCGGCCTCGCGCTGAATCACGTTCGCCTCGGACGTAACCAAGTTGGCTCGAAAATTCGCGAGCGTGAGTTTGGCTTGAGCCAGGTCGGCCGCGTTATCGAGATCTTTGGCGACACGAGC
>CAMDDX010000185.1 GCA_945893075.1 Planctomyces sp. SH-PL62 | reverse complement strand
TTGTCGATCACGCTGCATATCGTGCGATCGCAGGCACTGGCCGATCCGTCGAATCAGGAAGTGCTGCGGCGGTACGCGACGAAGTATCCGAACGCGCGAATGATCCTGGCTCATGCCGCGCGCGGCTTCAATCCGCATCACACAGTGCTCGGCATCGAATCGCTGCGCGGCTTGCGGAACATCTGGTTCGACTCATCGGCCGTGACGGACTGCGGAGCCTATGAAGCGATCATCAAAGTGATGGGGCACGATCGGCTGATGTACGGCTCGGACTTCCCGGTCTCGCACATTCGCGGCCGATGCGTCGGACTGGGTGACAATTTCTTATGGCTCACGCCAGAGAACACGAAGCTCGACGCGGCTTACGCCAACGTGCAGTTCACGCTCGTCGGGATTGAGTCGCTGCGGACGCTCAAAGTCGCCGCCCTCGGTTGTGGGCTGAGCGATGAGCAAGTCGAGGACGTCTTCTTTGGAAACGGTGTGAAGTTGTTTGCTGATCGGGGGATTTCATGAGTCGCCGCCTTGTACTCGCCTTATGCGTCGTCGTTCTTGGATCGCATATCGCCCTTCGAGCCGACGACCTCGACCGCAAGGCGGTCATCCCGTTGACGCCGGAACTGCGTGAGCAGTGTCTCGACGTCTTGCAGCGCGGACTGAAAAGCATCGGCGACAAGCCGGAGAGCTTTTGGCCGGCGATCCACGCGGCCGAAGGGTTGACGCTGGCGGGGCAGGGGGCCGAGGTGGTGGCGTTGCTCAACGCGCGACTGCCCAAGGAAGCCGATCATCAGCGGCGTTGCGGGTTGGCTCGCGAGATTGTGCGAACTGGCCGGCGCGAGCCGCTCGACGTGCTGTTCAACACGCTGGCCGATGAGAAATCCAACGGCCGAATTCACGCGGCCGAGAGTCTGTACAAGGTTGGCGAACTTCGCGATGGCAAGCTGATGCGCTCGGCGTTCGAGGAAAAAGCAGACTTCCGTCTGCAACTGATGGCCGCGGCGGCGCTTGGTCGGCAAGGTGACGCGGCAGCGATGAAGCGGCTGCGAAAGCTGCTTGGATCAGAGGATCGCGAGATTCGGAAAATCTGCGGCTGGGTGCTCGGCCTGATCGGCGACGCGACGGATGTCGAACCGTTGCAGAAGACGCTCGCGGCCGAGACTGACGAACTCGCGCGAGCATACTTCGTCAACGCCCTCGCTTGCCTTGGCGACGCATCTGCTCGAATGACGCTCGGCAAGAACTTGACGTCGAACGATCCGGCGATCCGGACGTACTCAGCCGAATTCGCAGGGTACAGCCGAGCAATTGAGTTTCGGCCGCAGTTGATCAAGATGCTCGACGACGACAACGTCGATACGCGGGTGCGGGCGGCTCAGGCGTTGATCATGCTCTCGCAACCGCCGAAGCCATATTGGATCGAAAAAGCCAAGTGAGACTTGCCTCTGTGCCAATCCGTGTCGTCCGCGTAATCCGTGTTCTTTCAATTCCGCAATCGCGGCGGGAAAACACGGATGACGCGGATCGGACGGATCCTGAAACCTGTCGCCCAGGCCCTTGTGGTCTGGGTGATTTGATGAATTGTGAACATCACCCGACCCACAAGGGGTCGGGCTACCTGAGCGAGGTGCCGCCGTGAATTTCAGACTGTGTTGTTTGCTGATGCTCGTCGTTGCCTCGCACGCGACGGCCGAAGACTGGCCGCAGTTTCGCGGCATCAATGCCAGCGGCGTGTCGGGATCGAAGAAGCCGTTGCCGACCGAGTTCTCGCTGGAGAAAAACCTGCGCTGGTCGGTGAAGCTCGGCGACGGAGTTGGCTGTCCGATCGTGGCTGGCGGAAAAGTGTTCGTCACTGCGATGTCGGCCGAGCGGACGTTCTCCGTCTTCGCATTCGACGCAGCGACCGGCAAGAAACTGTGGCAACGCGATTTCGAGACCGGCAAGCTGCCGCGCATCACGCCGCCGAACAGTCATGCTTCGAGCACTCCGGCCAGCGATGGTCAGCGGCTCTACGTTTACTTCAGCACGCTGGGATTGCTCGCGCTCGATGCGAAGAGCGGTGAGGAAACTTGGAAACGCTCACTGCCGAGTCCCAGCTACTTGATGGATTGGGGAGCCGCCTCGTCGCCGATCGTGCATGACGGCACGGTCTACTTCAATCAGGACGACGATCTGTCTCCAGTGCTGTTCGCGGTCGATGCGAAGTCCGGAGCCATCAAGTGGACCGCCGAACGGCCAGACATGCTGGGGGGCTACGCGGTCCCCGTGATCTGCGAAGCGAATGGCCAAACGGATGTCGTGGTCTCCGGAACCGGGTTCCTCAAAGGCTATGACCCGGCGACCGGAGCCGAACGTTGGAGTTGCAACTCAACGCTGCGCACGATGATGTCCTCGCCGGTCGTACGCGACGGCATCATTTATCTCTCGTCACAAAGTTACGGCGATGAGGCTCGCACGCTGAAGTTCGCGCTGCTCGAATGGCTCGACACGAACCAGGACGGCAAGCTGTCGAAGGCCGAAATCCCGAAGGAGTTTGGAGCGCGCTTCGATGCCTCTGATAAAAACGGCGACGGCGTGATTGCCGACGGCGAACTCGACACCGCGTTTCAATCGGCCAAGAACCAAGCTGGCGGCGGCAACACGATCCAAGCCGTCCGCGGCGGCGGCAGCGGCGACGTGACCAAGACGCACGTCCTGTGGAACATCAAGAACAAATCGCCGTCGAACATCACCTCGCCGCTGGTCGCGGGCGATCAACTCTTCACAGTCAAACGAGGCGGCCTGTCGAGTTCCTTCGACGCGGCGACCGGCAAGTCACACTGGGAACTCGGCCGCATCCGCAACATCGGGGATTACTATGCTTCACCCGTGGCGGGCGACAACAAGATTTTCGTGGCGGGCGAAAACGGCTTCATCGTCGTGCTGGAACAAGGCCCGAAACTGAAAGTCCTCGCCACCAATGACGTCAGCGAGTCCTGCGTTGCCACACCCGCGATCGCCGACGGCCGACTCTTCGTCCGTGGGAGAGAGACGCTGTTTTGTTTTGGGGAGGACGGACAATGAGACAACCGCACGGCCACACCACGACCGAGTCATCCCATCGAGACGGGAGTTGTTCCCTTCGCGGCCTCTGCGCCCTTCTGTTCAAACAGAGTTCAAGAATGAGTGTTGGAACAGAAGGTCGCAAAGATCGCGAAGTTCATTTCCAACGCAGATTTTCGAGAGCACCAGTTCTGGTTCTGATGTTGTCGGCCGCGCTGTGTTCCGAGGTCATCGCCGGCCCGCGCGTGGACATCGTCATCGGCGAGAAGGCTCCCGCGCTGGAACGACTCGCGGCGGATGAGTTGTCCAGCCAACTCAAGCTTGTCTACGAAGCCGATGTGAAGATCGCCTCGACCGCGCTGGCCGATGCGCCGCACGTCATCTTCGTCGGCAGTCCCGCCACGAACGCAGGTATGAAGCCGTTCGCCGCGCAATGGCCAAGCGGCGACAAGAAGCTGACCGACCAAGGGCACCTGCTGCGATCGGTGACTCACAACAATCGCCCTGCCCTGTTGATCGGCGGCGGCAGTCCGGTCGCGACCTATTGGGCGGTCGCCGAGTTCGGACATCACCTCGGCATTCGGTCGCTGCTGTTCGGCGATCTCGATCCGATCAGCCCGCCGGAGTTCAAGCTCGAAGGGATTGATGTCGTGCTGGAGCCGCAGCATCGTGAGCGTGAATGGCACTTCCGCAATCGGGGTCCGATGGACTCCGGATCGTGGAGCGTGGAGGAGCATCGGCGTGTGCTACAACAGCTCGCGAAGCTCAAGTTCAATCGAGTCAGCATCAATGTGCGCGCCTCGCAACCGTTCGTGCATTTTGAATTCGGCGGAGTTGCGCGAAAGTCGGAAGGACTCTGGGGGTTTCGGGAGAATGTTTACCCTGTGTCAGGCGATACCTCCGGTCGCAAGGTCTTCGGCGGTGCCAAGGAATTTGAGAACCCCAGCTTCGCCACAGCGAAGACCTACGAAGCACGAATTGCGGCGGGTAAGCAGCATCTGACCGGAATCATCGAGGCCGCTCGCGCAGTCGGGATGAGTGTTCGATTGCAGCTTGGTGCCGATTGGTTTCCTCAAGACTTCAGAGCCTTCGTGAAAGAACCGGACGGCATTCAAGGCCACGATGGTCCGTATGTCGTCGCGGATGAGACGGAATTTGTTCGGGACGAAAAGATCCTGGAATTGGCGCGAACCCAACTGCGAGCATACCTCAACACCTATCCGGGAATTGATGGCATCGATCTGGAGTTTCGCGCGGACCATGTCTCCCAGAAAGATTTGCGGCGTCTCTTTCCAGATCTCAATTTTTGGCGGCGCGCGGATGGTCGTGACTTGGCCGTGCGAGTTCGCGCGAACGGCTTCCCTTGGCGAGCCTTTGTGCCCTTCGATCAACTCGATCAGCGAGATGTTTCCGAGGTGGCTCAGCCGATGATTCTGCTGACCGAGCGGGAAGAAGAATTCTTGCCGAGCAGTCCCGTCGATTTCCCAGAGAAGTTCGAAATGGCGCGGCAGCGAGGTGCCAACAACTATGTGGTCGATCCGGATGGCATCAGCGACATTGACCTTCCCGTCTATTGGCTCAGCCGCCGCAGCTTTGGATCGGGACTGACGTTCGAGCAAACCTGCCGCGAGGTGATTGACCCTACTTGTGGCGAAGGTGTTGCCGACCGAGTGCTCACAGCTTTTCAACGGAATCATCAAGCCGAACAACTCATGCAGCGATTGCCCTTTGGCGGCGGAATGGTAGGACCGGTGAGCTTTCGGCAGATCGAACAAATCGTGAGTAAGAACCCTGAGAAACTCACTGCGGCGGCTGACGACTATCTCAACGCCATGAACGAGATGTACCGAGCCAACACACGCGCACGCGAAGGAGGCCGGGCCTTCACGTTGTACTGGGCGCGACGATTCGAGTTCGCGCTGGAGTACCTGAGCTTTGCTCAAGCCGTTCAAAAGGCGAGCGCTGCCGAAACGGCGAAAGACGCAACGACTCAGATTGCGGAGCTGGAGAAAGGAATCGAGTCGCTCAACAACGGCCTCAACGCAATGGCGGCGATCGCTCGCAGCAACAGTGATCGCGGCTTGATCGCAGTACTCAATAAGTACGGTTATCGTCCGCTCAAGCAGAAGCTGGCGGAGGCGGAAGCGGCGGCGAAGTAATCCTGGAGTGCGGTGGCTCGACACCGCCCTCCATTCGATTGGAATAGCGACCCACAATTTCCCAGAAACCGTCCCTGTCAAATCAACTCTTGTCGTTGACGATTCTGGGACTTTGATAGTCGCTATTTCAAATGATGGAGGGCGGTGTCGAGCCACCGCACTCCAGGGAGAGGCAATGACTCGACGATTTGGTGGAATGTGGCCGGCGCTCGTGACGCCGTTTGGTGCGGACGGCAAACCAGCGCTCGATGTGGTCGAGCAGCTTGTTGATCTGTTTGCGAAACAAGGCATGGATGGTCTGTACGTCACCGGCTCGACGGGGCAGTGGCCGTTGCTGACCGTTGATGAGCGGCAGGCGATTGTCGAACGCTGCGTGAAGGCCAGCGCGGGACGCATCCCGATCATGGCGCATGTCGGAGCGGTCGCGACGGACGATGCGGTGACTCTGGCGAAGCACGCGAAACAGGTCGGGGCCGATGCGGTTTCGACGGTCGCTCCGATTTACTACCCGCACTCTGGCGACGTGGTCTTCGAGCATTACCGGCGCATCGGTGCCGCCTCGGACTTGCCGCTGTTTGTGTATCACATTGAGCTGGCTCAGAAGATTACCGTTGGGGCGAAGGAATACACCGATCGCATCCTCGGACTGCCGAACATCGCCGGCATGAAGATCACCGCCGGCGATTTGTATTTGTTCGGCCTGATTCACTCGCACGCGGGGGACCGGTTGCAGCTCTTCAGCGGCGCGGACGAGGTGATGTGTCAGGCGGTGCTGTCCGGCTCGATCGGCGCGATCGGCACGTTCTACAACGTCTTTGGCCCGGCCTGCCAACGTGCTCGCGCAGCGATGGTCGCTGGACAGGTCACGCAAGTCCGCTCGTTCATGCTCAAGTTCCAGCAGGTGATCGCGCGCGTCATCGCATCCGGTTCGATCTGGTCATTTTTCCGAGCGGCCATGCAGCAGAAATACGGTCTCGATATTGGAACGCCCCGTGCGCCGTTGGGCATCATGGATAAGCCGTGGGCTGAAGCCGACGTCGCCGAGTTGGTGACGCTGGTGGATGAGGCGATCTAGCCCTGGAGTGCGGTGGCTCGACACCGCCCTCCATTCATTTGAATTGGCGACCATCGAGGTCCAAGAACTTTCCATGACGAAGGTTGACTGGACATGGACGCCTTTGGGGAAATCGGGAATCGTTATTTCAATTGGATGGAGGGCGGTGTTGGGGCACCCAGCATCTGGGTCACACCGCACTCCAGGGAGAAGCCATGACCGAACCGCTCGTTAATCTCAACGGCCAGTTGATCCCCGCCTCGCAGGCGAGTTTGAAAATCTATGACGCCGGCGTGGTGCTCGGCGCGACCGTGACCGAGATGACTCGGACGTTTCGGCATCAGCCGTTTCGATTGGAGGATCACGTCGCGCGGTTGTTCCGGTCGCTGAAGTATGTGCGGCTCGACATCGGGATGACTCCAGCACAACTCGTCGCGTCGTCGCGCGAGTTGCTGGCGAACAACACCAAGCTGATCGCCGCGGATGACGAACTCGGACTGATCCATTTCGTCACGGCCGGCGAGTACGGCTCTTACGTGGCCGTGCCGGGAACGCAGGTACGAACCGGGCCGACGATTTGCATGCACACGTTTCCGATGCCGTTCGCCCTCTGGGCCGAGCGGGTGAAGAGCGGCGCTCACGTCGTCGCGCCGAGCATTCGGCATGTCCCGCCGCAGTGCTATGACCCGAAGATGAAATATCGCAGCCGCATGCACTATTTCCTGGCGGATCAAGAAGCGCGGCTGGCCGATCCACAGGCGCTCGCGCTGTTGCTGGATCTCGATGGCAACGTGACCGAAACCAGCGGTGCAAACTTTCTGATCGTCGAGAATGGGACGATCGTCTCGCCGACGTTACGCAACACGCTGCCGGGGATCAGCCGCGCGACGGTGATCGAGCTGGCTGAGAAGCTCGGCATCCCGTTCGTCGAGCGAGACATTCAAGTGTTTTCAGTGATGAATGCCGACGAAGCGTTTCTAGCAAGCACGCCGTATTGCTTGTGCCCGGTGACGAAGATCAATGGCGTGACAATTGGCGACGGGCAGTCGGGGGCGGTCTATCGACGATTGATGTCGGCGTGGAATGAACTGGTCGGGTTCGACATCGCGGCGCAGTTCACGTCCGCCCATTCGCTGTCTCCTTAAATTCGCTGTCGAATCCTGTCCTGAAATGGAAAGCGGGGCGGACGACGAGAAATCGACAGCGAATTTAGAGAGACAGCGAATGGGATACCTGCCGGCAATCGCGTGACTGCGCGGGGCACCGCTACTGGCCAAGAATTGCCAGGTCAAACGACTGGACTGCGCAGCGTTCCGATCTGTTCGATCCAGGCTTCCATCACGTCGCCCGCTTTCAAGAATTTCCCTTTGGCGTGGCCAACACCAGCGGTGGTGCCGGTCGAGATGATGTCTCCCGGCACCAACGTCACGAACGACGAGATGAACTCGATGATCGCTGCGACCGGGAAGACCATCTCGGCGGTTGATCCGTCTTGCTCAACATTGCCGTTGACCTTCAGCGTCATGTGCAGCGTCTGCGGATCGGGCAGTTCGTCGGCCGGCAGAACGCACGGTCCCATCGGACAGAACGTGTCGTGCCACTTGCCGTGTAGCCAATCGAAGAAGCCGTCTTTCTCGCGCTGCGTGCGGCCGGGGTTCGGTCGGAATTTGCGGTCGGAGACGTCGTTCACGACGGTATAGCCTGCGACATAGTTGAGCGCGTCGGCCTCGTTCACGTTCTTCGCCGTGCGGCCGATGATCACGCCGAGCTCCAATTCCCAGTCGATGTGATTGGGCGAGACCTCCGGGATACGGACCGGATCGCCGGGGTTGGTCAGCGTTGTGAGCGGCGGCTTCATGAAGACGTATGGGAATGTCTGCGCCCGCTCAGTCGCTTTGCCGCCACCCTCTTCGATGTGCTTGGAATAATTGCCGGCCAGCAGCAGCAGCTTCGAGGGAGCCGGCACAGGCACGAGCAACTTGACTGAGTCAGTGGACACTCGCAGCGCGGCAATGTCGCTGGCAGACAATTGATTGAGCTGTTGTTGAATGTTCTGCACGGCTGACCGTTGAGCGCCGCCGGGCAACACCGCCAGCAAGCTGTCTCCGAGAGGGCAGGCCACTCCCAGCTTCGCTGCTGCTGCGGCCAAAGGGATCACAGTCGAGTCTTCAAAGAAGCCAAGCTGCGAGGACTGATTCAATTCAATTCGACAAAGGCGCATGAAGGGTTCCTTGTGTGAAAGATGTAGGTTGGGACTCCGTCCCGACTTTCTGGTTGTTCGTATTCGTTTCGAGCTTCGTGGCTCTCTCGCCAAAGCGGGTCGGGACGGAGTCCCAACCTACTTACGCAAGCACCTCGCGCACGACGTTGCCATGCACATCGGTCAGACGGAAATCTCGGCCGCTGAAACGGAACGTGAGCCGTTCGTGATCCAGGCCGAGCAGATGCAAAATCGTCGCGTGCAGATCGTGCATCGTGCAGATGTTCTCGACCGAGTGCATACCCAGATCATCGGTCGCGCCGTAGATCGTGCCGCCGCGCACGCCGCCGCCAGCCAGCCAGACCGAGAAACCTTCGGGATGATGATCGCGTCCGTCTCGGCCGGCGGAGTGCGGTGTGCGACCGAACTCGCCAGCCCAGACGAGCAACGTTTCCTCGAACAAGCCGCGCTGCTTGAGGTCGGTGATCAGGCCGGCGATTGCCTGATCGGTGTCGAGCGCGTTCTTCTCGTGACCGGCTTTGAGATTGCCGTGCTGGTCCCAGGTGCCGTTCGACGCGCCGGGCGGGCAAGTGATCTCAACGAAGCGGACGCCCGATTCAATCAGCCGGCGCGCTCTCAAGCATTGGATGCCGTACAGCCGCTGCGACGGAACTTTCGAGTCGAGGGCATACAGCTTTTGCGTCGCTTCAGTCTCGTGGCTCAGGTCGAGCAGATCGGGGACGAGCGACTGCATGCGGAACGCCATCTCGTAGTTCTTGATCGCCGCATCGACATCGTCGTCTCCGCCGAGCGACCGGGAGAACGCTTCGTTCTGTCCGCGCAGCAGTGCGAGCTTGGCGAGTTGAATGCGCGAGTCTTTGTCGGCCGGCTGGATGTTGTCGATCGGCGTGCCGTCCGCCGCGAGCAACGTCGCCTGATGATTCGCGGGCAGAAAGCCGCTCGAATAGTTTTCGAGACCGCCGCAGGGGACGACTCCGAAACTGAGCACGACGAAGCCGGGCAAGTTTTGGCTTTGGCTACCGAGACCGTAGTTGACCCACGATCCGAGACTCGGCCGTCCGGCGTTGTTCGAGCCGGTGTGCAGGAAGAGCACGCCCGTCGAATGAATTGGCAGATCGGCCTTCATCGAGCGGATGACGGCGAGGTCGTCGGCATACGTCGCGATGTGCGGAAACAAATCACTGATCGGCATCCCGCTCTCGCCGCGCGGCTGGAATTTCCACGGACTCTTCAACCACTGCCGATTGCCGTTCGCGGTTGGGTTCTTCGATTCCAAGAACGGCTTGCCGTCGAATTCATCGAGCTTCGTTTTTGGATCGAACGAATCGACGTGCGAAACTCCCCCGTCCATGAAAAGGAAAATCACGTTCTTGACTC
The DNA here is from genome assembly GCA_945893075.1 of Planctomyces sp. SH-PL62. Lineage (GTDB taxonomy): Bacteria > Planctomycetota > Planctomycetia > Planctomycetales > Planctomycetaceae > SXKJ01. Next base: position 5,873 of record CAMDDX010000185.1, on the reverse strand, counting down.
GGGGCGCGAAATGCGGTGACGTCAACTGTTGAGCAACGGGCTTGGATGACGCCGCACGCGATTCCGCCAGCAGACCAGACAACGCAAGTAGACCAAAGCCGTTCGCGGCGGAGGCGAGCATCTCACGGCGCGTCACAGCAGTTGGCCGGCGTCCCGGACAGCGGCAGGTTAAATGATGTTGTGTGGTGGTCATCACGCTGATTCCAAGAAGCGATTTCAAAAGCAAATCGGACGTAGCCGCGTTTCGCCAGAACGCGGGTTTTCGGCCACTTGCCCGCGTTCTGGCGAAACGCGGCTACGATTTTGAATCCTTCACGGAATGTAAATGAACTCGTTGACGTTGAAGAGCGCGTGAGCGACGTCTTTCCAAACCGCCCGGCTCGTCAGCACATCAGCACTGGCGACTTGGTGCAAGTCTGCCAGTTGCCGGACGGCTTGCTCGAAACGATCGCGTTCCTCGGTGGTCGGCGAACGGCTGAGTGCGGTTTGAAACATTGCGTCTACGCGCGTCGCAACCGAATCCTCTGAGCGAACAACCAATCGTTCGGCCCACACGTCCGCCTGCTGCAACACGAACGGATCATTGAGCAGGGCCAACGCCTGAGCCGGAACATTGGTCACGTCGCGGCGGCCTTGAGTCACTTTGCCGCCAGGGAGATTGAACGCTCCGAGAAACTTCGGAGCCTCCATCAGATTGTTTTTGACGTAGATGCTGCGGCGGCCATTGCCATCCAGCGGGCCAGGAAACAGGCGACGGTCGGCATATTCTTTCTCGCGATAAGGCTGCACGCTGAGTCCGAACAAACTGCGATCCAAACGACCCGACGCGGCGAGGATCGAATCGCGAACGGCTTCCGCTTCCAACCGGCGCGCCGGGTAGTGTCGCAACAACCGATTCAGCGGATCGACTTCGCGGCCGGCGGCGGATGGCTGGCTCGACAACTGAAACGTTCGCGTCAGCACGAGCGATCGGATCAAGCGCTTCAGCGACCAGCCCTCTTCGACAAACTGGCGGGCGAGATGATCAAGTAACTCCGGATGCGACGGCTCTTCGCCGACATGGCCAAAGTCGTCGACCGTACGAACCAAACCGGTGCCGAACAGATGATGCCACACGCGATTGACCATGACTCGCGCGGTCAGAGGATTGTCCGCGCTGGCGATCCGCTCGGCGAGTTCCAAGCGTCCGCTGCCGGGACTCGTGAAGGATTCGCGTGAGGACGACAATGCTTCGAGATATCGTCGCGGCACCGCCTCTCCCGGCCGTGTGCAGTCGCCACGCGCGAAGACCGGCTGATTGATCCCCGGCCCGCCTTCGCCAATGCCCACGATGACGCGCGGCAACGAGAGTTCGGACTCCGTTTGACGGTACTGCTTCAAGAGTTCCTCGACGCGCGGCGACAGGTTGAGCTTGTTGTTGAGCAACTCGCGCCGCAGCAGAGCATCGAGCCAGCGGACGTCGTCGTCGGTGGCTTTGTTGTCAGCCCAGCGCTGGATCGCCACTGCGATGACGGACGAGCAACGAACTGAAACTTCGGCGAGCGACGTCGGATCGTGGGGCAGGTTTTCAACCTGCCCGGCACTTTTCGCGGAAGACTTCGCTGGACTGGCGGGTTGAAAACCTGCCCCACGGAACAGCGGGCGCAGGTGAGACACTTCCGGTTTCGGTGGTTCCGCAACATCGTGCAGGACGACACGCGTGATGCCGAAGTACGAGCGGGGATTCTCGGCGGCCTTCTCCCACGGCAGGCGATAGTTTCCGCCATCGCCGCCGAGCGCGGCGAGCTGATCGGGAAACTTCGGGTTGTCGAACATCGTCATGAGTTCGGCGTACGTTCGCAGTTGGTCACGCTCGTCCGGCGGCGAGAACGTGATCCATTGCCAGTCGGCAGAGATCAGCGCTTTGTAGTTTTTGTAGTTGAGCTGGCAGTTGTTCGAGACCAACCGCACCGCGCTGCTCCGCTGGCCGATGACCTGAAAGCTGATGTGCTTCTTGCCCAGTGGCAGCACGGGCGAACGGAGCGTGCCGTTGAGCTTGTCGGACAGCGAATGCGTGAAACGGCCGGCGGGCAGGATTGCTCGCACGACGGTTTCGCTTTCGGGATTGATCGTGAAGTCACCACTAGACGAGGGCGCGTCCTGCAAACCTTGGCCGCCGATCTGCCACCCAACAGTGACTGGCGAGCGGGGCGGCGTCAGCCCCTCGGTGCCTTCGGCGGGTTGAACAACAACCGGGGGGCTGACGCCACCCCGCTCGCCAACGATCGACTCGACGTCGCCACGGAAATCGGCGAAGGAGACGAACTGTGTCTGATTGAATACCGATCGGTCGCGGTCTTCTTTCGTGAATTGCTGAGACAGTGTTTGCCAGGCGGCCGCGAATTCCGTAGTTCGGACGCCTACGTCCGGACTCAATTGACCGGACGTGGGCGTCCGGTCTACGAGGAGTCGCCACGGCTCGAACGGGTCATCGAACGGCTGCTTCTCAGCCGCGAGCGTTGCGATCCACTTCTCCAACCGCTGCGGATCAAGTCCCTTGGCGAGTTCCTCGGCGTCGGGCCGCTTGGCTCGTTTCGCCAGCGCGGCTTGCATGTAACGGGGGATCTGCTGGGACTCGCTGAGCCAGACAGCGGCGAGTTCTTTGCGGAGTTCGTCCTTGAGATGGCTCAGACGCTTTCTCTGTTGAGCGTTTGCGTCCGGTGAGTCGATGCCGTGGCTGACCATTCGCGAACTCCGCAACACGGCGAGCAGCGCGTAATAGTCCTCCATCGAAACTGCATCGAGTTTGTGATTGTGGCAGCGAGCACACGCGACCGTCGTGGCCTGAAAGGCCTTCGTCAGCGTGTCGATTTGATTGTCAGCGATGTCGTATCCAAGCGAGGTGAGGCTGATGCAGTCATCGTGATTGACCTCGCCGAAGCGATAGAAGCCGGTGCCGATGATGGACTCGTTGAAGTGTTCTGTCGGATGCTGACGTGCCTTGTAGGGTGGGTCGAGTCGGCGAGACCCACCATCAGGTTGTTCAATCCTCAAGCTGGTGGGTCTCGATGACTCGACCCACCCTACGGGGAGCAAATCCCCCGCGATGTGCTCGCGGATGAACTGGTCGTAGGGCAGATCAGCGTTGAAGGCTCGGATGAGATAGTCGCGATACCGCCAAGCGTGATGGACTTCGTAGTTCCATTCGTTGCCGTGAGTCTCGGTGAAGCGGACGACGTCCAGCCAATGCCGCGCCCAACGCTCGCCGAAGTGCGGCGAGTCCAACAGAGAATCGACCAACCGTTCGGTGTTGGCGTCGGCCGCGAATTGATTGACTTGTTCCTGGGTGGGGGGCAGGCCGGTCAGCACGAGGCTCAACCGCCGAGCGAGCGTTCGCGGATCAGCCGGTTTGGCGGGGGTCAGTCCTTGCTCTTCCAGCTTGGCCAGAACAAAACGGTCGACGGGCTGCGGAGACCACGAACCGTCTTTCGGCTGCGGCACGACCGGCTTCTGAACTGGTCGCAAACTCCACCAATCACGCCGGCTCCGAAAGGTCTCGGCCCACGAATCCGCGGCGTGTGTGCGAGTCGGCTTGTCGCGCGGATCGTTCGCTCCGTTCTTGACCCAAGTTTCGAGGTCCGCGATCACGTCGGCCGGCAACTTTCCCTTGGGGGGCATCTTGAGCGAGTCGTCTGCATAGCGGATCGCTTTGATGAGCAGACTCTCGTCGGGTTTGCCGACCACAAGGCCCGACCCCGTTTCGCCCCCCTTGCGGAGTCCTTCGCGATGATCGAGCAACAGGCCGCCGCCGAGCTTCTTCGCGTCGGCCGAGTGGCATTCGTAGCAATGCTTCACCAGCACCGGCCGAATCTTCTTCTCGAAAAACTCGACGTCGGCATCATCCGCTTGAGCGGACGCGCAGTGACCGACGGCCAAAACGGCGAGAGTCAAGATGGCGAAACAAGTTCGCATGGACTTCCTCGTTCCTCGTTGGGTGAGCCGAAAAAACCTGCCGATCGAATGGTCCCCGACGCGGTTGAGATCAGAGCGATCTGCCGCTGGGATCGCGCGAATCCGCCGCAGCGAACCTTTATACCTCGCAGCCGTCCGTGAGACATCCTGGCGAGCGGAGTCATTCTGCGGATGAAGATATGAACGATGAAGTCGCTCGCCAGTCGCGAAACTCTCTCTGCCGTTTTTCGCCCACCGAGCCGATCCGGATCAAGCTGGCGGCTCGGACTGCCGAAATTCCCCAAAACTTGGCAAGACAATGTTGGACATCAAAAAACACAGCCGTAGAATCCCGCCCGTTCCAGTTTCGTGAATCTTCCCACCAGTTTTCCTCACGAGGCACCACACAACACAATGGTTGAGTCCGCTGAAAAGCCCCCATCGTGTTACCGCCGTCGTCCCCAGGGCCTTTGCAGCGTCTGCATGCTGCGTCGTCTCGCCTGTGTGATGGATTCTCCCGATTGATGAGTGTGTTGCTCCGGCCCCGCGTGATAGATCGTTCCGCTGATCGCCGTTTTGAGCACCTCTCGATTTCGCCTCTCTGCCTGAGCCTTGCTGGCTCGCTCTCGCTCAGTCCCGCCCGCGCGTATCGCGTTTGGTTGGCGGCCACGGTTCGAGCGAGACAGCTTCTGCCACTGCAATTTCTGCGGCGGTTCCCTCGCCGTTGAGATCGCTCGCCTGACGGGCGGCTTCTGGTCCCTTGGTTTTGGCGTGCTTTCTTTCCTCTATCTCTCACAAGCCGTGATCGAACACACGTTTGTCGATCCGCGTTCATGTCCGCCGAATGACTCGGTGTGCGGGGAGATCCTTTCTTTTGGAGTCGCCCATGTCCACGTTGCTTGATTGTGGAGTGCAATCTGCCACGCGTGTTGCTCAACCGGTTATCCGTTTCGATCAAGCCAAGGCCATCGCCGAGATTCACGGCTCGCCGACGCTGGTGCTCAGCCGCTCGGCGTTGCAACGCAACTACGAAGCGATGCGTTCCGAGATGCCCGGCGTCGAGCTGTTCTACGCCGCCAAGGCCAACCCAGAATATCTCGTGCTCAAGAACCTGCGCGAGTTCGGGTCGTCGGTCGATGTCTGCTCGTACCGCGAGATGCAGGCCGCGCAGGCCGCCGGATTCATGCCGGACCAGATGATCCACACGCATCCGTGCAAGACGATCGCCAACCTCGTCGATTGCTACACCGAAGGGCTGCGGTGGTTCACGTTCGACGCGCCGTCCGAGATCGCCAAGTTCGTGAAGTACACGCCCGACGTGAATCTGATTCTGCGATTGGCCGCCAGTTCGCAGTCGAGCCTCATCAATCTGTCGGCCAAGTTCGGATGTGCTCCGAAGGAAGCGGGCAAACTGCTGCGGCAAGCTCACCGAGCGGGCATGAACGTCAAAGCCTTGTCGTTCCACGTCGGCTCGCAGTGCCTGAACCCGGCCGACTTCCGAGCCATGCTGCTGCAAGCTCGCAAGGTCTGGGACGAGGGTGTGAAGATCGGCTGCCCGCTGGAAGTGCTCGACATCGGCGGCGGCTTCCCGGCTCCGTACAAGAGCGAAGTGATCTCGCTGGAGCTGTTCTGCCGCAGCCTGCAAGAGGCGTTGGACGACACGTTCGGCGACCTGGGGGACAGCGTCCGCTTCATCGCCGAGCCAGGCCGCGGCCTCGTCGCCGAATGCGCGACGCTGATCGTGCGAGTGCTCGGCAAGTCGAACCGCAGCGGCACGACGCAGTACGTGATCGACGACGGCCTGTACGGAGCCTTCTCCGGCATCGTCTACGACCACGCCGAATTCCCGCTGCTGGTCGAGAACGCCGAGAACCGCCCGCATCGCCCGTGCATCATCGCCGGCCCGACGTGCGACTCCGGCGACATCGTCTGCCGCGACCAAC
>CAMDDX010000184.1 GCA_945893075.1 Planctomyces sp. SH-PL62 | reverse complement strand
CGACACCTCCTGGTCTGGTTTCCTGCGCTCCGGTCCGCAGTCACACGACCAGCAAACTCACGCAGACGAATTCCAGGAGAGGAATACCATACAAACAGCAATCGCGCCAGCTCGCCCACACTACCCAGCTATGCGCGCTGGCCGTGAAGCACAAAGGTAAGCTGGAGCCCAAAGGGCAGTAGATTACTGGCCTCAAACCGACGTGTGCCGTCATGCGAAGGTCGAAGCTAAAAGTGAGCCAGATGATCGGGGTGGTCCTTGGACTGCTTGTTCTAGCCTTCATCAGCCTACAGATCCTGTGGGTGCTCAATCAGCGGGAAGTAAATCGCTTCCGCAACACGCAGTATCAACTACGTAATTATCAACGCGTATTCGACACCTACTTCCTCGATCACGATGAGAAATGGCCGCCTTTGGAAATTCCGGACTTACTGAAAGTGCTGTCCGCTCCTGAGTTCGATGAGAAGCGAGAGTCTTGTTTTGGAAGAAATATTTGGGGGTCACTACGACCATAAAGCGTTGTTGATGGCTTCGGGAACGATCTGAAGTTTACGCATTTGCCCGACGGTCATGTGCGCATCACGAGCGCTGGGCCGAATGGACTTCATGAAAATGGTGCCCGTGATGACATGATTCGGATCACGATCTATCCACAAGATGAGGCCAAGCCAGAATGACGACGGTGCCGGAGTCATTAGTGGCGGTCCATACGCAAAGAAAGAACCGATGTCTTCTTCTAACTTCCTGCGTCGCGATCCGGCCGAGGTCACGCCTTGGGCAGAGACCTGCGGCGAGATCCGTTGTCTGATCGAAGAGAAGGACGGCGCGGCGGGTGAGGTGCATCAGGTTCAGATACATGATGCCAAGCTGCACTATCACGCTCACACCGACGAGTTCTATTACGTGATCGACGGCCAAGGGACGATGACGCTCGACGGCACCGAGATCGAACTGCACAAGGGCGTGGTCGTCTATGTCCCGCGCGGCATCAAGCACAAGGCCGTCGGCGATCTGACCGTGCTGGTGGTCTGCGTTCCGCGCGGCGTGATGCACGACGTTCACGAAGTGGATTAGACCTCGTCGCCCCAATCCATTTCTTCGTCATTCTCTTCCCTCGAGACGCCTCGCTGGAGGGGGGCGGGTTCAACGTCTCGCTCGCCGGTGGAGCGGCGTTCTTCGGACTGCTCGCGCTGGCGGAGGTACAGCTTGATCGGCACCTCGTGGAAGGGCAGCTCTTCGCGCATCACGCCGAGCAAATACCGTTGCCAGGAGTTATCAAACAGCGTGGGGTTGTTGCACTTCAAGACGATGGTCGGCGGTTCGGTGGCGACTTGCGTGGCGAAGTAAATCTTCGGCGTCTGATTGCGGCGGACGGGGGGGCGGTTGCGATACACGGCGGCGCGGACCACGCGGTTGATCTCGCCGGTCGAGACGCGCGTGCGGGCTTGCTTGAAAATGTTCTGTGCGAGGTTCACCAGCTTGTGGACGTTTTTGCCGGTCTTCGCCGTCAAGAATGCCATCGGAGCGAATCGCAGCGAAGCAAATTGGTTGCCGAGGTATTCGCCCCAGCGCTCCATGTTCATGTCTTTTTCTTTGGCCAAGTCCCACTTGTTGATGACGAAGATCACCGGCTTGTGCTGCGTGACGATTTCATCGACCAATTGTTTGTCGACGCGTGAGACGGTCTCGGTGGCATCGAAGAACATGAAGACGACGTCCGCGCGGCGGATGCTCTTCTGGGCGCGGACCATGCCGTAGAACTCGACGTCGTTGGCGAGGCTCTTCTTCTTGCGGACGCCGGGCGTGTCGATCGCCAGCAGACGCAGACCGTCCACTTCAAAGCGGACGTCGATGCTGTCGCGGGTGGTGCCGGGGATCTCGGAGACGATGACTCGTTCTTCTTCGGCGAGCGCGTTGATGAACGTGCTCTTGCCGACGTTGCGGCGTCCAACGATCGCGAATTTCAATTCTGGATCGGACGCCAGCGACGCACCGTCTTCGGCTTCGTGCTCGGCCGCAGCCGGCAGGTTTTGGAGGATTGCTTCGACAAGTTCGTCTCGGTTGCGATTGCCGATGACGCTGGTCATGACCGTCGGCCCGTTCATCAGGCGGTAGAACTCGGCGACGTTGTCTTCCGTCTTCGGCGAGTCGCACTTGTTGACGACCAGTAGCTTGGGCTTGTCGATGCGACGCAGTCGATCGGCGACGACTTGATCGAGCGGCATCGGGCCTTCCTTGCCATCGACGACGAACAGGATCAGGTCGGCCCGGTCGATGCCGATTTGGATTTGGCGTTCGACGTCTTCAGAGAGATCGTCGCGGTCCACGATGCCGATGCCGCCGGTGTCGATCAGCTCGAAGTAGCGGTCCCCCTCGAACATCAAATACGAGACGCGGTCGCGAGTCACACCAGGCGTCGGGTCCACGACGGAGACGAACTTGTGAGCGAGCCAATTCAGAATGGAACTTTTGCCGACATTCGGCCGGCCAATGATGGCCACTTGCGGGACTGGCATGGATAGGAATCACAAAAATCGAGAGGCGGTGATTTGCGGGGGGCGGAGTCTATCGGCTGGGCGACTCGATGACGACGCTGTAGCCTACGACGCATGTCCGAAGCTTCGCATAAGCTGCTCGATGAGTTGAATCGCTGGTGTCCTGGCGTTGCTCAGCAACTGGCTGCGCCAGCGAACTCGCCCCGGCCCGGTTTGACCGAATCCGAAGCCTATTGCCGGCAGTTGGCGACGTCGCACTACGAAAACTTTCCGCTGATCGCTCGCTTATTGCCGCGCGAGCTGCGGCAGCCGTTCTTCAACGTCTATGCCTACTGCCGCTGGTCGGATGACTTGGCAGACGAGTTGGGCGACCGCGAACTTTCGACGCGGTTGCTGGGCTGGTGGCGAGGCGAGTTGGCTCCGTGTTGGGCGGGCGAGGAGATGGCTCATCCTGTGTTCGTGGCGTTGCAGGACACGGCGCGCGCGTTTGATTTGTCACGCGAGCCGTTCGACGATTTGCTGACCGCCTTCGAGCAGGATCAGCGAGTCACGTCGTACACCACCTTTGACGAGTTGCTGGGCTATTGCCGGAACAGCGCGAATCCAGTCGGACGAATTGTGCTGCGGCTGTGCCGCTGTGATGACGAGCGATCGGTCGAGCTCTCCGATTCGGTCTGCACCGGGTTGCAGTTGGCGAACTTCTGGCAGGATGTGGCTCGCGATGCGGACATCGGGCGGACGTACTTGCCGCTCGAAGACTGCGAGCGGTTTGGGTACTCGCGACAAGACCTTGCCGGCCGAATCACGAACGAGGCGTTTGTGGAGTTGATGCGGTTCGAAGTTGATCGTGCTCGCGAGATGTTGTCGGCAGTGCGCGAACTGGCTCCACGATTGCGCGGCCGGTTGCAGGTCGTCATCGAATTGTTTGGTGAGGGAGGCCTGAAAGTCTGCGATCGAGTGGCGGGGATCGGCTATCGGGTTTGGGAACGCCGGCCGGTGGTCAGCAAATGGGACGCGGCAGGTTTGCTGTTGAAGTGTCTGGGCCGGGCGCTCGGCCGGAAGGTGGCGGCATGAGTCGCACGTTGCTCGACGACTGCTACGACCACTGCGAGCGGCTGACGAAACGGACCGCCGGCAATTTTTATTACTCGTTCTGCGGCCTGCCCGCTCCGCAGTATCAAGCGATGTGCGTGTTGTACGCCTTCATGCGCGTGACCGACGATTGCGGAGACGCCGAGAACCGCACTCTGCCGGAGCGAGTCGCTGACTTGGGCGCTTGGCAGCAATCGTTGACCGAGGTCATGCAGCCGGGCTGGTCAATCACCGGCATGAGCGGCTGGTCGGAGCCTGCTGGTTTGGTATTACCAGCGATGCGTGAAGTCGCAGAACGCTTCGCGATTCCTCACGAGCATCTGTTCGCAGTCGTGCGCGGCGTGCGGTCGGATTTGGAATTTGATCCGCCGCGGCGGATGGAATCTCAAATCTCAAATCTCAAATCTCAAATCGGGGCGGAACGCTTTCAGACGTTCGATCAACTCGCCGACTACTGTTATCTCGTGGCGGGCGCGGTGGGCTTGTGCTGCATTCACATTTGGGGCTTTCACGGTGACGAGGCCACTCAGCACGCGATCGACTGCGGGACGGCGTTTCAATTGACGAACATCCTGCGCGATGTCGGCGAAGATGCCGCCGCCGGGCGCGTCTATCTGCCGGCCGAAGATTTGCAGCGGTTCGGTGTGACCGTCGAGGACTTGATCGCTCAGCGTTGCGAGGACCAGTTTCGCTCGTTGATGGCGTTCGAGGCGGAGCGAGCGAAGTCCTTCTACGCTTCGGCCGAGCAACTGCTTCCTTGCTTGGAGCCTCACGGCCGTCCGATCTTGAAGGCGATGTTGCAGCTCTACGGCGGCCTGCTGCATGAGATCGAGCGTCGCAAGTTCGACGTCTTCCGCCAACATGTGTCGCTGCCGCGGTGGCGCAAGCTGTGGATCGCGGCCGACGCGATGATTCATCAGCGGTTGCTGAGCTAGAACCGGCGAGGGGTCAGGTGTTCTGATTTCTGTTTTGGCGTCACAAACGAAGCCCAGCGTGGATTGAAGTCAGACGTGCTCAGTTCATCGATGACATTTCTACGGCCAAAACAGAAATCAGAACACCTGACCCCGGCTTGCACGCAGTCACTTGACGCAGCCTGGACCTCCGGGTTAGTGTGCTATCACGATAGTAGACTAGGAGTCGTGGCCATGTTCTTCACCATCGACCCGGATAACGGGCTGGCAATTTACGATCAGATCTTGCGGCAGGTGAAATTCGCCGTCGCCAGCGGAGCGTTGCAGCCCGGTCAACGGGTGCCGTCGTTGCAGGAGTTGGCCACGACGCTGGCTCTGAACCCGAATACCGTCGCGCGGGCGTATCGCGAGCTGCAATCCGAAGGCATCCTGGAAATGGTCCGCGGTATTGGGCTGGAGATCAGCTCGAAAGCGGTCAAACGGTGCCAACAGGATCGCGACGCTTTGATTCGCGAACGATTGCGGTCGGTGCTGATCGAAGCTCGGCAAAGTCAGCTCGATGACCAAGAACTCCGCGAGATGTTCGATGCGGAACTGACCGCCTCAAAACCCAAGTCCGGCCGCAAGCCGAAAGCCGATGGCCGATAACCGTTATACCGTTTTTCTGTTCCACAAAGGGAACGCGATGAAATCCATGTTCCGTTTGAATGGCGTCACAAAACGCTTCGGCAAGACCGTCGCGTTGGATGATGTGTCTCTCGAAGCTCCGCCGGGCACGGTCGTCGCGTTGCTCGGTGAGAACGGGGCGGGGAAGACGACCTCGCTGAAGATCTTGTTGGGCCTGTGCGATCCCGATCGGGGCGAGGCGGAGGTGCTCGGCCTGAGCAGCCGGCGGCAGGGACGTGAGATTCGGCGGCGAGTTGGCTATGTCCCGGACAAGCCGCAGATGTATGGCTGGATGACGATCGACGAGGCGGGCTGGTTCGCGGCTGGCTTTCACGGGCCGAACACGTACACGCAGTTCTGCAAACTGATGCAGCGGTTTGAACTCTCGCTCACACAGAAATTGAAGACGCTATCGAAAGGGCAACTAGCGAAAGTGTCGCTGGCGGTCTCGATGGCTCACGAGCCGGAGTTGCTGATCCTCGACGAGCCAACATCCGGGCTGGACCCGATCGTGCGTCGCGATTTCCTGTCGAGCATGTCCGACGTCGCCGCCGAAGGGCGCACTGTGTTGCTATCGAGCCATCAAATTCATGAAGTCGAACGAGTCGCTGACATCGTGGCGATCCTTCGCAAAGGGAAGTTGGTGGTGTTTGAACGGCTCGACGATCTGAAGCAGTCAGTGCGCGAGATCACGCTGACCTTGCCGAGCGGCTCACCCGATCCCGCCGATGTGCCCGGCAAGTTGATCAGCCAACAACGCATCGGCCAGCAATGGCGAGCGCTCGTCCGCGAGGTGAATGACGACGATCTGTTGAGCTTGCAAGCTCGTGCGGATTTCGCTCGCGTCGATGTGCGTGCGCCGTCGCTGGAAGAAATCTTCGTCGGCTATCTGCATCCCGACAAAGTGCCGGGAGCGGGCGGAAGATGGACTCCGGCGGAAGAGCCGGCCGAACCGGCTGCGAGTGAGTCAACGTAGCCGCTTCGTACCACGAGGTGGAGCAAACGCGCATCAGTCCCCCGAATGTTTCTGACAAAGATGAAATGATTGAGTGTTGCTGGCCTTCCGGTTTTCAGCCCCAAGGGGGCGTCACTCGAAAGCCCAGGGCATCGCCCTGGGTTAGCCAATACGAGAGAGGTTCTTCAGCCCTGAAGGGGCGCGACTTGCACGGAGGCCATGCAAGTTACGCCCCGTTGGGGCTCAGGTTCGGTTGGTGTTGCACCAACCCAGGGCGTTGCCCTGGGCTATCGAGTCAGTCCCCGTTGGGGCCAAAAGCGGAGAACACCTTGCCATGAACACGAAACTGCTGCATCGCTTGGCTTGGAAAGAACTCCGCTCGCTGCGAGCGTTGTGGCTGTCGCTGTTGGGGATGGCGATCGTATTCGAGTTAGGATTGGCGTGGCTCGCAAACCAACCTCATGAGCGATCTGAATGCGTCTTCTCCGTCGCGCTGTTTCTTCCGGTGGTGTACTCGCTGGCGTGCGCGGCAATGGCGTTCGCGGGCGAGCGTGAAGAGGGGACCGATCAATTCTTGAGTCGGTTGGCTGTTCCGCCGTTGGCGTTGCTGGGCGTGAAACTTGGAATGAATCTGCTCAGCACTGCGGCGCTGCTCATCATTCTGTATCCGCTGGCTTGGGTATTGGCACCGTGGCAAACTTATTGGGATCTGTCGCGTTGGCAAGGTCCGTTGGCATCAAGGCAAATGATGGCATTGGCCTGGGGCATGGGTTTGCTCTCGTGGGGCTTGCTGTGTTCGCTGCTGTTTCGTCGGGTGTTGACCTGTCTGATCGTGGCGACTGTCGCGACAGCTCTGACTCCTGTTGTGGTGTCGGTGTTTATGGATTTGCTGCCATCCCAGCAGACTCACTCGGACGCGGTTGAGTGGACGCTGCGGCTGGGAGTGATTCCGTATGTGCTGCTGATGGCGAGTGTCTGGCTCGTGCAAAGATGGGACGAGGATCGTTGGCCGCGAATGGTTGAGCGGCTCGGTGGAATCGGGCGAAGGTTGAGCGGGCTGCGGCTGCGCGTGGTGTCTTCGGACGGCGCGGTGGACGTCGCACCGACTAGCCTGCTTCCGGATGTGTTGCGAATCGAAGTCGGCAGCCGGGCCGGCATCGCGAGCGTTGTGCAAGCGATGCTGCGGCGAATCGGCTTCTGCTGGCCGGATGAATGGTTGCCCGCGTGGCGACGTGAGGTGCGGCGGTTGCTGTGGTTGGAATGGCAATCGGCGTGGTGGGTGTTCTTGGGATTGATCGTGGCGGGGAGTCTTGGGCTCTGGGCGTTCGTGGGGACAGCGAGTTCGAAAACCGACATGCGGTTGATGTTGAGCACACTGCCGCCGACGTTGGCGTTCGTGGCATTCGCGTTGGGAGTCTGGTCGTTTCATGGTCAGCAGCGCGAGCAACGGTTTCGATTCTTTGCGGGGCACGGAGCATCGCCCACCACGATGTGGTTGGTGAAGCACGTCGTATGGCTGAGCTTAGCGGTGTTGGCGGTGGCGTTTCTGCTGAGCCTGACCGCGTTGGTTACGGACGGGGCGATCAACCGGGACGAGTTCAGTGCCAGCGGCTGGCAAAACGTCATTCAGGCCACGTTTCACGATGAGCACTTTTTGGCGAACGAAATAATGGAGCGGCCTGATTGGCGGTTCCGCTTGGTCTACTGTGTTGCTCACACGACATTCACAAGGCCGACAGAATTTTATGACACCAACGCAGTGGCCAGCGTCTGGCCGCTGGTGTCACTGGTCTGGTTGGCAATGGGCCGAGGCGTCTTGTTGGTGTGGCTGTGCTTCGCAGTCGGGCAGTTGGTGTCGTTGCTGATTCCTCGCGCGGTGACGTCGATGCTGGTGGGAATGCTCGCGCTGGGGATGGCGGGCTGGTGGTGGCTCGTGATTTCGATTCTGCGAGTCCCATTGCTGATCGGGGTCTGGCTGGTGTTGATCGGATTGCTGGCGGCGAGTTGGGAACGCATGAGCGATTGGCTGGAAGAGCGTTCCGACTGGCGTCGCTGGTTGCGAGTCGCGGTGACGGCGCTGGTGCCAATGCTCGTGGCGTTTGTCGGCATGGCGGCGTATCGCGCTTACGAAGTGCCGTTTGTCGAATTGCCGTGGCAGCCGGAGGGACCGGCTTCGTTCGAGGCTCGGCGCACGGGCGAGGATTGGCTGCGGTTGGCGGAGCGATTGGAGTCTCCATTCGATCGGCGGGACGCGAGTAGGATTAACTATGACAGCCGCCTGGTTCGCGCGCTGGAGCGTTCGCCCGATCGCAAGAATCCTGTCGATAAAAACTTCACTCAGATTCGTAAGGCGGACCTCAACGCCCTCAAAGACGCGCATTGGCATGGCTTCGCGGAACGGTATTGGCTGATGGACAACGCCGCTGCTTTGGAAGAGGCGTTGCAACTCGCGAATCGTCTGGACTGCGTCATGCCGAAATCATGGGATCCGTCGAACGATCTGAAACGCGAGCAATGCGGCTGCGTGGTGTTGCTGTTGAAGATGTCCGCCTTCGAATCGTTGGCGAATCATCGGCTCGACGAAGCGTTGCAGCGGGCGTTGGCGTTGTATCGCTTCGGCCAGCATCTGGAACGTGGTGAAGGGCGGGACCGGTATCGGGCGGTCGATGTCCAGCAAGCCGCGCTGCATGTGTTGCGTGAGTGGGCGTTGAGTCCAGATCAATCCGAAGCCTCGTTGCTGGCGGCTCTAGGACGATCCGATCAGGGCCAACCGCATCCGGTCGCGCAACTGGTCCGCGCCGAAGGAAGCTTCGCGGTCGATCCGTTTGAGTTGTTGCGATCCGAATACTCCGACTCGCTGGCGATGCACAACCTGCGCTGGCGAGAAAGGCAGAGCCCGTATCGTTGGGCGAGTTGGGAGAAGTCGCGACAAGAGCGATTGCTCAACGTGTTGGCGATTGAAGGGGACGCCAATCTGCGTCGCGGGCTGACTCACCGTATCTGGTGGAATCCCTCGGCGAATCCTCGCCAACTCAACACGCCCTACAACCGTCTGCTCCAAAACACGGAAGCCGACGATCGCGACGGTTCCGAACGCTCGCCGTCGCCCGGCGGACGCTGGCAACAGACGACGCCGGTGTCACTTGGATCCAAGTGGCATGAGGTGGTGAGCGCGAATGACTTCTTGCATGTGTTGGCGTCGTTGGAAACTCATCGTCGCGGATTGTGGCTGACACTCGCGCTGCAAGCGCATCGCCAGAAGCATGGCCGGTTGCCGGATCGCTTGGACGAACTGGTTGGTCCGTATCTGGACCGGTTACCGTCCGATCCGATCAACGGGCAGGCGTTCGAGTATCGATCCGGCGGTTTTCCGTTTGTGATTTTGAGCGACAATCATCGCTTACCACCGAGCACACCGCTGCTATCGGCTCCAGGATCGCAAGCAGCGAGGCTTGAGCCACTCACAGAGGAATACGCGCGTCGATACGGCATCCACTTCAACGAGTCCCCCTCCGCCAACGGATTGAATTGGGCGTCAGTGTTCGCGAACTCTCGCCGATACGAGCAAGTGATTAACGACGTGTTCCGTCACTACGGCACGACGTTCTCGTTGAGTCCATCGCTCTGAGTCCGCCGTGCAACGAAAAAACCCCGGTCGCTTGCGCGGCCGGGGCTATCGTGTCAGTCAAAAGGCGCTGGGGGGCTTACTCGCTAATGGCGAACTCTTTGGGAGTCGCGACGAATTGCTCAAGCGTCTTCTGACTGGTGAAGAGGTACAGCCGGTCTTTGAACCACACAGCATGATCCAGCGAACCTTCCTTCGTGACTTTCTCTTTGAGCAACACCACGTCCTGGCCTCCGGAGATCGGAGCGTACTGCTGCGGATGTTCGTCGAACGCGGCCTTGGCGTCGGCGCTGCCGAAGTAGTACGTGCGGCCTTTGAACGTCGAGTGATGTTCTGGCAGCGCGTTCTTCAGATCGCGTTCGTCTCGCAGCATGACCGGGCAGAAGCCTTTCAGACCACGCAACTCGCCGCGTTCGGCGATCAGCTTCATCTTGTTGTTGACCTCTTCGTTGGCCGGTTCATTGATCTGTTCCTTGGCGGGTTCCGCTGGTGACGCTGCGGGAGACAATGGGATCTCGTCTTCGATCGGCAACTCGATGCTCGTCTCGTCCGAGATCAGCTCGTCAGCGGCTGGCGTTTCGGGATTCGCGATTTTTGGCTGGGCGGATTTGGCGGCGGGCTTGGACGCGGGACCGAACTCATCGTCGAGCGACAGGCCGCTGAAAGGATTGTCGTTCTCGATGGTCTTGGCTTCGGCCGTCGGGGCCGGCACCTCTTCGACTTCCTCGGCGGCCTTCTCGGTGAGTTTTTCGTTGAAGGCGTTCTCTAAGGCGTCATCGACCGAGGCTGGTGCTGGCGGAACCGCGATCGCTTCGCCACCGATCTTCGCAGCGGAACCTTGATATCCCGGATCACCCGGAACTGGCGGCAACGTGTCTGACAACTGACTTCTCGATTGAGCCGCATTTGGCTGAGCAATCGGAGCGGCTTGAGGGATCGGCAGCGCACGCGCGGCGTTGTTGTTGAAACGATTCGCGGGATTCTGATTCCCGCCGGCTTGGTTGACTCCGTTCGCGATCGGAGCGAAACCGGACGGTCGCTGCGGTGCTCGGGCCGCATTGCTTGGAATCGGATTCGCCGGATGCTGCGGCAGCGCGGCCGGAGCGGTTTTATGGCGGCTAAACGGATTGATCTTGTCGAGGAACGTGCGCGGCTTGGGCGGCACCACATTCGACGGAGCGATGACATTCGGACGAATGTTGCCCTCGGCGTCCGGCACTTGGCCGTTCGCTGGGACCGGTGTCTGTGAGAAGTTCATCTGCGGCATCGGTCGGCCGTCTTTGCGATACAGCTCTTCAAGCTGCTTCTGGATCGGCGAGGGAGCCGCATCGCTTTGTTCATTGACCGTCTGAATCGCGACGCCGTTCTGCTGAACTGCCGCCGGCATCACTGCCGAGCGATTCGCCGGTCGCATGGGCAGGGGAACGATGCTGCTGAGCTTGCGGCCCGCGTTGAGCGAGTTGTTCGCGGGACCAATCGGGCGAACAACGCTGCTACCCTTCGAGGTGTCGGCGTTGCGGATCATGGAGGGCAACAACCCCCGAGCCTTCTTGGCGGGAGCCACTGTCGTCCGTTGCGGGGAGAAGTACTCCTCCGGCGCGCCGTCGTTGTCTTGCGCTCGAGCCGTCAGACTCACGTTGAGCAGCAGGCCGCTGCCGAGCATCCATGCCGAGGCGACCAAACCATGCGTCTTGTTCATTGCGGAGGCTCCTGCGTCCCTGTCGGGCCATTCTCGTTGTGTGGAGTCGAGCGCGGCGGGGATTGCAGGGGTCCGTCTGCCATCCAATAATCCGTCACGTTCCGACAACCGGTCGTTCGCCAGTTACTATCGACCCCGACATGCTCGGCCTATGACGACTGTGCCGGACTTGCGAATGATTCCGACCCTCTCGCTGGCATAGTCGGAGCCGCCGGAAAAGTTTGCCAGGCTTCCGTTCTCAACCCAATCAGGCGAGCCGGTGGGCACCAGCACTCGGACGGCGTTGATCCAGCAACATCTGAGGGCTGACGTCCATCGGCTCGCCTAAGAAATCGGAGTTCGCCTCATGTCCGCCGTTCCGCCGTTCGTCACGCAGACGTCTGCACCCCCGCCGATCATCATTCAGCAACATTCGCCGGGACCGTTCTGGGCGACCCGTTGGTTCGTGCGACTGCTGATGGTCGCGTTGATCTTCTCGCTGATGTATTCCGCGCGGTTGAACTCCGAGTACCGCGCGTACTTCCAAAACGGTGACGGCCCGACCGAGAAGTATCACTCCGGCGACAAGACGGCTGCCAACAAGATCGCGGTCCTCGATGTCAGCGGCACGATCATGCCCCCCTTCACCGGGCACTTCCTCAAAGCGATCAAGCACATCAAAGAGGATAAGAACATCAAAGGTGTGTTGCTGGTCATCGACAGTCCCGGCGGCCTGGTCGCCGACAGCGATCAGATTTACCGCAAGTTGGTGGACCTGCGGAAAACGAAACCGATCTACGTCTCGATGAAACGCATCGCCGCGTCCGGCGGCGTGTACATCGCGATGGGCTGCGGCGAAGAAGGCAAGATCTTCGCTGAGCCGACCACTTGGACCGGCTCGATCGGCGTCATCATTCCCCGCTACGACGCCAGCGAACTCGCCGGGAAAGTCGGCTTGAAGACCGACTCGCTGAAGACCGGCGAATTCAAAGACTCGCTCGACCCGCTGCGCGCGTTGAGCGATCGCGATCGCGCGTTGTGGGGCACGATCCTCGATGAGAGCTTTCAACGCTTCATCAAGATCATTGATGAGAACCGCAAAGACCTCGACGAAGCGCAGGTCAAAGAACTCGCCACCGGCCAGATCTTCACCGCCGATCAGGCGAAGGCCAACGGCCTGATCGACGAGATCGGTGACGAAGAGGCCGCGCTCGAGGCTCTGAAGGCCAAGCTAGGGCTCAGCAAAGCCCGCGTCGTCGAATTCAGCTTTCCGGTCTCGCTGATGGACCTGTTGCTTGGGTCGGCACAAGCTCGCGACCCCGAAACTCAATTCCGCAAGCTGTTGGATATGTCGTCCCCGCGCGCCATGTACTTCTTCGGCTCAACGCCGGCACTCGTCCCGTTATGGCAATCGGCGGTCGAGTCTCGTTGATCGCGTGATGATCAGCGGGGCGCATGACACACAATGCGCGCGAGCCGGGGTCAGGTGTTCTGATTTCTGTTTTGGCTGTGGGATTGCCGTCGATGGTCGTTGCCTGACAGTCTTCCAATCCACACTTGGTTCCGTTTGCGACGCCAAAACAGAAATCAGAACACCTGACCCCTCGCCTGCGCGCTTGGTTCTTGCAACAGCACGGTCGTCAAACGGTGGTCTTCGGCAGGTCGAAGAGGTGGATGGGCGAGGTATTGCCGGGGTAGATCCCCTCGCGAGCCTTCGACTTTTGCTGGCCCGATGTGCCGGCGTTGGAGATCACCGCGAAGCGTTCGCCGCTGGGATGCAATGCGACCGAATGGCAATTCGGCATTTGCTTGTCGCCGGTGAAGAACGGCTGCGGTTCGCCGGTGCGGTGAAAGAAGAAGCGGCCGCGACCCGGTTGCCCGCTGCACACGCCGATCCAATAGCCGTCGGGATGAAACATGAGTTTGTGGACAAAGCCTTCCGTCTTCTCGCCGATGTTCAACGTCTGAATCTCAGCACCGTCCGACCAGTTGAAGAATTTCACGAGCGGCAAGGCTTCGACGAATCCACCGCTGGCCGGTTTCGCTCCGGCGACGGCGAGCGTTTTGCCGGCGGTGTCAAACGCCAGCACGCGCACGCCGCCGACGTCCTGGATGAACGACAGCATGTAGAGGATCTTCGCATCGAACTCGCGCACGGCTTTGCCGTCGGCCAAGTCCCATTGTTTGACGATCCCCTTGAGATCACCGGCCACCAGCGACTTGCCATCGGGATGGAAGGCCAGCGAGAAGACGTCTTCGCCCTGCCCCGCGATCTCTTGCAACTTCTTGCCGTCGGCGGTGGACCAGAGACGAATCGTCTTATCGAGTCCGCACGTCGCGAGTCGCTCGCCATCGGCACTGAGTGCGATCTGACGAATCCAACCGTCGTGCGCGTCCTTCACATTCCAAAGCGGCTTCGGCGTCTCTTCGGCATAGGACCAGCCGATCAGCCGTCCCCAAGTGTCGGCGGAAAACAAATGCTGACTCTTCGGGTGCAGCGCGATCTGCGAGACCCAGCCGTCGTGACCAGTGAGTGGCGGCAATTCAGGAATGACCAACTCCGGTGCCTTGCTGTTTTTCTTGTTGGCTTCGGAGGCTGGCTCAACCGACGGCTGCGGCTGGCTCAGATCCCAGCGGTGGATCTTTCCGTCACGTCCGGCCGCGAACAGAAACTTTCCATCCGGGCTGAAGCGGATCGACGACATCTGCCGCTCTGTCTTGATGACCGTAACCGGCTTCGGGGGTTCGTTCGGCATTGGACTTCATTGATTCCGAAAGAGAATTCCGTTGAGTCAAGTTTTGAACGCAACTTTGGGAACGCTAATTGACGCTAATCCTCGCTAATAACTGCCAGTTGTGCGGTCATCAATTAGCGAAGATTAGTGTCAATTAGCGTTCCAAGTGTTTTGGGTTCGGCAAGGGCTGCGATCAGCCTCACCATTTTCTCAAGCCAAGAGTTCTTTGACGGGGTGACAGCCTTCGTGCGCGATCGGCAGCGGTTGGCCGTTGTTGTTGTATTCGGTCTTCTGCGAGTTGATGCCCAGGGCGTTGAACCAGGTGTGGAACATGTGGCCGATGTCGTAAGGCTCGGAGTTGACGTAGGTGCCGTTGTCATTGGTCGAGCCGACCACGATGCCGCGCTTCACTCCGCAACCGGCCATCACCAGCGACCATGCTTCGGGCCAGTGATCGCGGCCGAGATGCCCATTGACGCGCGGCGTGCGGCCGAACTCGCTCATCGCAATCACCAGCACGTTGTCGAGCATTCCGGAGGCCGCCAAGTCCTCGATGATCGCGGCGAACGGTTGATCGAATTTCCGCACGAGACTCAGACTTCCATTAAAATTGTCGCCGTGCGAGTCCCAGCCATACGAGTTGACCTTCACGAACGTCACACCCGCCTCCAGCATCCGCCGAGCCAACAGCAGATGCCGGCCGAGATCGTGCGTGCCATAACGCTCGACATCGCGCGGCGAGAATTTGGCCGCGTCGAACAAGTCCTGCCGCTGCATCAGTTCGAGACCCATGTCGTACACAAACGAATTCGCCTCCGTGGACCCAGTGCGATGCGTTTGCGAATAACGCTTGTCGGCGAGCGTTCGCAATTGGCTCCGTTCGAGCAGATCTTGATCGCTGACGGACGAGTGTTGCAGCAGATTCTCCGGCGGCTTGCCATCGCCGAAGGCCAGCGACCCATACTGCGGGCCGAGGAACCCAGCGTCCTTGTAGATGAATCCGCCGCTCATCGGCTTAATCCACACGGAAGGGGGCAGCCCGCTGTCGTTCGGCCCCAACAGCTTCGTGACCGCCGCGCTGAAATACGGATACACGACGCCGCGGTTCTTCGGATCGCCGCGCTGAATGCGTTCGATGCCGGACGAGTGCGCGTCATCCTGAGTGCAGAGGCTGCGAACGACGGCCAGATGTTGCATCTGCTTCGCCGTGTGCGGCAGCAACTCGCTGAAGTGAACTCCGGGAATCGAAGTCGGGATCGTGCGGAACGGGCCACCGAACTCGGTGTTCGGTTTTGGATCCCAGCTTTCCAATTGACTAATTCCACCATCGAGCCAGACGAAAAGAACTTGCTTGTATTTCTTCTTCAGGTCCGCGGCGAACGCCGGCGACGTGATGTCGCCCAACCCAAATGCGCCGGCCGCCGCACCAGCCGCGCCGCCCAGCCACTGACGTCGCGACAGCCGATGTTCCCACGGTTTGCAGAGCGATTTGTGTTTCATGTGCGAACTCTTAAACCCTGGAGTGCGGTGGCTCGACACCGCCCTCCATTCATTTGAAATAGCGGCACTCAAGTTTCCAAATCCGTCGCCACGGGATCCGGCTGACCAAAAGTCGCTGTCTTG
>CAMDDX010000183.1 GCA_945893075.1 Planctomyces sp. SH-PL62 | reverse complement strand
ATGCGTCGCTGAATCCATTGGCCGGCGACAAATCGATGCGAAGCCACACTCAGTTGGCTCCGTTTTTGGTCCTGCCGCTGGAGCAGTTTGACTTCCTTTTTCGATTTCGGCGCACCCGGAGCCGCGTTGATCGACGCTTCACTGAAAGCCAATTCCGCCAACTCTTGATCCAGGTCGCGCAGTTCCTGTTCGCGTTTGATGATCTCCGACTCGGCCGATTGGATTTCGCTGTTCAGATACGACTGCAAGCTCTGGCCTTGCAGCAGCACCTTCACGACCAGGAAGGTCATCGAGAGGGTCGCGGCCCATAACAAGGCGACGACCAGCGCGAAAAACATCGACAGGTACACCTTCGAGCGGTGTCGCCAAACATACGGCAGCAGTCGAGCAAATTGATCCACGGCAGAACCATCCTTGGTACGACGATCTCGGCACGCTTCCGGCGGCCGGTGAAGGGCGGGGATTACAGCCCGGCGGGCCTCGCAGTGTCCAGACGAATTCGGAGCAAGAAACGCCCCCATCGACCTTGCGTCATTGGTCTCTACACAACTCTTAAGCCACGTGCGTTTGAAGACCAGGTGCGGAAGCAACCTTCCGTCTCGAAGATTTCCGCAGCCGTCCCATTCGCTGCCTCTCTAAATTCGCTGTCGATCTCTCATTCAAGACGAAGAGGCGACAGCGAATTTAGGGAGGCAGCGAATGCCAGAATCGGAGACGCACTCTAAGAGACAAGCTGGATGGGGACGGGGTCCGCACGCCAAAAATTCTTACGGTTGGCTAAGCGAGGGATCACCAGCCGCCTCAAAAAAGACGTACGGCGCGATGACGTTGGCGATGCATTGCTGGCGACAATAGCTCGGCCATCCGTGTGCCTTACCGATCAACGGCGTGACATCCACTTCCGAAACTTGCGCCAGCCGCTCGCCGAGTTGGCGTTGATCCTTGGAGGTGAACCCCGTGCGAGCCAACGCACGGCTGGAGAACGGACGCCGCAGCGGATAAATCGACAATGCCAGATCGCATTCGTTTCGCAGATTCACCAAACACTCGGCGCGGTTCAGCGCGCAGCCGAAGCGGTCCCCTGGATTCAGCCAATCGTGTTCGATGGCCGCGGCGGCCAGCACCACGCGGATGCGATGTCCGCCATCCGTCGGATTCCAACGAGCTTTGCCACGCACGGTCCCGCCTCCCAACAGATGTAGCGAGGAGACGACCGCGCGTGCTCCCAAGCTATGTCCAATCAAGCTGACCGTGGTCGTCGGGGGCAACGCGCCGATCAGGTCCGCCACATAAAAACCATTCAATTCCGCACGATGTCCCAGAACGCCGAAGTCCAGGTTCGGCACCAGGGTCGTGAGGTAATTGTGCGGCAGAATGGCGAACGGCCCTTCGCTGGGCCATGTGTAGTAGATGAAGTTGATGGGCGTTTGCGGGCAGGCATTCCGCAGCCAGTTGTAGGTGCATTCCGAGTCCGGCCAGCAGTCCTGCATCCGCGTGAAGCTGCCGTGAACCAGCACGCACGTCGGCGCGCCAGGAATTTGCGATGCCAGCATCTGCTCGTATTCAACGGGCACGCTCTGGCAGTCTTCGGTGATCGCGTGACAGACAAAGCGGCAATTGACTCCGCACTTGTGTTGTTTTTGGGGGCAACCGCGCGAGCTGACAATCCAGTACTTCACGGCCGGCCCAACCAGCGGCGCGGCACCCGGCGGCGGAGTCGTCGTTCCCTCGGAGGGCAAAGCCTCAAGTTGCGGAACGATCCTCAAGGATGACTGCGGTCGCACAGGAGTTGGCTGACCAGGCAATGCCTCTTCAAGCGGCAGCAGTTCCACCGGCGTCAGCTTCAAGTTCGGCCGTGGAGTCGGTTCTTCCTCTTCCGAAACTGCATCGGCGACGAGTGCCGGCAACCGCACGGCGTTGGGAGCTTCGACGTTCTTGGCGCGTTCGCCATCGAAAGGAATGAGCGCCTGCAACTCGCTGGGCGTGGAGACTTCCTGGTGGATGACTTCCTCAGGCAGAGGCTGGATGTTGAGCAACACCGCGTGAGGACGATCCATCCGGCGCGGCTGGGGCACGGGCTCAGTGCCGAGTAATTTCGGCAGCCAGACCAACGTAGCCAGAGCCACACAGAAGCAAGCGATCCAAGCGGTGATGCGGGATTGTGTGAGCGTCATGGGTGTGATGCAGACCGACGGAGGGTGAGCGCTGCAGCAGCCTTCTGGTTTCAAGCGATGTTGTTTCATCGACGGAGTCACGCGGCGAGCGGTGAGTTTCCCTGCGATTGCCGACCACAGCGCAGAGGCATTTTTTGCCAGTCGCGCCGACGAAATCAGCCACCCCAGAGAGCACACAGCCAGTTCCGCTTCGGAATTCACCTTCCGAACCGTCACCGTCGGAACATAGCCCACAAATCGTGGAGCGTTTCCAAAAAGCCACACGCCGCGTGAGCAGCGCGGCGCGGTGGTGACGATCGCGCAGATCGCTCCGAGGAATCGCATCGCGCCGACAGCGAGAATTCGGAATTGCGATGAAACCGCTGTCGCTCCTAGCTTACGACTCATCCGCAATCGAACGGACGTAGGCGTCCGTTCTACTTACTACGAGGCAAACCACGTCGTGACGGAATCGAACACCAGCGAATCAGCCGGTTGGCGGCGGCATTGGGCGTGGGCCAAGTGGCTCGTCGCAGCGACGTTTTTGGCGCTCCTGTTTTGGCATCATGGCCCCGGGCTGTCGAAGATCACTCGGGAGATGACTTGGCAGTCGGTGGATTGGCTGAGCGTGTTGGCCGCGATTGCACTGTGCGGCGGCGCGATCTTGCTGACGTTTTTGCGCTGGTACTGTTTGGTTGCGGCCCTGCGGCTCAAGTTCACCGTCCGCGACGCAATGCGACTGGGGTTCATCGGTTATCTCTTCAACTTTGTCGGTCCCGGTTCCGTGGGAGGTGATCTGGTCAAAGCCGTGTTGCTGGCCAAGGAACAACCCGATCGCCGAACAACGGCCGTCGCCACGGTGCTGTTGGATCGGATTCTGGGCCTGCTCGCGCTGTTCATCATTGGAGCCTGTGCGGCGTGGTGGCAATGGGACGCCATTCAGCAGCGTGCCGAATTGAAGGCGATCGTCGGACTCTTGGCCGTCGGCAGCGCGGCGGGTTTGATCGGGCTCGGCCTGATGATGATCCCGGCAGTGACACAATCGCGAGTCTGGGTTTGGATCGCCCGGTTGCCGGTCATCGGCCATCTGATCGCTGAACTGGTCGAAGGCGTGCGGCTCTATCAAACGCAGCGTCGTGTCCTGTTTCTGGCATTGGGTATCAGCTTGATGGGACACCTCGGAACGATCTCCTCGTTCTACTTCAGCGCGCGAGCGATCAGCGGCACAAAATTTCTACCGACGTATGCTCAGCATCTCTTCTTCATCCCCGCTGGAGAACTGGCCGGGATCGTGCCGCTGTCTCCGGGCGGTCTCGGACTCTTGGAAGGAGCCATCGACTCGCTTTACGAACTCAACGGCGCGGCAGCCGGCACCGGCTTCCTGACGGTCTTGGCCTATCGCGCCGTCACGATTGTGATCTCGTTGATCGGCGCGGGGTACTACTTCAGCTCACGCCGCGAAATCGACCAGGCGCTGCATGTGGAGCCAAACGCCCCCAATGATCCGGTGGCATCAACGTAGACGGACTTCGCATTGGTTTCGTTGGAAAGACGACGCGAAGCGCCTCACAAAGCGGTTGGGCTGCCCCTTCGTCGGAATGTGCCAGGGCGGAGGTTGTTTCACGGGAGACTTTTCCTGCGCCCGACGATCAAATCCACGAGGTCGGCAAGTGACATTGAACGCGAGGCGAACTCTATGCACATCCAAGACGGCGTACTCAGCCCGGTGGTCTGCGCTGCCACCGGAGCGATCGCGCTGGGAGCGGTCAGCTACAGCGTGCATCGGCTCAAGCAATCGGTCGCCGATCGCACCATTCCGCTGACCGGCATGATGGCCGCGCTGGTCTTCGCCGGGCAGATGGTCAACTTCCCGATCGGTGCTCCAGTGAGCGGCCACTTGCTTGGCGGAGTGCTCGCTGCAGCGGTCGTCGGACCGTGGGCCGGATGCGTCGCGATGACGCTGGTGCTGTTCGTGCAATGGGCGTTGTTCTCCGACGGAGGTTTGTTTTCGCTCGGTGCGAACGTGCTGCACATGGCGGTGATCGGTTCGTGGGGCGGCCACGCGGTGCGGTTGTTTGTGCAACGCTTCATCGGAGACAGCCACAAAGGGATCGTCATCGGTTCGGTGATCGCCGCTTGGGCGAGCGTGATGGCGGCGGCGGCTCTGTTCTGTTTGGAGTTCCGGATGTCATGGCCCCCCAGCGAGATCGACTTCTCGAAAGTCTTCACGCTAATGGTCAGCTTCCATTCGCTGATCGGTCTCGGCGAAGCATTGATCACGGGCATCGCAATCAGCTTCGTCCTCAATCAACGACCGGAACTCGTGGCGGACGCTGCCAGCGTCCGTCAAGCCGACGCAAGCTGCGTCGGCCACGGCTCAGCGATCACGAGCACACTCGTGGCCGGACTCGTCTTTGCTCTCGCCGTCGCCGCTTTCCTGTCACCCTTCGCTTCGAGTTTCGACGACGGACTGGAATCGGCACTCAGCCAAATGGGCATCGCAGACTTCAATCTCACCGGCCGCGTGCCGGGGGTGTTGGAAGGCTACGAGAAAGTCCCGGTCCCGATCGCTGCCTGGCAGACGTTCGCCGTGTCGATCGCCGGCATCGGAGGGACGCTGGCAGTGTTCGTCCTCGCGTGGTTGTTGGGCAAGGCATTGCCTGCCGCGACGCCGAACTTGAACAGCGAGGCCGCCGGTGAGTGACTATCTCGACCGCTTCGGCCGAGGCCAGTCGATGTGTCATCGCTGGCCGCCGCTCGCGAAGTTGTTCGCGGCGATCGCGATGATACTCGCGGCGACGTGCGTGCCGATCGCTCACGGCCCGCTGGTCGGGATCGTGGCGTGCGTGATCTTCTTCGCGCACACGTTGGCAAGAATTCCGTTGGCGTATGTCGCACGACGATTGCTCTTCTTCTGGCCGCCGCTGTTCTTGATGGCGATCAGCTTGCCCCTCTCGCAGGCCGGTCAGAAAGGTTGGCTGATGTTTATGACGATCCTCGTGCGCGGCACGCTGTCGTTCAGCACGGCGTTGTGGCTGGTCAACGTGATGCCGTTCGATCAACTGCTCGCAACGCTACGCCGCCTGCGAGTCCCCGACGTGTTGCTGGCGATTCTCTCGCTGATGTATCGCTTCTTGTTCGTGCTGTGGGACGAATTGGATCGCATGCGAACCGCTCGCGCGGCGCGACTGTTTCGCAAGCCGTCGTTGTGGGCGACCTGGCGATCCGCCGCGCATCTCCTCGGCCGCTTGCTGATCCGCGCGCTCGATCGCGCTGACCGAATTCACGGCGCGATGCTCGCGCGCGGTTGGGACGGCCGCTCACGCTGGATCGAGCAGCCACGGGAGGATCGCCCGTGACGGAATCGACGGTCACTTCCGAATCTTCCGCCGTGCGTGTCGAACGTCTTTCGTTCCGCTATCCCGGCGGCCCCGATGTCCTCACCGACATTAGCTTCACAATCGCACCCGGCGAGATCATCGGTCTCGTCGGCCCCAGCGGTGCCGGCAAGTCCACGCTGTTGCAACATCTCAATGGCCTGTTGCCAAGCCAACTTCCGAACTTCGTGGGGCACGTTTCCAACGTGCCCCACGTCGTCATCGACAACCTGCCGGTCGCACGACAAACCATCGCCGAGGTCCGCCGCCGGGTCGGCTTTCTCTTCCAAGACCCCGACGATCAACTCTTCTGCCCGACCGTCTTCGAGGACGTCGCGTTCGGCCCGCTCAATCTTGGCCTATCCGACGACGAAGCGCGACAGCGCGTGCGCGACAGCCTCGCCTCCGTCGGACTCGCTGGCTACGAACCACGCAGCACGCTGCGGCTGAGTCTCGGCGAACGGAAGCGCGTCTGTCTCGCCGGAGTCTTCGCCTGTCAGCCGAGCGTGCTCGCGCTCGACGAACCCTTCAGCAGTCTCGATCCGCGCGCACGTCGCACGCTGATCGGCATCCTCAAGAGATTTCCAGGCAGCCAGATCATCGCGACGCATGACCTCGACGTTGTGGTCGATCTCTGCCACCGAGTCCTGTTGCTCGATGCCGGCCAACTCCGCGCCGCTGGCCCGACCGCTGACATCCTCAGCAATGCCGCTTTGATGGAACGCCACGGTCTTGAAGTGCCGTGGCGGCTACGCGGTGAGCACACCAACGGTTGATCCTGAATGAGCTGGCGGAACATGACGGGCGACAAACACACTTTTCGCCGAAGCCGATTGAGCTGCTTCAGCACCGAAGGTGTGTGACTCGATAGCCCAGGCCAACGGCCTGGGTCTGTGAACCGAGACGATTTGGAGCCCCAACGGGGCGAAACTCCAAGTCCTGAATTCGAGTCACGCCCCGTTGGGGCTGAGGAGTGTTATCGAATCGTTAACCCAGGCCGTTGGCCTGGGCTATCGAGTGACGCACCTATGGTGCTCGTGCAATCAACCCAAGATTTTTCACCCTTGTGCCCACTCGCCACTGTCAGGATCAGCGACACGCACTGTGATTGCTTGAAACGAAAGAAGCCCGGCTATTTGAAAAAGCCGGGCTTCTTTTCGCGGTTCCGAAGATTACTTCGAGCTCGCCGGCTTGCTGGGCGCAGCCTTGCTGTCCTTCTTCGGCTTCTTGTTTTTCTTGTCGTTCTTTTGGCTGTTGTTTCCTTTGCCCATGATTTTTCCTCTTCGCAGAAAGTGAGGGGCGGCTCCGCATCGCAAGACACAGAACCGGTGAGTGAGTGGAGGCAGACATCCGCGCTCCACAACATTTGAAACATAGCGGATTCAGGCGTAAGCGGCCAACAGATTTATCGCACCAATAAGAAGTCTCGACTGTTGAGCAAGCTCCACATCAGGTCTTGGGTGGCGTCCGGGCGTTGTTGGTCGCCGTAAGACTGAAAATGTTTCTTAGCGACTTCAATCTCCTTGGCGGTCGGGCGGCGGGCGAGAGACCACAGGTAGAGGTCTTCGATCAATTGGTCCTCGGTCGGGATCGGATTCTGTCTGAGCAGCAACGCCACGCGGCCGTTGGGATCGGTGACACGGCGGAGGATCGACTGCCCGTTGATCAGGTGCAGGGCCTGGAGCATATTGCTGTCGCCGTCACGTTCGCATTCACAGGCATCGGCTCGCTGAGGCTTTCCGAAGAGGGCCAGAAAATCGCTGTTGATCTCGGCGTCGGGAAGTTGAGCGGCGGAAAAATTGGCCGGTGCTCCGCCGAATTGCTCGCGCACGCCGGTGGCTTGGACCAGCGAATCGAGCAACGCTTCAGCGGGGATACGGCGCGGCAGCGCGTGCGAGAAATTCAGCGTGTCGTGACGATTGCTGTCGTTTGCGAGACTGCTGCGCTGATAGGTCTGCGACGTGACGATGCGGCGCATCAAGTGACGGACGTCGAAGCGGTGTTCGATGAAATCTTTGGTCAGCGCGTCGAGCAGTTCGGGGTTGATCGGCGGGTTCGTCGTGCGCAGGTCATCGACCGGATCGACGATGCCGCGCGAGAAGAAGTAGCTCCAGAAACGATTGGCGAGACTGCGCGCGAACATCGGGTTGTCGGGCGCGGCCAGCCAGGTCGCGAATTGAACTCGGCGATCGGTGCCGGTCGAGACGGGAGGTTGAATCCCGCCGAGGAATCGCGGCGGCTGTGCTTGTCCCGAGCGCGGGTTCGTCGCGAATCCGGCCGCGAGTTGCAGGCTCACCGAGCGGGCATTCGGGATGCCGACCAGGCGCGGGTCGGCCTTCGCCGTCACTTGATTGAAGAAGCTATTGAGGCCGTAGTAATCCTCTTGCGTCCAATTCTCGAACGGGTGCGTGTGGCAGCGAGCACACAACATGCGGACGCCGCAGAAGACCTCGGCCACTCGTTCGAGCGTGTCGTTCGTGTCCTTGCTGATGAGGAAGTACGCCCCGGCCGGATTGTCGGCGGCTCCCCCCTTGCTGGTGAGCAGTTGCCGAGTCATCTCGTCGAGCGGCATGTTCGACGCAACCGCGCTCCGAATCCATTCGCGGAAACCGTACATCGCCGGCTCATTCAGCCGCACGCGCGAATTCTGCAACAAGTCCCCCCACTTCAGCGACCAGTGATCGACAAACTCCGGCCGTGTGAAGAGACCGTCAATCGTTTTGCTTCGCTTCGCCGGATCGGCATCGGCGAGAAACTTGCGAACCTCGTCGGCTGTCGGCTGCAAACCGATCAAGTCGAGCGACACACGCCGCAGGAATTCTTCGTCGCTCGACAACTCCGACGGCGTGACCTTCAAGTCGTTGAGCTTCGCCACGACATGTTGATCGACAAAGTGGTCGGTCGGCACCGGAGTCGGTTTGAAGTCGGGTTTGCGATTCAGCACGATCAACCGCGCCGCCGCGAATTTTCTTTCAAAGCGAGCGACGACCGCCGACTCACCCAGTTCGCGAGCGGTCACATGGCCGACGTCGGTGACGTCTGCGACTCCCTCGGTATTGACGTTGAAGATCGCCAGCTTCGTGACATCACGTGTCGTGCCGTCCGTGTAATGCGCGATCAACTGCAAGCGGTGCGACATGCCCGGCTCGAGCACAAACCGATCCGGAAAAATGCGGACGAATTCAATCTCGGCCTTATCGTCGAGATCACCTTTCGCACCCTGCTCGATCCACGTTTGCAGGATGCGGTGCGAGAGACTGCCTTTGGCGATCCGAATACCGCCACGATGCGGCACGTCGCCAATTGGCTTGGTCAGCAACAAGCTGTCGCTCGGCTTGAGCAGATTGATGCGACGGCCGAACTGATCGCCGAACACGGCCGTATAATCCTGCGTCGCCTCACCGCCGCGCAGCGACAGCTTGAATCCGTTCTTGCCGAGCGAATACCCGTGACAAGCCCCCGCATTGCAGCCTCCCTTGGATAACACCGGCATGACTTCATGCCGAAAGCTGTAAGGCCGCTCGGCCATCGGCAACTCGACGACCACTGGCACCTGCATCGTCTGCCCTGACGCTTGCACCGTGATCTGAGTCTGCCCTGACTTCAACGGCTTCACCCAACCGTTCTCAATCGTCGCGATGGTTGGGTCGGCACTGGTCAGCGTCGCTTGCTGAGAGAGATCAACCGCAAAGCCATCCGCCGTTCGCCCGCTGATGACCAGCGAGTGCTCATGGCGATGATGAATCAACTTCAACGTGGGCGGGACGGCTTGGATGTTGCCGGAGATGGAAACTGGTTGATCGCCGATGGCAGACACGGACATCAACGCGACCAACGCCAGGGCGGGTAAAAGATGATGGGTAAAAAATGAAATCAGAGTACTTCGTTGAATTGTCTTCATCTTTGACCCTCAATCTTTGACCTAAACTGGCTGAGTCTCTCGCCCTAATTTGTCGCCGGCATCGCCACTAACTTCACGATCAACTCGACCTCGGTTCGAATCGGCTGGTTCCCCGATAACGGATCTGGCGGGCCGGTGGCGACTAGCTTAATGCCTTTGACCTCGCTGGCCACGAAGTTGGCAGGAAAGCGGAGTTCGAGGGCGAAGTCAGTTTGATCGGCTTTGACGGCGACGTTGGTGATCGCGACTCCGCCGGGCTGGCCGGTGAGCGTCAGATTCACGTCCCCTTTGAAGGTCGCCAGCCGTTCGATCTTGCCGGTGAGTTTCACGACGGCTCCGACTTTGGGATCGAGCGTCTGTTCGATGGTCGTCGAGCCGCTCAGCTTCACGGCCATTGGGTTGAGGACGGGCAGCCGACGCACGATCGAGTACGCGGTTCTCAAGACGATGTTGCGTTCCGGATTGAGCAGTTCGGCCTTGATGACGATGTCGCACGAACTTTCCGGCAGCACCGACGGGATGACGAGCGCGAGTTCGCTGGTGTACGGTGCTTTCGCTTCGGCATCACGAACGGCGGCTTCGGCGGCGGTCTTCTTGGTGGTGAGGTCGGCAACCTTCGCATCAGCGGCGATCTTGGCATCACCTTGAGCGACGGCCGCTTGCTTGGTCGCTTCGGCGAGTTGTGCGTTGAGTGCGGTCAGCGCGGTGATCGCGGCTTGCACGGGCGGATCGACGGGGACTTCGACGACTCGTTCCGGTCGCAGCGCGAGGATGAGGTTCGGTTGGTTGTTGACTCGCGGTTCCAATTGCGACGTGACCAACGTCAGCCGAACCGGGCCGAGCATTCCGGGCGGACGCACGAACTTCACCGGGATCGCGGGTTTGCTCATCAAGGCCAATTGCGTCATCGGCTGAGCATCGGCCCACGTGACTTGAAATGGCGTCGCTGATTTCGGAGTCGTCGCGATGGCGAATTGCTCACGCAGCCAAACGGGAGTGCGATCATCGGCCGCGACGTCGGTGCGGACTCGTGCCGAAACGCTGCCGTCCGTCGACTTCAGCGTCAACGATGTCACGAGTTGGCTGGCGGCGTCCCCGGCACCGGTCAGCGTCAGCAACGTGCCGCTCGCACCGGCAGGGATGTCGGTTCCCGTTGCGGTGACTCCCGGAGGAAGTTGGCCGAGCGACAATTGCAGCGCTGCGTCGTAGCCGCGCCGCGAGACGTTCACCTCAAACACTTGCGACTCACCGCCGGCGATGTTGACGACATCCCCCTTCGCAGTGGCGATCACTTCCGGCGTCGACTTGTCAGCCGAGGTCACGACGAGCCGATAGATCGCCTGCTCATTCGCAATCTCCAGCGAGTCACGCAGCACCACGACCAGCGTGTCGAGCCCCGCCGGGACGGTGAACTCAAGCCTCGGATCAATCGACGTTGGGCCGTCGTCGTTCGCGCCGAGCACGCCGCCATCCTTGTTCCGAATTTCCAAGGCCGCGTCGATGCGCGATCCAATCCGTTCGGCAAAGACTTCAAACGTCAGCTTCGCCCCAGGCATGACGCCGAACTTGTACTGATCGAGCTGCCCCGGCGCATCGAGCCGCCCGCTGATGGCGACCGGAATCGTCGCCACAGGCGGCTCGCCTGTGCTGCTGGCCTGAGAAGCAGCAGGCGGGCCGCCCGCCGCTACGGTGGACTCAACCAACTCTGTCAGCGAACTGAGCAACACGCTCGGCGGCGATCCGCTCGCCGCTTGTGGATTCAGAAACAGAGTCGGAATCACATCGCCGTCCATCGGCGCTTTGAACGGCAATTTCGCGCCGCCACTTGTTCCCAACAACTCCAACGCAATCTCCTGCCCGCGCGTCACTGCCGGCGGAAACGCGAGATCAGCGAACTGCCACTGCCCAACCTTCAGCCGAAAGAAGCTGACTCCCGGCGGAGCATATTGCAGGTCGTGAATTTCAATTGTGTACTGCCCCTCGCGCGGCAACTTGGTCGCGATGCGGCAATCTCCCGCCAGCGTCCGCGACGGCATCGCCCAGGCAACTTGAGTTCGCTGAGCGTCATAAAGATGCACCACCGGCCGCAGCTTGCTGCCGAGCCGTTTGGCTTCGACCTCGATCAGCACGTCCTCACCCGCCTTGCCCGCGAACGAGGTCTTCGAGACCCCGCTCCCCGGCACCGACCCATGCAAGCTGGCCGGCAGCGCGGCGATCGTCTCCGAGATCGGCAATTGCGGCAGCCGATCGAGCGCGACGGTCACGCTATTTGAGACTCCGTCATTCGTGGCCAACCGCAGTTGTGCGACTCCGGGAGTTGTTTCGTTCGGCAACGTCGCAGTCAGCACGAGGCGATTCGCGTTGCTCTGCTTGTCATCAATCGCCGCCTCGACCGCGTTCGAATT
This sequence comes from Planctomyces sp. SH-PL62, assembly GCA_945893075.1. Classification (GTDB taxonomy): domain Bacteria; phylum Planctomycetota; class Planctomycetia; order Planctomycetales; family Planctomycetaceae; genus SXKJ01. The sequence goes on along the minus strand of CAMDDX010000183.1, from coordinate 3,954 downwards.
CAGCCACAGCTTCGGGGCCGGCAGCAAATCGACTCCCTCGATCGTCACGACCGTCGGCTGGCCAATCTGAAATCCGCGCACGTTGATGTTTCGAATCTCCGGCGGACGAGCTTGCGCGGCGGACGAAATCAGCGTCAGTCCGCAGACCATGATCAGCATTCGCGCCCCGGTCGTCGTCATGCTCAGTGTTCCGATCCCTGGAGTGCTGCGGCTCGACGCAGCCCTCCATCCAATTGGAATAAAGACGTTGATTGCCCAAAGATCGTTCAAAGGCCAGCGGGCTTTCATAGCGGCGGTTATTGGACTTTGACGATCGACATTCCAATTCAATGGAGGGCGGTGTCGAGCCACCGCACTCCAGGATTCTACGTTCGCAGGGATTTGAGCGTTCGGCTCAAATCGTCTTTCATCTGTTTCCAACTCGTCTTCCAGCGCATGCGCGGCATGGCCTGACGGTCCACTTCATCGAATTCCGCCAGACGATACAAGACGTGAGCCACGTCGGCGACGTCGAACGTCCGTTGATAGGCCGTCAACATCGATCGCAGCGATCGCCCGGACTTGAGCAACGCCCACACATCCACGAAATCCTTCTTCGAGCTGCGCTGGCAGACGGCCGCCAGCTTCATCGCAGCCAGATCGTCCAGAGCCGCAATGTCACAGTTCAATTCAGGACAACGGCGAACTCGGCAAATGCGCAGGTACGCATACCACATCAACGTGACTTTCACTTGTCGCGACGTGCCGTGAATGGCCTTGTCGGTGACTTGCTGACTTTGGAATGGGATGTCCGCTCGTCGGACCTGTTCGATCAACTCATGGGGATCGCCAAACGAACTGTTCTGAAAAAAGTCCAGATCGACGGAGACTCGATGCCCCAAGTGCAGCGCGAGCGCCGTGCCACCCGCGAGATACGCTCCCTGACCACACAACACCGGCCCAAATTCGCGAAGCACTCGCTGCTGCCTCAAGCCCAGAACATCACAATGCCACTCGCTCATGAGGCCGCTCGCTGCGGAGTTTTGTCAAAGCGATGAGCGTCTCGCTTGAGCCATCCATCAACCAGCCGCTTCGGCAATCCCCAGCGGATCTGCCAAAAGCGAAGCTGCCCGCGCGACAAACCGCGTCCGCCGCGCTGTCGCACGAGTTGTTGCAAGGCGTCATCTCCCGCGGCTCGGCAAAGCCAGAGGATGCTCTGCCAACTTCCCGATTCCAGCAACCGAGCCGCGACGAAGTCACCATCACGCCGTCCATTGAGCCGCTCAAACCGCACGTCCCAAAAGAACGGTTTCAACAACTTCGGCAGCTCGCGAGGCAGTGTGACGAACGGCTCGGAGGGCATGGAACGCATTCAGGTCATCCTCTTGGATTCATCGTCGTCTCAGCCGGGATAAACGCCGAGTCGATGCCAATGTTGGCGGGCCGCCAACTGGGCCGGCACGTTGAGTCGAAGCTGCTGGGCAGTGACTCGTCCGATGGGGGTCAAGGGTTCGATTCGTCCGTCTTCGGCAAGCTGAAAGTGTGCGGCCCACTCGTCAGTTCGCGGGTGAAACAAATTTACGTCAACTCCAGTCGTGTCGTCTCGAACTTGGACGACTGCGGCCTTGAAAACGTTGCAGGATCGGCATGACAGAGCCAAATTGCCAAGGTCGTCGTCTCCACCGGCACACGGCGGAATGATGTGTTCGACCTCGAATGGAAAATTGAAAACGACTTCCGGAGCTTTGCAGTACTCGCAGCGATGGCCCGCTCGATCGGACACTTCGGCGTAGTACCGATTCATGGCGACAACTCCGCAGACAAGGCGGCTGATCGCTGTGTGGCTCCCAGCAATTCCGCTTCGACGAGCGATTCCAACTCGGTCTGGTCAGACGCGGCCAGGCTGATGCCGGAATCACGAGACTGTCTCCAACAGGCCATCAGTTCTTGGAGCCGCGTTGATTGCGAAGCAGAGAAGAACTCATCTTCGATGAACGGCTGCACGACGACGACTGCCGTTTCATGGCGCGGCAACAGGCGCGTGATCGCATCCAGAGCTTGCCCAGCGGTCTCCGCGTCGGCTCGTTGCTCGCCGGCCACCGCGTGAAACTGAATGCCACCACGCTTGCCGGGGATCGGAAGAATTTGAACGCTCGTCATGGGAATGCCTCGTAAGGGCCACTGTTCTTAGTGCTGACGGATTGAGTCTACCGGAGCCGCCGACTCAACAACACAACCAAGTGATTGTTGAATTCAGTTCTGTATGCCGAACTTCGCGGCCATTTCAGCCATCACCTCTTCAGCGTCACGCACCCGTCCCGCCGCTTCGTCCTCGGCACTCGCTTTGAGGTCGGCCATGAATTGTTCGCGGTCGGCACGCTGCGCTTCCTCGTCATCCAAGAGTCGGAACGACTCCGCAGCGAGAGCGGCGAAGTCTTCGTCCGTGAGATCGTTGGAGATGACATTGCCATCTTCCTCGCCGTTGAATGTTGGATTCATACTATTCATCTCCGAGAACCAGCTTCTCCGCCGTTGGTGGCACCACGCAGATCACAAAAAGCCGCTGGTCAACGCAGCGGTCCCAGTCCTTTCCAGTTCGGATGTCGCGGGAGGAAATGAATCGTGGATGAAAATGGTGGACTGGCCAAAAGAAGTAATAGAGGGATTTATTGATCGTTGGGTTTTCGTGAAAACGCGACAGGCGAACCGAATACATGCTCCCGTCGTCGAGCAAAGTTGTGATTCCACCACCATGAAGCATTCCAAAAAACAAGATCACGTAACACACGAGCGCGACGCTGGTGATCATCGCGTACTTCAGGAATCGTCGAACGCGCTGGCTCATTTCCCATCGTCCGAAGTAGTGCAGAAGCCCGCGAGCCACCGAGGCAAGCTCGGTGGGGTTGGTGGCATTAGCCGAACAACTGGTCGATCGGCTCCGCTTCGACCAAGCGGATCGGGCGGTTACCGGGGCCGGGCATCATGGTGGTTTCGAGGTCGATGCCCATCGCGTGGTAGATTGAGGCGAGGATTTGGGGTGGCTCGATCGGGTTGTTTTGCGGGCGTGCTCCCTGCTTGTCGGATGAGCCGATGACTTGGCCGCCCTTGATCGGGCCGCCGGCCATGAAGTTGGTCCAGACGCCGGGGTGATGGTCTCGCCCGCCGCGGGGGTTGATGCCGGGGGTGCGGCCGAATTCGCTCAGCACGCAGACGACCGTGTCGTTCAACATCCCGCGGTACGAAAGATCTTCGATCAGCGCGGTGAAGGCCCAGTCGAATTGCGGGCAGAGCATTCGTTCGTAATCGAGAATCGTGTTGTTCAAGCCGCCGCCGTCGGCGTGCATGTCCCAGCATGAGAGATTGAAGACCGTGTCGAAGTGGTTGATCGTGATGAAGCGAGCACCGCGTTCGATCAATCGCCGAGCCATCAGGCAGCTCTGGCCGAGCGTGTTGCGGCCGTAGCGGTCTTGCAGCTTCGGTTGTTCTTGAGTGAGGTCGAACGCCTGCTTGGCTTCGGGGGAGGTCAGCAGGTTGAACGCGCGAGCGTATGCCGCATCGCGGCCGATCGCCGAGTTCGATTCGGCCTTGCGTTGCACCTCGTCGATTTGCGTCAGCAGTTGCTTGCGAGCGTTGATGCGGAACTCGGTCTGCCCGGCGGGGGGTTGCAGATCGACGACTTTGAAGTCCGACCGGGCGGGATCGGCTCCGAGGAAGAACGGCTCGTGAGCGCTGCCGAGATACGCGGCCGATTGCCCGTGCAGCGGTCCGGCTCCGGTGTTGCCGATCTTGCCCGGCAGGATGATCGACGCCGGCAGCGTGCCGCGGCTGCCGAAGACTCGCGAGATCACCGAGCCGCTGTACGGCTTCATGCTGTCGGCGTTGAAGTCGTGGCCGGTCATCATCCACCGCTGGCCGTTCTCGTGAGACGCTCCGGTCTTGTGATGCAGGCTGCGAATCAACGCGACCTTGTCCATC
>CAMDDX010000182.1 GCA_945893075.1 Planctomyces sp. SH-PL62 | reverse complement strand
CGCTCCGCGGCACTTCAGCCGCGGCCCGTAGTGTCAACAAACTCGGCCGAGCAAGAAGTCGTTTGGCAATGGAGTGTTGAATGATGTGGCAGCCCAGAAATTCGGGCGACCGCTCACGGGAGTCGGTGGATTTTCGTGAATAACCGGCCGGATTTCGGGGCGTGGGCGCGCACTGTCTCTGTCTGTTTCGTTCGCAGGGCGCACGAAATTGAAGGCGATCACGGCGGCCAAGTGGCAGCGTTCATGCGGCGCGGCGGTGATAGTAGCGTAGCAATCCGCCCAGCCGTTCGCGGCAGTCGATGGTGCCGCTCGCTTGCCCGACTTCCTCACCAGGGTCGATCAACTGGTTGTCGAGGCCCTGGTGATTGCGTTCGGAATGATAATGGGCTTTGAATTCAGTCAGCGCGTGTTGAAGCGACTTTTCCCCCAAGAAGATCATGCGGTCGAGGCATTCTCCCTTGAGGCTTCTCATAAAGCGTTCCAGGTGGGCGTTGAGATTCGGGCTTCGTGGCGGCAACAAGGTGGCTTTGATCGTGGTCTCCGTCTCCAAAAATTTGCGGAGTGGCGAGAACTTGGTGTCGCGGTCCATCAGCACATGCGAGGCATTCCGCAAGAACCCCTCCTTCGAATCGGTCAGCTCGCGTGCCACTTGAGTCACCCAAGCGCTATCAGGGTTGGCCGTGATGCCGGCGATTTCGATGTGACGTGTCTTGAGTCTCATCACCACGAGCACGGACATCGTGACCAAACCGCGCAGCGTCCAAACTTCGATCGTGGTGAAGTCGATCGCATACAGCGAATCCCAGTGAGCTTTCAAGAACGTCTCCCAAGTCGTCGACCGTTGCCGATCCGGAGCCGGTTCAACGCCGTGTGATTTGAGCAGCTTGCTGACCGAGGTATCTGAGATCGTGTGGCCCAGATTGGCGAGCGCTCCTTGAATTCGGTCACAGCCCCAGGTGGGATTTTCGCGGGCCAGCTTGAGTGTGAGATCGACAATCTCCTGCGAGATTCGGGGGCGACCAACGGCATTTTGTTGGCTGAAGACATCTGACTTCCGCGCGATGAGTTCGCGATGCCAACGGAGGATCGTATCGGGCGTCACGAGACTCGCGAATTCCTTGAGGAGCTTGTGCCCAAGCGCCTTCCCTTTGACCGCCAGCCGCCGCCGTTGGTCATCGTTCAACAGTATGCGCTTCTTGCCGGCCTTCTCGCGAAGGATCTGGTTTTCGGTTCGGAGATACTCAATGACCTGTTGCTGCTGCCGATTGACCCAATTCGCCAGAATGACGACCAACAGTTGCCAAGGTTGCAGAATGAAATTCATCGCGGAGCACAGCTTTCCAATTGCGAGAAGTCTCGAATGAAGGGCGGCGCGAACAGGACAAGTGATTCAACAAGTTTCGACCGGATGTCGGATGCCACATTCACGCTAGCCCGTTCACCTTGATTGCACAATTCGCCGTCGTCGCTGTCCGAAGACTGCTTGAGCGGCTTCGATCCGGAAGGTGACCGAGACCTGTCGCCTAGTGGCAAAAGGCTTCGGGAGGGATGCCTGCCGTAGTGCATCGGCCTGCCGCCAGCATGCCTCGCGACCAGAGAGTGCGTTCCACGAGCACACGCAGGAGAGTTTCCCGCCCCGCCTGAACCGCGTGGCATTCCAAGATTCCGATGGCCCTAGCAATGGCCACCAGAGTGCAAAGATTCTGGTCGCTGCGTTGAGCCCGCAGGCGGTACTCGGAGGCCGTCCAATTTGCTCGCGTGGTGGACCATCATCGACGCCGAGTCACGGCCGCGACCGCTTGAGCTTGGCACTCGGCTTCTTGTCCGATCCCTTCTTGCATTCTTCGATGGCTGCGACAATCTCGCCGATCTTCTTGACCTGGTCCTTGAGGGTCTTCAGGAAGCCAACGACTTGTTCCTTCAGAGCTGGTGACGCGGATTCCGTGAGACCTTCAACGGCAAAGAAATCTTTGATTTCTTGCTTCAAGGCGGGCGGAGCCACTTGCGCTGATAATGAAGTCGAGGACGTCACTGCGGAATCTGATTTCTTAGGGGTTGATACAACGCAGACCATTTCTCCGACAGCCGCTGCAATCGCAACATTCCTTCCTCGACCGTCTTTGGCTTGATTGTCGGCCGGCCTCCCGCCTTGGGGCGCATCGTCCGCCCCTCGCAAACCTGAATGGCATCGATCAGCCGATACGCGGCGACGATTTGCTCGGCATCTCGTGATCTGAAACCGGTGATAACGCAATTAAGGAATACTGCCCGCTTTGGGAAGAGGACGCACCATATCCCTTGATCGCGTAATTCCGCCATAACACGCATCCCAGATTAGGAATGCGTCGAACGCATCTGGTTCGCGGGAAGGACATGCGAAAGGACGCCGCGTGAAAAGGCGAGGCTTGGGAGGTTCAGTCAAGCTCGTTCTGGCGTTTTGTTCTCATTATTCCGGCGCGACATGCGTTTTCACTCTACCCCGTTCGGAAGGCTTTTCACCATGCGATACTCCAAGGAACTCAATCACGCAGCGCGGGCGTTGCAAGTCGCTCAGCGATGTGTTGCCGAGAGTGTTTTTTCCGAAGTCACAAACCGACTTCGCAATGAACCGTGCGTCGCATTTGCTTTGACCTGCGATGGCTTCGTCGATTGGTCACCCGAAGTGGACATTGCGGTGCGCATGCTCTCGATCGCGAGATACGGACGACCTGTGGATCACGGACATCTGATTCGGGGGCTTGAACCGCATTGGGTCACATCGGCAGCAATTGAATCCGGGTTGAAAGCTGTCGCGGCCTGTATCCCCCTCTTTAGCATTCCGGTCAGCCATTTGAATTCCAGGCACACGTTGAAGGACAACTTTCGATCGACGTCTACTGCGGTCCCAGTGACGAGGACTCGCGATTGCGGCAACTCGCTGATGCCGTCGCGGATGAAGTCCGCTCCCTGTCCATCTGTGCGCAGGACTTTTGAGATGACGCAAATGCAATCGACAAGCGCCAATCCAGGGTCTTGTTGATCCTCAAGAAATGCGCATCGAGTCATCATTCGCTGCAATTCAATCGAAGACCTGATGGTCTCCACAGATTGATCGACGAACAAGAGGAAACAAGAGCCACTGGTACATAGTTGGAACGACACGGGCTTCGACAATCTCACTCATGCCGCCGAGAGATCATCGTCAAACGCCTCTCTAGCGATTGACAAGCTCTTTGCCAGTAGGTCCGGGTCAGCTTTTTCGCGGCCGACCAATTCGAAGCAGACAGAACCTCCTCCCCCCATGGACCAGACAGTGATCGTCAATTTGCCATGTTCGACACACTCGCTCACGACCGAAGCGATCAACTCCAGCGATCGCCAGCCTCCATGGAGAGGATAGATGTTGAAACTGACTTCAAACTCTCCTGCCGACCGTTGCGACTGTGTTGAAGGATCGGGATGGCCACCGCAACTGCTAAAAATGGCAACTCCGGGAAACGCATTCAGCTCCGTAACCAATCGCTGGATATTTCTGTCAATGTCAATCATCGTGTCAGGATCCACTACAAGTTACTTCGCTTCGGGATTCTCGCTCTGGCAACTGCAAACGAAATAGGAAATGCTCCTATCCGGACTGTAACAATCGACCGTTTGAAGTTGACTGACAGAATGTATCCGCTTGCTGCGAGGAAACCGACAGCGGCTCATCGATCCAGAGCAATGTCACCGTGCGATCGTAGTATTCGAGGTACAGGCTGTCCTCCATGATGTCCGTGTCTGGCTTGTAATCGAATCCTTCGAGCCAGGCGTACGACGGGATCCGTACCATCCGGCCGCAATCGGCGGACTTGCCGGCAAGCCGCTCACCGGCAGCGGAATGTTCGTGGATTTCGCCGAAACGAATCCGAGGCCATCCAGTCCTGAACGGACGAAAACTCTGCATGCCCCAGCCATTGCTGAGTACGAGGGCGACTGGTTCGGCAGTGTACTCCCAGTATTGAAACGCCGTCGCCAACAGACTCGTGTTGTGAAGGTGGGTGCCAGCGATTCCAAGGGCCGGGTACTGGGGGCTTTGGGGCATGCTGGCTGAAACATTTGCTGAGGCATGAGGAGCTCGGCTGCGAAGTAATTGGCTACCACCTCCTCCGAGCACAGCCATCTTCAGAAGTGGATTGATGCGGGATCCTGATGTCATTGCGAGACTTGAAGGGTGGCCAAAATGAACGAGCACTTTTTTCACGAATACGGCGGACTCTCCAGCGTACAAGCCGATGCCGACGTAAACGCGGCCCAACCGGAATCCGTCATTCTTGAACTCTCACACATTCCCTCCTTTGTCAGCCTTGAAATTCAACAATCGGTGAACGCTGCGACTAACAGTAGCCAGAGTTTCCGTCTCTCCGTTCGGGTACGAGGATTTGGCAACCGTCCTCAATTTCGGAGAACCGACATGGAACACGAACTCGCAACGACAAACGGCCGCACGGCCATGATGTACACCTGAGAGTTTCTCTGGCAGGACTCGGAACTGAACTTCTACTGCCGTCTCAATTCCCATTCGAGAAGATTTTCCTGAACTCACCCGAACCGTTCGAGGCGAACAAATCTAAATCCAAGCGTTTTTCGCGGCATATACTATAGGATTGTATGCGGCGTGCTATCAGAAACTCACGAATGTTGAGCCGGGTTCGCAGCACGCCGTATACGACTGTATGGACTGAACCGCCACGAAGTCGTGGGCTATGGGGATTGAATGGCGGCGTCTAGCTGCGCCAACTGGCTCGAACTCAACACCGGGTCATGCGTGAGTCCGGTTGAGACGCCGCGCCCGATGACTTTGATTGATTCCCCAAAAGCGATCAGTGCGAGAACCTCGACAGCTTCAGGCAATGTCGGGCCGCAAATGATTGCTCCAGGTTGAAGAGATTGCTGGCCCACAAGTTGTTCCGACATGAACAGATAAATTTGGCTACCCCAGCAAATCGACTACTGATCTCTGGCTCAGCCACTTTATGCGTCATCTGACCTTTCCGATAGCGAGCCGCCGACCGTTGTGGTGAGCGGCTGCCGGCTACCGGCTCCGCTAAAAATCGAGCCGATCCGCGTCAATATGATGTGGGTGCGACCAGTTAGCTGTTGTGTCCTTTGAGATTTTCGATCTCGACTGACAAAGGAGAAATAGCTCACGAAGCTGATGACTTTACTGTCGAACGCGATTCCCAATCGCGTTTGAACCTCTCTTCACCAGAGTGTCTGACACGCGGCCTGCTGCAAGGTGGGAAGGGACGTAGCTTGCCGTTCGCTTTCGGGATGAACACCCGTCGCACCGGCTGAGGCTGGTAGTCCTTCAGGCTCAGACCATCCTGGAGCAAACGTACCCGATCGGCATCAGAGCGACTGACGACTCCGGCTGTCTTCCGACCGCTGTTCTCTTGAGCGACCGTGCGGATCGCCAAGAGCTTCGCGGCCCGTGAGGAAGCCAGCAAACGTTGCAGAGATTGCATCCCCTTCACGTTGCCTTTGACCTTCGCCATGAAGATTCGTTGTTGCAGACGAAGAACGGTTCGCTCGACCTGTCGCCAGTCGATCTGGCTCCAATCGAGTTTGGACTGAGTTCCATTTGCATCGATGAGTTTTTCCATCGGCATTCGAGTTTGAGCAATACCATCCCTGAGCGAACATGCCCAGGCTGAGTGATCTTTCCGTCAATCGCGGCCGAGCGTTTTCAGGGGCTTGTTCGACTTTGTATCAGCCGCCTATGAAGAGTTGGCTTACGCCCGCAAACGTCGTTTGCATTGCCGCAATAGCAGTCCGGCCGCCGCGTCGGTTTTCGCTCAGTGGCGGCGATGTTTTGATCTCGACTCCGCGATGGCAACGAAGGCGTTCGGTTGGAAGCGTACGTTGATGCGACGCAGGTGCGGCTGCCTTGATTGGCCAACGTCAAATGCCAATTCCGCAGCAAGTGGCATTTCGTATGAGTTTTGCGGAGTGGTTGCTGACAGCTCAGACCTCATGATCGTCGGCCCGTCAATTTTTTACGCTTGGCGACTCATCTCAGAAGTTGCCGCCCAGTTACGTGTCAGCCGCAGCCGCCTCAGCCAGAGCCGCAATAGCTGCAGCATGCGGTTCGGTCGGCGTTCCACGCCGCAGCCCCAGTTGCCTTCGGCAACGAATTTTGATCAACAGAAGGAGTTCCAAAAATGGACATGATCATCACAGTGATTGTAATCGTCGTTATTGCTGCTTATTTATTCGGAGGCGGCCGAGGAGGCGGTCATCGACACGGGCGTTGCGTCTGTCCTCGCCCATGTCGTTGTCGTCGATAGCTTTTTCGAGTGATCACTTGCTGCTTCGGGACAAGGCAACGGCGGCAGACTTCCATCATGGAGTTGAACAACTATTAGCAATTCATCAAACGAGGATGCGAACGCCGAGGCATCGGTGAGCTATTTTCTGTTCCGGCCGATGGAGGTCGTGAAACAGCTCCCTGTGGAGTTTCGTTGGGAATTCACGCGTCGGCACCCGTATTACTTGCAGTTCTGGCAACCAGCCCGCGAGTTCCATGAGCAGCCGAGCTCTGACGAGGCAATTCGCGCTTTGCAGGAGGCAGCGTTGCTGATCCTCGTAGCGGTCAATGTCGCCCAAAACTTCTCGCCACCGGACCCTCGAAGTGAATTTGCAATGCTGGGAGCTGATGTCATCGGTAGTGCTTGGGAAGGCGGTGCCGTCGCTCCTGCAATGATTCGAACACTCGCCCACATGTTGTTGCTCACGCTCCCCAAAGAGGAACGAGCCCAGTTGGGACGGCTGCTCACCGAATCGGCCGCGTGGGAATTGAGCGACACAACGCAAATGGGTTCTTTCCACCAGCGACTTGCCTCGCTACCTGGAGATGTGTGGAAGAGTTTTCCAACCGCCCCGATCGTCAGCATCAACCTACAAGCTCCGCAACGAGCGATCGCAGAAGCCATCGAAACCCTGGTACGTCGTTGGAAGCAAGAACAGGGAATTACTGAAACCCGTCGGCGCGACGACAAGCTCGACGAATATCTTACCGTCTGGGACTTGCGCGAAGGTTGGGCTGACGGCACCTATGACGGCACGCGAGAAAAACAGTTCCATGAGATCGCGGAGCAGTTGCGCGTGCCATTGCCGACCATCCAAGGTCGCTATAAAGCGGCGTTCAAGAACCTGGCCGGGCACGATTACCAACCCGAGCTTTGGATTCGGCTCTTCGGGCCGATCAAACTTTCCCGTTTGAACGATCCAGTTGGCAGATCGCGGCTGGCGCTCTATCGACCGTGGCGAACGAGAAATCGACGCCCCGTGAGTGAGAGTGTGTTGCTCCCAGGACGTCGTGACAGAGATGCCCCACGATTTCTGGAGAGCGCTGGGATCACGCGATCCGAGATCGGCCTGGTCGATTTGCAACTCGATGTGCAAGACCTGATCAAGCGGGGCCAAACGGACGATCAAATTCGGCAAACCCTCGACCCCGACCGTGAACTGCCCCACGAACTCTTGGCCGACGTGATTGCCGATCTGCGATCACGCCAGTAGAGCCGAAAAGGCCGTCCGAGGGCTTCTCTCCGAAATTAGCGCCCTCGTTGTTTCATAAGCGGAAGGAGTGGTCTTCCTGCGAATTTGTTCTCGCAGGAGCCGAACTCGAACTCGCTTTTGAGCCGCTTCTTTCATGTCCACCGACATTCCTCAAGGTGTGCCTCAAGGTGTGCCGCAACTGCTGACACTCAAGGAGTTCTGCGGCGTCAAGCGACTCTCCCCCGCCACCATTCACCGACTCAAAAACGCGGGCAAGCTTACTTTCTATCAGCCTAGCGGGAAAGGGGGCAAGTTGCTGTTCCCCGTCAACGCGATCGAGCTCGCGGCATCGGCGGCGTCTGCACCGAGCGTTCCCTCGGAGCCACGAGCTGCCGGCAGCCAACGCCTTTCGGGGCCAGCTCCAAAGTGGCTCAGCGGGCCGCGGCGCTCCACGTAAGACTTCAATTTCAACATCCATCACAATCGGCAGGTAACGTATTATGACCAACGGAAAGAACGACTCGGTCTCCTGTCGCTATTTCATCTGGCGACTGTTTCGTCGCGATGGCGTTTTTTACGCCGATGGTCGCGGCGGCAAATTCAAACTTGGTAAGCACTCGCTCGGCACGCGCGAGCGCGAGATGGCACTCGAAAACCTTCGGCGACTCGATGAAGCTAAGGCCATCGAACTCGGCTTGGCGGAAGCCGCTTCGACTGCGGCTGCCTCGACGCCGACCATCGCCGAAGGGTGGCAACTCTATTTTGAGCACTGCGAAGGGAACCCGGTCATGGGCGGAGCGTCGCCAGCCACCATCAAACGATATTCCGCCGTCCGAGATAAACACCTTCAATTCTGCCGCAAACATGGGATTGAGACGTGGCAGGATTTCGACGAACAGGCTCTGCGGCGATACGGGAAGTGGCTCGCCCAATCCAAAGCCGACCGCACGGTTTACTTGGAGTTGACGCTGTTCAAATCGGTGAACGGCTGGTTGATCGATCAAAAGCGACTGCCAGCATCGGCCAAGCTGGTGCTAGTTCTGAAGAAGCCCCAAGGAACCGACACCTACTGCTACAGTTCGGCTGAGGTCACCGCCATGATCGAGCATTGCCGTGCGAACAAGAATCTCGGCTGGTTGGCCGACGCGATCGTCGGCTTGGCACACACCGGCACCCGGATCAGCGAGTTGGCTGGTCTTCGTTGGGGTGATGTTCACCTCGATAGCGGTATCCTGCGCATCGCCGATGAGCGATCAAGCCGTCGTAAGCGTCAAGCCGGTACCGCTCGGACCACCAAAGGAAAACGGTCGCGCACGATTCCGATTCACACTGAATTGCGCGAACTGCTCGTCGGCATGGCGCGGCAGGCCGACGGATTTGTTTTCCACGCGGCCCGCGGCGGTCGCATTCGTTCGCGAAATGTGCTGGAGCAATTTATTCGGCATGTGATCGAACCACTCCAGCCAAAGTACCCCGTGCTGGCCGGAGAGATCGGCTTCGAGCATGGCCGGCTGCACAGCCTCCGTCACTTCTTTTGCAGTCAATGCTTTCTTGGCGGTGCCTCGGAAGGCGAAATCAAGGAATGGCTGGGCCACGCCGATTCAAAAATGGTTGAGCACTATCGCCATTTGCGCAGTGAGGATGCCCAACGTAAAATGAACCAGATTCGGTTTCTGGAGCAGGCCGATGGTCGGCCCGCCATGAATCGTGACCCCGGCGTCGATGACGGCCTCGGGCAGCAAGGAGAAGATCCACACAACGAACGAGAACGCGAGTGAGACAAGCAACCGCTCGACAGCAGACATGAACCTCTACCGAACTCTTTGGATTGTCTCAGTGCTTGTCCCAGTGACTGAGACAAGCGCAAAACGCTCGCCGAAAGTGGTTATTGATAAGCCGCTTACGACGAGCGTTTGGGAATCAAGCGGAGAGGGGGGGATTCGAACCCCCGGTAGGATTAAAACCCTACACCGATTTAGCAAACCGGCGCATTCGGCCACTCTGCCACCTCTCCGATCCGCGTGCGGACGGGCGGAACTATACCGGCCACAAAACGGAAAGCAACTTGGGCGAAATCGCTGTTGGGCGTGACTCCGACGAAGGAAGAGTCGGCTCACGTTTCGGTTGTTGATTTGCTAATCCGGGACGGGTGCCGTGGTCCGAATTCCACATACGGGCGACCCAACCAGCGTTTGAGCAGAATCAGTTCGCCGGCATCGTTGCCTTCGATGACGTGGCCGATGAATTGCAGGACGTAGCCGACCACAAACGCGATCAGCGCCCAAAAGGCATCGTATTGTTTGTGCCAGACCAGAAAGTGGATCGGCAGGATAAACGTCACCGGCAAACCGACGAGATGAAAGAGCTGATTGCCGGGATGCAAATGACGTTCGCGGTAGTTTTTCCAGAAGCGGCGCATGTGTCGGATCACCCTCGAACGGAAATCATCGTCAAGTGGCGTGATCGTAATGCCGTGACGTTCGGCTTGGAAATCGCGGACGAGTCGCGCGACAATGCTGCGGTGCAGAAGCCCGGCTTTTTTGAAAAGCCGGGCTTCTCACGGAATCAAAGACGTGAGGAACGGCGACACCGTGGGTAACTGGCTGCAACGCTGGTGGGAGAGTTATCTCGGCTTGCCGGCCGCGGAGGCGGGGCAGGTGTCGCGCTGGCACTGGACGACGCAAACGCCTTGGCCGTGGCCGACGACCGTCGGTTGGTGGCTGCTGATCGCCTTGGTCTTGGCGGTCGCGGAGATGTATCGCCGCGATGCGCGGACGCTGCCTGTGTGGCAGCGCGCGTTGCTGATCGGGCTGCGATGCGGGGCGTTGTCGCTCGTGTTACTGCTGCTGGCTCAAGTCAGTGTGTCGGTCGAGCGGACGGGGTTGCCGTTGGTCGTGGTGCTGATTGACGACTCGGCCAGCATGGGATTGCGGGATGCGTACTCGGCAGAGGCAGACCGAAAGTTCGTGACCGGACTGCTCGGAGCAGACACCGCTGCTGGCTCGGCCGATGCGGAGCGATTCGATGTGGCGCGGCGCATCCTGTCACGTGAGGAGGGACGTTGGTTGCGGGAATTGCGGCGGCGTCATCGGCTACGTGTCGAGCGGTTCTCGGCAGAGGCCGTGTCGGTCGGGGGCGACTTGGTGGATGACGATTCCGTGCGGCGATTGATCGCGGAACTGGAGCGACTGCAACCGACGGGCGAGATCACTCGGCCGGCGGAAGCGGTGCGGCAGGTGCTGAATCAAACTCGTGGGACTCCGCCGGCCGCGATCGTGCTGTTGACCGACGGCATCGCCAGCAGTGGCGATGCGGACCGACTGACGGCAGCGGCTGCGTTGGCACGCGAGCGGTTGGTGCCGCTGTTTGTGATCGGCATCGGCAGCGATCAACCGACGCGCGACGTGCAGCTTGCCGAGTTGATCGTGGATGACGTGGCTTTCGTGAATGATCCGCTGGTCTTTTCGGCGAAGGTGAAGTCGTTCGGGTTTAAGGGAAAGTCGGCAACGTTCGAACTGCGTGAGCGCGGCCACGAACGGAGTCTCGCGCGGCGGTCGATCACCTTGCCGGCCGACGGGCAGATCGCGACGGTGGAGTTACTGTTCACGCCGACGCAACCGGGAGATCACGAATTTGAATTGGTCGTCACGCCTCCGCAGGGGGACGTGGATCGCGACAACAACCGACTGTCGCAGCCGGTGCGAGTTCGCGAGGGGAAACTCAAAGTGCTGCTCGCGGACGGATTGCCGCGTTGGGAGTTTCGCGAACTGAAGAACACGCTCGAACGCGAAGCGACCATTGAATTGCACACGCTGTTGCAAGAAGCCGATCTGGAATTCGCCTTGCAGGACGAGACCGCGAAGCCGCTCAAGGGCCGCTTTCCGCTAACGAGTGAGGCGCTGGCGGAGTACGACGTCGTCTTGCTGGGAGACGTGAATCCCGGAGCCTTTTCGCCCGGCGTGCTCGAACAGGTGCGCGAGTTCGTGCGTGATGGCGGCGGGCTGCTGGTGATGGCCGGGCCGCAGCACATGCCGCTGGCGTTTCGTGGGACGCCGCTGGAAACGCTGCTGCCGATTGAGCTCGATGCGGCGCGAGTGCCACCGCCCGACGCCGACTTGCGCGAGCCGTTTCAACCGCGCTGGACCGAAGCCGGCCGTTTGAGCACGCCGATGTTTCGACATCTGCAACTGGATGCTCTGGCGAGCGACGGCGGAGCCATTGGCAACAACAACTCGCGCGACCTTTGGCGATCACTGCCCGGTCTATTCTGGTTGTGCGAGTCGCCGCGACTGAAGGCTGGTGCGACGGTCTTGCTCGAACATCCGCAGCGGCGCGGAGAGACGCAGCCACTACCGGTGATCGCATTGCAGCGGTTCGGAGCGGGCAAGGTTTTGTTTCATGCGACCGACGAATTGTGGCGTTGGCGATTTCGGAACAGCGAGAAGATTTACTCGCGGTATTGGATTCAGGCGTTGCGGTTTCTCAGTCGGACGCAAAGCCTGACCGGAGCGCGCGGCGTCGAGTTCTCCGCAGACCGGCAAACGTACCAGCGCGGTGAAGGAGTCAAGCTGCGGCTGCAAGTACACGATGAGCGGCAACTCCCGGCGAGCGGTTCGGCAACCGTGATGCTGGAACGTACCGACGAACCGCGGCGCAGCATTGAACTCGCGCGGGGGGCGAAAACAACGAATGTCTTCACGGGCGAACTGCGCGGCCTGCGCGATGGCCGATATCACGCTTGGCTCTCGGATCCGTCGTTCCTCGGTTCGCCGCCGTCCGTCGATTTCGTGATCGAAGCTCCGCAGCGCGAACTGCTGCGCCGCCGGATTGACCGTGCTGATCTTGAGGCCGCGACTCGCACCACGTTGGGACGCTATTACGCGCTGGCTGATGCGGATCGGCTTCCGGCTGACATCCCCGCCGGCCAACCGGTGCCGCTCTCCGCGGCGACAGTCATCCCGCTGTGGACTCGGTGGGAATTGCTGCTGTTGTTCGCTTCGTTGTTGTCTGCCGAATGGTTGCTGCGACGTCGCTGGCGGCTTGTCTAAAGAACCGGCCGCAACGAACAGGCGAGGGGTCAGGTGTTCTGATTTCTGTTTTGGCGTCGCAAATGGAACCAAATGTGGATCGGGAGTCTGTCAGGCAACGACCATCGATGGCAATTCCACGGCCAAAACAGAAATCAGAACACCTGACCCCGGCTCGCGCGCAACGTGCGTCCCGATCCCGTTCCTGACGGATGAAAGACTATGCCACCTCTGCGGTGGATGGGTATAACGACACGACCATGCCTTCGCTTCTCGACCAACTGCGTGATCTTCGCCGACTTGTTCGCCGACTGCTGTGGCTGAATGGCCTTAGCTGTGTGATCGCGGGATTGCTGTGCGGAGCGTTGTTGATTGGTGTCAGCGATTGGCTGTGGCACTTCGACAATCGCAGCCTGCGAGCCGGGTTATTGATGCTCCTGGCGGTCGCTGTTGGTTGGGTGGCGTGGCGCAGATTAGTCGCACCGCTGCGGTCTCCGCTGTCGAATGTCGAACTGTCCGGGCACTTAGAACATTGCTTCCCCGGTCTGCGTGGGCGGCTGGCGACGGCGGTTGAGTTCTTGGAACGAGACGTCAGTCCGACGGTCGGTTCTCCGGAATTGCAGCGGCGGTTGATCGAGCAAACGACGTCCGATGTCCGTTCGCTGAACTTCGCGGAGGTGCTCGACCAGCGTGAAGCACGGCGATCCGCTCTGACGCTGGCGGCGTTGTGCGGCGTCGCGCTGTTGTTGGCGGCGGCGAATTCGGCGGCGGCGGCCACGGCGATCAAGCGGCTGCTGCTGAGTGATCAGCGCTGGCCGAAGTCGGTCGAGTTGCAGTTGGTTCAAGGTGATCTTTCGCCGGTCCGTTTTTCCGAGGTCGAGCCTCTGCGGAGTTTGCAGGGGCAGCCGCTGGATCTATTTGTCATCAACACGCGCGGCTCGCTGCCGCAGCCGGTGTTGGTCGAGTTCCGTCAGCGTGGCCACCTGCCGCAGTCAGAACCGTTGCGGACGGCGACGCTGCGCGATGCCGCCGATGTGGCTCGCGAAGCGGCTGCGATCCGGTTGCCGATCGACGAAGGTTTGATCGAGTTCCGCGCTGTCGCGGGGGACGATCACGAGATGCCGTGGCACAAACTTTGGATCACACCGCCGCCGAAGCTGGAGTCGTTCCGCGTGCAGGTGGTCCCGCCGAATTACACGGGTGAAGCCAGCACAACGCTGCCAGAGGGTGCGACGCAAGTCCGCGCGCTGCTTGGCTCACGACTGAAACTCACCGCTCGCGCGACGCGACCAATTCGTGCAGCGAGTTGGGACGCCGGGCCGGTGTCTGTGTCTTCTTCCGGCCGTGACTTGGGATTTAAATTGACCGTCATGCGTGTTGGTTCCACGACGCAGCGCTTGTCACTGACGGACCGCAATCGGTTCGAGAACTCATCGGCATTGCGGTTGGAAGTGATCGGTGTGGCCGATCCGCCGCCGTCCGTGTCGCTGGAAGATCCGGCGACGGATCAACTCGTGACGGCAATCGCGACAATCCGAGTTCAAGCGACGGTGAAAGACGACCGCAAGCTGCGCGAGACTGGGTTGGAATACCAAGTCGTTCGGACGCCTAGGTCCGAACAAAGCCCGGACGTAGGCGTCCGGGCTACAAACGGCGATCGGGCTACAGACGGTGAGGACTGGCAGGTTGAAAACCTGCCTCACGAAGACGCGCAGCGCGAAGCTGTCGTGCGGCGGGATTGGTCGTTGAGCGAACTTCATCCGGTGGTTGGCGACCGGATCGCGCTGCGAGTCGTGGCGTCGGACCACTGTGATGTCGGCGAACCGCGCGTCGGTCGGAGTGCGCTGCGGACGCTGACCGTCGTCACGCCTGAAGCCAAGCTGTTAGAGATCGCGCAGCGGCTCGATCTGTTGCTGCGCGATTTGGAATCGCTCGCCGCTCGACAATCGCAGACGAAGGACCAGACGGAGGAATTGCGCGTTCAAGCGGAGAAGACCGGTGAGTTGCGCCCGCAGGATCGGGACTCGCTCAAGCGGGTGGAATTGGATCAACGGCAGATTGGCTCACGGCTGATCGGATCGCGACCGGCGGGACGGGGTGACGACGTGACGGCTCATGCGCGGGAGTTGCTCGCACAGCTTGAGAGCAATCAGTTGAATGACTCGGCCACGCGCGAGCGTCTGACGCGGATCGCAACGGCGCTGGAGGCACTCAACCACGAGACGCTGCCCGCGTTGGAGAGCACGCTCGGCAAGATCGTGAAGGACACGCTTGGCGGACAATCCTCGCCGGAAGTGCCTCGTTCGTTTGCGGACATCGTCGCTCGGCAGAACGAAGTGTTGTCGACGCTGACTGAACTGGTTCGCGATTTAACCCAGTGGCGCGATCGCCGCGAGTTGGCTCGCGAAGTCGCGGAGCTGGCGAAGACTCAAGAGTCGTTGAATCGCGACACCAACGAACTCGCGCCGCAGACGTTGGGTAAGTCGGCGGCACAGTTGCCCAGCCAACAACAGGCGGATGTCGCGAAGGTCGCGGATCGGCAATCACGGCAGGCCGAACGGATCGAACAGCTTCGGCAACGAATCGTGGGGCAGGTTCCCAACCTGCCCGGCCAAGATGATCGAAAGCAGGACGGGCACGTTGAAAACCTGCCCCATGAGGAGATCATCCGCGAGTTCGATCAACGCGGGTTGATCGCGAAAGCTCGCGAGGCCGCGCAAGACGTCGCGGCCAATAATCTTGGCCAAGCAGCACGCACGCAGCAGCAATTGGCGGAGGACTTGAAGTCGCTCGCCGACAAATTGGCGCAGACTCCGGCCACGAACTCCGACGGTGACGTTCGCGAGTTGAAGGAGTTCGCGGAACAACTCGATTCGCTGACTCAGCGGCAACGCCGATTGCTCGACGAGACGAAGGAGGCGGCTGCGAAGGCGGAATCGCTCACTCCGGAACAACTCGCGGAACAAGCGAACGCTCTGCGTGAGCGGCAGAGCGAAGCGAAAAAGTCGGCGGACGAGTTGGTGTCGCGGCTGAAGGAGTCGCGGGCCGGTGAAGCGCTGGATGCACTGCGTCGAGCGAGCCGGCACATGCAGCAGGCGGAGTCGCAGCTTGGCGACAAACAACTCGCACGCGGGGCTGATGAGCAGCAAACCGCGCTCGAGGATTTGGAACAATCTGGTCGCGAACTCGCCGCCGCTCGGCGAGCGGCGCAGCAGAGGGAACTCGCGGAGAAGACGCATGAACTGGCCGAGGCGGTTCGCGAATTGATCGCTCGGCAGAAGACCGTCGTGGAGGAAACGCAGCGGCTCGCGGAAGAACAGCAGAAGGCGGGCAAGTGGACTCGGCCGCTGTCCAAGGCCGCTCTCAGCTTGAGTGAGGAAGAAGCGGAACTTGCCGAGGGGACGCGCGAGCTGTCGGAATCGCTGCGAGACATCGCGGCGGTGCGGCTGACGCTCGATCAAGCGACGAATGATCTCGCTGCCGCCGCGTCACGCCTGCGCGACAAACGATTGGATGA
>CAMDDX010000181.1 GCA_945893075.1 Planctomyces sp. SH-PL62 | reverse complement strand
GGCGCTAGCCCCGGTTCATGCCGTGTAACCGGGGCTAGCGCCGCGCGGCTAATTCCCGCGATCCGTATGAGAGGTTGTCATGCCTGCCAAGCGCTACCGCGTCGCTGTCATCGGTTCGACCGACAAAGGGGATTACGGTCACGGGCTCGACAAAGCGTTTCAGGGAGTTGAACGCGCGGAGATCGTTGCGGTCGCCGATGACAACGCCATCGGATTGCAATTGGCCGGCCAGCGGCTGAAAGTCGAATCTCGCTTCGCCGACTATCGCGAGATGCTCGACCGCGTGAAGCCGGATGTCGTTTGCGTCGGCCCGCGCTGGGTCACGGACCGAGTCGCGATGTTGCAAGCGGTCGCGAAAGCGGGGTGTCACATTTATTGCGAGAAGCCCTGCCTCCCAGACCTCGTGTCGGCCGACGCGATCAAGACCGCTTTGGAAACGCATCGTGTGCGTCTCGCGATGGCTCATCAGTGGCGTGCGATGCCGCCGGTACAGCGAGCACTGGCAGAGATTCGATCCCTCAAGTACGGCCGTGTGCTGCGAATGCGAGCGAGGCCGAAAGACGACTCGCGCGGCGGCGGCGAAGAGTTGTTGGTTCACGGCACACACTGGTTCGATTTGATGATCGCGCTCGCCGGCCCGCCGCGTTGGGTCAGTGGGCACATTCGCGTCAAAGGCCGCGAGGCGACAAAGGCCGACCGCCGCGAAGGGACCGAACCGGTCGGCCCAATCTGCGGCGATTCGGTGCTCGCCGTGTTCGGCTTCGACGACGGAGTGCTCGGCTCGTTCGATTCAACCGCGAAGACGGCTCCCAGTTCGCGCTGGCCCGCCGAAAGCGATCAGCCGAAGCCGATTTGGGACAGCGTCTATGGCCTGACCATCGAGTGCGAAGACGCCGTCCTGCAACTGCGTCAGCCGGGCGACGTTTATATCTATCCGGCCAACGGAGTCCTCCCTGACTTCGAGCAACTTCAATGGAAAAAGCTGTGGATCGAAGACTGGCACTTCACCCCGGAACATCAACCGCGACCGATTCGCCAGGAATGGCTCGCGCACGGCAACCGCACGCTGGCGAATGATCTGCTGGACGCGGTGGAAAAGAATCAGGAGCCGCTCTCGCCGTTGCGGAACGCGCTGCTGATCACCGAAATGGTGCAAGGCGTTTACGCCTCACACTTCGCCGACGGCCGCCGTCTGCAAATCCCGCTGACCGAGCGACATCATCCGCTGACCTGAATGCTTTGTGGTTCATTCCTCTGGTCCCATTTCTCTGCCCAACAACTTTTGGCAGAGGAATGGGGCCAGAGGAATGAAACGCAAAAGACCGGAGTTTTCAGGCATCGCCGATTTGGTCTACAAGACCGTCGCCTGACTCTCCGAGTCAGGTCCGCAGTCTTGTGATGAAAGCGGCCCGACTCGGAGAGTCAGGCTACGTGAGGAATGGAATCCATGTGGCGTCGTGTGCCGTGGTTGGTCGTCGTGTGCTCGGTCCTGCTGATGGGCTTGGGGCTGACCGGCATCGCGCGCGGGGATGAGTTGTTTGGTCGCGGCATCTTCATGTGCTTTCCTCGGCAGTTGCTGTGGGTCTGCTTGTCGCTGCCGGCGATGGGGTTGGCGATGCTGGTGCCGTATCGCTCGCTGCGATCACTGAGTTATCCGGCGTTCGCGGGGAGTCTGCTGCTGCTGGTCGTCGTGTTGCTGATGCCGAGCGTCAACGGTGCTCGCTGCTGGATTCCGCTGGGCTTCATGAACTTTCAGCCGTCCGAGTTGGCGAAATTGGTCTACGTGCTGGCGCTGGCGCACTACTTGATGTATCGCGACAACTTTCGCCGGCTGACCGGGCTGCTCGTTCCGTTCGTGCTGACGCTGATTCCGGTCGCGTTGATTTTGCGCGAACCGGATTTGGGAACGGCGTTGCTCTTCATTCCGACGCTGTTCGCGATGCTGTTCGCGGCGGGTGCGCGGCCTCGGCATTTGGCAATGATCGTGATGTTGGGAATGCTTGCGTCGCCGGGCTTATGGATCGCGATGAATGCCGAGCAGAAGTCGCGCATCGTGTCGCTCTTCCAACAACGGGACAGCGGCGAAGCCCCGCGCGGCGATGCGTATCAACAACATCAGGCCAAGCGTGTTCTCGCGCGCGGCGGCGTCTGGGGGAGCGAACTGACTGGCGAGACGTTTGAGATCGTCGTGTGCCCACACTGTGCGAGTCACTTCGGCGTGAAGACCGATTTCGGTCTCGGTCAGTCGGCCACTTGTCCGAGTTGCCAGAAAGTCGCTCCGTTGCCCGATCACTCGGAATTCACGCTGCCGGAATCGCGCACCGACTTCATCTTCTGTTTGATCGGCGAACGCTGGGGCTTCACCGGCTGCGGACTGACGCTGTTGTTATACGTGCTGCTCGTCGCTCGCGGCCTGATGATCGCTCACGCGACGCGCGAGCCGTTCGGGCGGCTGTTGGCGGTCGGCATCGTCACGCTGCTGGCCTCGCAGACGATCATCAACACCGGCATGACCTGCGGCCTGATGCCAGTGACGGGCATCACACTGCCGCTGGCCAGTTACGGCGGATCGAGTTTGTTGATGACAGCAGTTGGCATCGGCCTGCTGCTGAATGTCGGAATGCGTCCTGGTTACGAAGTCACCGGCGAACCGTTCCGCTGGCGTTCCGCAACGGCCTGATCTGTTTCGATCCGTGAAATCCGCGTCTTCCGTGCTCGCGCCCATGGAACACGGATAGCACGGAGATCACGGATCGCTGAGGGGCAGTCATTCCTTCGAGATCGTCTCGTCCAGATTCAGCAGCAACGTCGCGAGGCTGGTGAACGCCGCGAGTTCCGCAGGCGGAATCTTGTCGCTGGCCTTGGATTCGCCGACAGCGATCAGCTTGCGAGCGGCTGCTTCGTCCTTCGCGAACGCTGCCCGCAGTCCCTGCAATCGAATGGTGAGAATCGCAAGCTCGGTTGGCTTCGGAGCGCGAGATGTGCTGCGGCGGAATGCTTCGCTCAATCGCGAGGCGTCGTCCGTCGCGGGGCCGAGCAGCACTCGTTGAGCAAGCGTACGTGCCGCTTCGACGAAGGTGACATCATTGAGCGTCACAAGCGCATGAAGTGGCGTGTTCGTGCGAGCGACCTTCACTTGGCAAGTCTGCCGAGTGGCGACATCGAAGAAGAGCGTCGGGCCGACGATGCGTCGCCAGAATTGGTAGAGACTGCGGCGATACAACGACTCGCCGGTGTCTTGCTGATAGCCGATCCGGCCGAACGTCGCTTCCTCCCAAATGCCGGGCGGCTGATAGCCCTTCACCGGCGGGCCCCCTTGTTTCTCGACAAGCAAGCCACTGATGGCAAGTGCTTGATCGCGGATCATCCAGCTTGGCAGCCGATACCGCGGCCCGCGTGCGAGCAGCCGGTTGTCGGGATCGCGTTCAGAGGCATTCGTAAGATGGGCACTCTTGCCCGTCCCTTGGTCGTCGTTTGCGACTGCCGCAGTCTCGTCGGACGGACGGGCAAGAGTGCCCATCCTACTTGCCTGCCGATACGTCGCGCTGGTCACGATCAAGCGGATCAGCCGTTTCACGTTCCAGCGCGGGTTCGCCAACTGAGCGGTGAGGTTGGGATCACGGCTTTCGGTCAACGGCTCTCGGCTCTCGGCGAATTCGGCGGCCAGCCAGTCGAGCAGTTCCGGATGCGAAGGCTTCTCGCCTTGAATGCCGAAGTCCTCGGTGGTCTTCACGAGTCCTGTGCCGAAGAACGTCTGCCAGTAGCGGTTCACGGTGACGCGCGCGGTCAGCGGGTGTTCGGGCGACATCAGCCAGCGAGCGAGTGCCAAACGATTGGTCGCTGGCTCGGCCGGTTGCGGCAGGGCGGCTGGTAAGCCATGAGAGACCTTGTCGGCGAATTTGTCATACGCGCCGCGAACGAGGATGAATGTGTCGCGCGGTTGTGCTCGTTCGCGCATCACCATCGTGCGCGGCAGCGAGCGTTCAAAACCCTCGCGAGCTTTCTTGGCATCATCGGCCACTCGCCGAGCGGTCAGCAGCGTCGGTTCGTTGTTGAGGTAGAACTCGGCGACCGTTTTCTTTTGAGTGTCGTTCCGTTTGTCGGCGGCGATGTTGAGTACCTCGCGAACCGCCGCCGGCATTGGTCGCAATGACGCGACCGGTGAATTCGTCAGCGACAATCGGAACCGGCCGAGCACATGCGCGACGTGGACCGATTGAAACTCCAAGCGGACGCGCACCGTTGTTTCGCCGTTGATTGCCGCGATGGACGTGCGCGGCTCGAAGACGGCGACGTGAGGTTTGCCGAACTCGCTGGCGATGGCCCAGCCGGTGTCGTTGCGGCCGTCCACGGCGTTGGCGGGCGGGAAAGTCGGTTGCTCGAAATCGGCTCGGAGCGCAGACAACTCGACCGGCTTGTCGTTGAGGAACAGCTTCAATTCCGACAACACAAAGTTGCCGTTGTCGGCTCGGCCGAGCCCTTTGTTGACGAGCGACTCATCGGGCAATGCTTCGAGTTGAATCCCGGTCAGTCCGCTGAGCTTCGTCGTTAACGCCAACTCGAACGAATCCTTCGCCGGGTTCTCGCCGCTGGCAAGCACGCTGTTGTCATCCAGCTTCTTGAGCGTCGCACCGGCTTCGGATTTCAACGTCTCAAAGGTCAGCACCGACCATTGCGGCTCGGCCGCGCTGCCGGAGGCGACGAGCGACTTCTCCCACTCGGCCTGCGATTCGCGCAGCTTGCGGTCGAGTTCGTCGCGTGACTGATTGGCGGCGGTCTCTGCCGCGCGAAGATCGTCGAGCTTCTTCTGCTGTTCGGGTCCGGCAAACGTGATGACTGGATTCGCGAGTCCTCCGGAGTCGTTCGCGCCGCTCTCTTCGATCGAATTGAAGAAGGCCGAAAGCTGGTAGTACTCCTTCTGGGCGAGCGGATCGAACTTGTGGTCGTGGCAGCGGCAGCAGTTGAACGTCAGCCCCATCCAGACGGTGCCGGTGGTCTCGACGCGGTCTTGGACGTAATCGACACGCGACTCTTCGGCGATGCGGCCTCCCTCGCCGTTGATCATGTGATTGCGATGAAAGCCGGTCGCGATGAGTTGTTGCTGCGTCGGGGTCGGTAATTGATCGCCGGCAAGTTGCTCGATCGTGAATTGATCAAACGGCAAATTGTTGTTGAGCGCGTCGATGACCCAGTCGCGCCAGAAATACATCGTGCGAGTCGGGTCGCCTTGATAGCCGTTCGTGTCGGCATAGCGGGCGGCATCGAGCCATTCCCAAACCATCCGCTCGCCAAAGCGAGGGGAATTGAGCAACCGATCGACCACTTGTTCGTAAGCGTCCGACGACTGATCCGCGACGAACGCATCCAGTTCTTCCAACGACGGAGGCAGACCAGTCAGGTCGAGCGTGACGCGGCGGATCAACGTGTGCTTCGCAGCTTCTGGTGATGGCGAGAGGCTTTCCTTCTCCAACTTCGCGCGGACAAACACATCAATTGGATTTCGAATCAGAGATTTGAGATTTGAGATTTGAGATTTCAGATCTGGCACCGCCGGTCGCTGGATCGGCTCGAACGCCCAGTGCTTGCCCCACTTCGCTCCGCTGTCGATCCAAGCCTTGAGCAATTCCTTTTGTGGGGCCGTCAGCTTGCGTCCCGATTTCGGCGGTGGCATGACCGCCTCGGGATCTGTTGAGAGGATGCGTTTCATCAACTCACTGTCGCCACTCTTGCCCGGCAGGATGATCGGCTTCTCGGTGCGGAGCGCGCTTTCCTGTTGATCGAGCCGTAAGTCCGCCTCACGCGACTTCGCGTCTGGGCCGTGGCACGCGAAGCAGGTGTCTGACAGGATTGGCAGAATGTCCCGCGAGAAATTCGGTGGCTCGGCGGCGGGCAGTGTCGACAGAATCATGTGACACAAAATCATAAAAGCCAAAGCCGCAGCGGATGGGGTTCGTCGACGGCAATTGATCCGACTTGTCTTTATGATTTTGTGAAACATGATTTTGTCTTACTTCTGCGCATCAAAGGTAAGCCGATGCAAATCACGTTCGATCTGCACGTCGATGGTTTTGTCACCGAAGTTCGGACGAATGTCGGCGAAGTTGTTGCGATCGGGACGCAGGCCCGTCTCCAGCGGCAGAACTCGGCCGTTCCGTTTGTCCAAGACCGAGACATGGAACTTCGGCAAATCTCCCGGCCGCTGTTCCAATCCGATGACGTTATGCACGCGTGCGGCGAGCATCAGCACCGGCGAATCGGCCGGTTGAGCGGCTTGGACTCCCTGCCAATCGAGCGTCGTGGTCCACAGTTGCTTTCCCGTCGCGCGGTCGAAGGCGAAGGCGGGGCCATGCACGCTCCACTGATCGAGATACAGCACGCTGACGCGCGGCCGTGATTTGTCCGGCGCGACTGGCTCGTCGACGTGAGTCAGCAGCAGCCAACGCTCGTGGTCGCGGAGCATCAGGAAGTGCGTGACGTGTTCGATCGGCGGCAGGTTCTGTTCGAGCAGCCGTTCTCCGTTACGCAGCGACCACAGCGTGAAGCGGCCGGTCGGTTCGAGCACGGCGACGGTGTCTCCCAGCGACACGCACGGCAGCGAGCCGCGCGGAAAGCGTTGAGTCAGCACGTCCTTTTCAAGCAGCGGATCAAACAAGCGCAGTTGGCGATCTTCTTCGAGCGGCGTCCAAGTCAGCACATGCCGGCCGACGGTGGCGATCTGCGTGGCGGCGGCCCCCGCCTGACGCGACAGCAACCGGCCGTCGAGCGTGCTGAGCACATAGATGTCGCGAGTTTCCTGGCTGGTCGCGATCACCGCGCGATCATCGCCCGACAGATCGCAGCCCAGCGGCAAGCCATCGAACATCCAGAGCGGATCGCCGGTCGCCAACTCGGAGGCGATCAAGCGATGACCGGCTTGGTGGCAGACGACATCGTGACCGATGAACGCCACGCGGCCGAAGGGACGTTCCGAAGAATCTTTGATGCGGAACTGACTCGGCATCCCAGGGATCGGCACCGGATGAGGGCGTGCTCCCGGCGTGACCTGTGATTCGAGCCGCCGGTCGAAGAGCACGTTTTGCCACATCAATCGCGGCTCGAGCAAATCGGTCGCGTCTGATTTTTCGGTCTCCTTCGCCAGCGTTGGCGGCACTGTATTGAGCGGCACAGTGTCGAGCACCAGGAATCGTTCACCGAGATTCAGCACCAGCCAGCGACCATGCCACGCGGCCGACATGCCCAAGACCAACGGGGTCGAGTGATTCTCGAACGGCAGTTTCGTCCGCCATTGCTCGCGGCCGAAGCTGTCACGAGCCACCAATGCTCGGCCGACCGCATCGCGCCACAACTGCCAGTTCTCGTGAGCCACATCGGAAGGCGCGGACCATTCCAAATGCGACCAAGCATTCAACGGTTCGCTGTTCCCGGCTCGCTCCGCCTTCAGAGGCTGCGTCGGCCAATCGGTCGCCAAGCGATCGGCAAACTCGGCGTGCCACTGAGCGGCCAACTCGCGCCCGGTCTTTCCATCGAGACAAGGTTCAGCGGCGAAGCGTGTGGCGAGCGTATCGAGCAACGGTCGAGCCATCTCGACTTGCCCCAGCGACAACCACTGCTGAGCCAGCCGCGCGGTTCCGAATGCTCCTCCCTCGGACAGCAACAGCGACTCGAACTCGTGCCGATGTTTGCGCGGATCAATCCGGCTGACGAGCATGCGCCGCGCGGCACTCGCCGAGTCACTCCAACCGAACAGCGCGAGGAAGTCGCGCAATCGTGCCGAACCAGAGCCTTCCAGCGCGGCCCGCAATCGTGTTTCGATTTCCTTCCGCAAGACCTCACGATCTTTCTCCGGCATCGCCGCTTGCAGTTCGAGTAACTCGGCCGCGATCCAACGATCCTGGCGAGCGACCGTCGCACCGCTGTCGATTTCCAATTCGCTGGACGGCTCCCACGCATCGGCGAGCTTCAGCAGTACGTGAGCCGCCTCCAACAACTCGCCGCGACGTTGAAAGCTGGCCGCTCGCAATTGCGCCAACTGCAATCGCTGTTTCGGATCGACCAGCAGCGTTTCCAATTCGCGAATCGTCGCCTCGAGATCGGCGGTTTGTCCGAACCGCACCTCTTCCAGCAGGATGCCCGCCAACGCCTGTTTGGCTTCCGAGGTCGGACTCATCGCGATAACGCGACGCAAATCTTCCAGGCCGCGCGCACGCAGGCCGAGATGCAGATTCATGCGGCCGCGTCTTTCCAAAGCCCCGGCGTTGTCCGGGTTCTTCAGCAAGGTTGCGGCGATGGCTTGCTGCTGCTTGCGCAATTCCGGAAACGCGGCGATGTGCGTGGCCGACAGCGAGACCAGCCGGCCATCCGCCGCGATCAGGTTGCCGAGCAACTCTTTGATGGCAACCTCGCGCCGCGCCAGCGTGCGGCCGGTGCGAGCCTCGATACTCACCACTTCCCCATTGATCTGTGGCAAGTGCAGCACCCCTTCCATCAGCACGCCGCGTCCCAGCGGAGGCGCAATCGCCACCGTTCGCGGCCAAGCCGGTTTGCCATCCGTCAGTTGCACTGCGCGGACCTCGTTGGGACCAACAATCAAAACCGCCTCGTCGTGGGCGATCCCCGCCAGAAACAGTCCTTCGTCACGCGGTTGTTGCCACAGCACATGTCCGTCGCGAGCGTCGAGACACAGCAGCACGTCCGCATCGGGCGGAGCGACCAGCACGCGATCGCGCACCGCGACCAGCACGCTTTGATGCCACGACGACTCGAACGCCGTGACCGGCGGCTGAAACGGCGAGAATTGAAATTGCGGCCGAGGAAATGGATTCCGAGGGAGTCGTTCAACCGGCTCGCGATGCACGGACTGCCAACGCAACTCGCGGCGCACGGGATCGACCGCGACGATCGTTCCCGCTCCGGTCGGGCAGACCACGCAATCGCCCGCGATGGTCGGACTGAGTCCCACGTCGTGAACCAAGCCGCTCCAGATCGGATCGCTGGGGGCGAGCGTTTGCATCCACAACAACTTGCCGTCGCGCGGATCGAGCACCGCCAATCGCAAGTCGATGCCATCGTCCGTCAGCACGTACAACCGTCCGCGCCACGGCAACGGCGGGCCGAGAAAGAATGCTCCTGATCCCAACAGTTCATAGTCTCCGCGCGGACCGCCGATCTCCCAACGGAGTCGCCCCGTGGCCGCTTCGATCGCGATCAGCTTGTTGAACTCGCGCGTCACGAACATCCCGCGCCACGCGGCCTGCGGCGCACGCAGGCTGGCTTCGCGTTCTTGCAGCGTGAAGACCAACTCGCCATTACTGCTGAGTGTGCCGGTGCCGACGTCTTCCCACACACGCTCGTGCAACCAGCCTTCCAGTTCCGACGAGATCTGCCGCGGTGTCCGGCCGCGGCGGTGTTCATTCAGCATCTCTGCCAACTCAGGCTCGACCATCGCCGAGTGCCACAGCGGCTGACCGTCCGAAAGTCGAAACGCTCGCAACTGCGACAACGTCCGCACGACGACCGTGTCGCCGACGACGATCGGCTGCGCGGCGATGATCGCCGGCCGATCCATCTGCCGACGCCGTTCAATCTCCGAACGGACTTCAGTGCGCACCCGCCCCCACGCGCCCCGCAGCAGCGTTGGCGAGCGATCGGATTTTGAATCGCTCGGCGTGTCTTCGTCCGCCGGTGGCTCGTCGTCGTCATCCAGCAGCATGTGCGACCACGCGACGTGCTCCGCGGGGACCGCCGCCGACGCGAGAGCGTTCCGCGCCGCGTTGCCAGCGACGAGCGGCCACTCGTCGCGCCGTTCCGCAGTCGCTCGCAGCGGACGGACCGGGACTCCCGCCCAACGATCGAACCAATCCAGTGCCTCAGAGTCGTTCTTGAACAACGTCAGTTCGCCACCATCACGCCGCTCAACCGACCGCTCTCCGAGCGACTTCTTCAATTCCATCAGCACCGCGCGACAGCGCTCGTCTTGCCCAGCCAATCTCCAGGCCAGCGCGAGACGCAGGGACAACAACGGCTCACGCACGGCGCGCGCGTGCGGCCAATCGCGGACTTCCTGAAATCGAGACGCTGCCGCGAGCGGTTCGCCAAGATCCAGTTCGCGCAGTCCCAACGTGATCGTCGCGTCGTAACCCGCCGACGTGTGAAAGAACCGCCGCGAGACCTCTTCCACTTCCGGCCAATCCCCCTCAGTGAGCGCGATCCCCAATTGCACCCGCGCCCCTTTGCCAACCAGCACTTCATACGCTTGCCGACCTTGCGCCGACATTCCGCCAATCAATCGCCGAGCTTCCCCTTTCAAGCTGTGTCCCACGACACGCCGCTCGCCAGCAGGAGTCTCTAAAAAAACATCGTCGGTTTCCGGAGCGTCTTCCGTCTGCGGACCGTCATCGAGCAACGACTGCAAGAGCCGCAGTGCCGATGATTCATCCGGCTTGTCATTCGGCTCGCGCGGCGCGAGCAATTGCCGGGCTTGTTCGAGTCTCTGCACCAACCGCCGCTCGCGCGCCGGCCCCGGTTGGTCGGCCTTGCTGTTCGGTGGAGCAGGCGTCTGAGCAAGCAACACCAGAGTGCCGCTCAAGACGGAGATCAGCGCGATCAGGCTCAGCGTCCGTGCTGATGAATGCTGCCGCGTGTGTGCGTCCGGGGTCGGGTGTTCGGTTTTTCGGAATTGGCGGGATGTGAGCGTCATTTGCAATCCAAGCCCCTGGCCCGCCAATTCCGAAAAACCGAACACCCGACCCCAGTTTGGGCCGTGATGATCTTACGAGCCAGCCAGCGAATCGGGACAGGCGAAAACGGCACTCAGAGGCTGTCCGAGAATTGGCTTTTCATCGTAGCCTGACTCTCCGAG
The DNA here is from genome assembly GCA_945893075.1 of Planctomyces sp. SH-PL62. Classification (GTDB taxonomy): domain Bacteria; phylum Planctomycetota; class Planctomycetia; order Planctomycetales; family Planctomycetaceae; genus SXKJ01. Next base: position 5,217 of record CAMDDX010000181.1, on the reverse strand, counting down.
TCGGGCGTTTCCTCGCGAAATGCCCAACTCGGAGAGTCAGGCTACGGTTTCTCGGACAGCCTCTCAGTCGGTGACCCCTTCTTTCGGAGGCTCCGGCAACCATTGAGTCAGAATCGTGCCGACCAGCGCGTATGCTCCGGCAACGTAGGCTCCCATGAGCGCGATCTTGGCGGGATCGGGGGGCTTGGATTCCGAGAGCGTGATCGTGAGATAAGCGGCCGCCGTACCGATGACTCGGCCACCGATGTTCGCCGCGAAACTTTCCCCCGTGCCGCGCAGGTGCATCGGGAAGACCAGCGGGATGTAGTTCCCCCAGAAGCTGAATTGAGCCACCGTCAGCAACCCGGCGAAGAACACCGCGAACTGAATTCCACCCAACGAACCGGGTTCTGCCAAGTGCGTTGAGATGTACCAGAACAATCCCGTGATCATGACCAAAGATGGAAGTTGGAAGATTCGCAGCAGCGTGCGGCGGCTGACGACATACAGCGCCAGCACGGCCAGGATGATGCGGCCGACCATGCCGCCGATTTCTTGGTACGACTGCACGTTGGCCACAATTTGTTCGGTCGCCTTGGCTCCGGCGGCTTTCAGTTTGGGAGGCGGGATCGGCTTGCCTCCGGCATCCTCTTTGGCTTTCGCGATCGCTTGATCGGCGACTGCTTTCACATCGGCGTGACCGGGCAGGATCTGAGGCAACTGCTGCAACGCTCCGAACGCGATGCCATAGCTGCTGGCGAAGACGAGCGTCGTCAGGATTGTCGCGCGACGCAGTTCGGGACTGAAGAGCTGTGCGAGACTGGCGCGCTTCAAAGTTCCGCTCTCGCGCTTCTGCTGCCAGACGGGAGACTCGGGCAAGAACGGTCGAATGAGGATCAGCGGAATCGCCGGCACCAAACCAGAGATCAACGTGTATCGCCACGCTTCGTGGACCCCTTGAATCGCCGGCAATTGGTCCGCCCAAGCGATCGCCCCTTTGTTGGCCAAGGCGACGAGCAGTCCGCCGATCGACGAGAACGCCTGCGTGTAGCCGAGCACTTTCTCACGCTGATGCGGATTGGGAAACAATTCGGCCAGCCAAGCGACGGCGGCGACGAACTCCACGCACACGCCGATGAAGACGAGACAACGCATCACCAGCAAATAGCTCAACGACGTCGCGAACCCCGCCGCGAACGCCGAGCCGGCGTACAACAAAATGCTGAAGGTCAAGACGCGCCGCCGGCCCAGACGATCGGTGAGATATCCGCCGAGCAGCCCGAACACACCACCCGCCAACGCCGGCACGAAGAAGAGCGTGCGGGCCCACTTCACATACTCCGGCGAGCCGGGAATCAACAGCGGCACTCCTTCCGGAGTCATTCCGCCCAGCGTCGCCAATGCCGGCTTCACGATCAGCGGCAGCATCAGCAATTCATAGATATCGAACGCAAAGCCGATCGACGCGATGACGCAGATCAGCCATTGAGTCGAGGTGAGTTTGAACGAGGCGGGCGGGGCGGAGGCGTCCGACATGAGGGTTCCTTGAGGTTGGAGTCATCCAAGCGGGGCCGGGATTCTATCTCGAAGAAAGGTGAAAGATTGTTGGGTGAAAAATAAGAGGCAGAAGGTCGCAAGAATTTTGGTGGATGCTCGCCGAGGACTTTTTACTCGATGGCTTGCATCTTTCACCCAACAATTTTTCACCTTCTTCCGAGTTCGACGACGTGGCTTAGCGGAATCCTCGGCGGCGGTTCTTGGTGTAGCGTTCGAGCGCCTCTTCGATGACTCGCGCCGAGGCTTCCGCCGGTTGGAATTGATCGACCTCGACCGACTTGCCTTCAAGCTGCTTGTAGTCCTGAAAGAAGCGACGAACCATCGACAGCCGATGCACCGGCAGTTCTTCCGCCTCTTGGAAGCTGGCGTATTCGGGATCGTCCATCGCGACGGCGATGATCTTGTGATCCTTCTTGCCGCTATCGACCATCGTCATCAGCCCGATCGCTCGCGAGCGAACCAGCGTCAGCGGCGCGACCGGTTCCTGGCACAGCACCAGTACGTCGAGCGGATCGTCATCTTCGGCCAGCGTCTGTGGGATGAAGCCGTAACTCGCCGGGTAATACACGGCCGAGTACAGAATTCGATCGAGCTTCAGCAGCCCGGTCGCTTTGTCGAGTTCGTACTTCACGCTCGACCCCATCGGGATTTCAATGACCGTGATGAATTCGCGCGGCAGGTGTTCGCCAGGCGTCACGTCGTGCCAACAGTGCATCTCTTTTGTCTCCAATTCGTAGCCGCGGCAGCATCGCCAACGGGAGGCGACTTGTAGTGCTTGCCTTGGCGCGGTGAAAGCGTTCCGTTTGGAATGACAGAATCAGCGAGCAGACAGAATCATGTTTCACAAAATGATGAAAACAGAGGGTGGGATTCTTGGCGTCGGTCTTAATTGGTTCAGGCTTGGGCTTTCATGATTCTGTGAAACATGATTCTGTGTACCCACCCAACTTCCACCGCGTCGGAGTTTCCACCATGCAAGTTCAATTCGGATCGTGTCGCATCGAACTCGCTCAAGGGGACATCACGTCGCAGCGAGTCGATGCCATCGTCAATGCAGCAAACTCGCGATTGGCTGGAGGAGGAGGCGTGGACGGCGCGATTCACCGCGCCGCCGGGCCGACGCTCATGGAAGAGACTCGCGTCAAATACCCGGAGGGGTGTCCGACCGGCTCGGCCGTCGCGACATCAGCGGGGCGACTCGCCGCGAAGTTTGTCTTTCACACGGTCGGTCCCATCTGGCGCGGAGGGGTGGCCGGCGAAGCGAACTTGCTGGCATCAGCCTATCGCCGCTGTTTGGAGTTGGCTGTCGAACATGCTTGCCACAGCATCGCGTTCCCCGCGATCAGCACCGGCGTTTATGGCTATCCGATGGATCTCGCCGCCGAGCGGTCGCTGGCGACCGTGCGCAAATTCTTGCTGGAGCAACAGCAACCGGAACTCGTCCGCTTTGTCCTGTTTGACGGCGGCAGTTTCGGAGCATTCGCCCGCGCGCTGGAAGCGATGGCTGAATAAGTGCGTGAAATTCAGACTCCGGCTAAACAGCCTCAGATGAAACTTTAGCGCGAAGAGAGTTTCATTCCTTCGAGTGGCGTTTGTGACGGTCGTCAGCCGCTTGGACACGGCGGACGGTTGGTGAGAGTCGTTTCTGAATCGTTCTACGGGGCAACGAGCAACATGACAGCACGCTGTTCGATCACGGTCGAGACGCTACGCTGATGCTGGTATTTGAATTCCACTTGTGCTTCCGAAACCCATTCCACCGATCAACGACATGTCTGCCTCTCGGCATCTGAAGACTCCCGAATTACTCAGGCTCGGTTTGTTCGCGGGCATCAAGTCTTTCTCGGAGCTTGAACGCCGAATCCAGGCATTGCGCGACGAACAGCCAAAGGGCGATGCCTTCGAGGTCTTCGCGGAGGCGTATCTCGCGACGCAGCGGGTCGGAATGGCCAAGCATGTTTGGCCAGACAAGGCGATCCCACCTTCGTTGCGTCAACGATTGCGACTGTCGGCTCGTGATGTGGGTGCAGACGGGGTGATCGAAACGGTCGCCGGGAAATGTCGGGCGTATCAAGTGAAGTTCCGCAGCGAGCGAACGCCGCTGACTTGGACTGACACGGCCACATTCTTTGGCGTCACGGACCACTGCGACGATCGATTGCTGTTCACGAATTCGGAAGATGTCTCCCAAGTCGCTGAGCAGCGGAAGGACTTTTCCAGCATTCGCGGCACCGATCTCGATTCGTTGACGACGGAAGACTTCGACGCGATTCACGCTTGGCTTGCCGGTCAGGCCGTGACGAGGAAGAAGAGTTCGCCTCGGCCGTATCAGCAGCGAGCAATCGACGCGATTCTGCGAACACTGAATGTCGTGCCGAACGTTGGGAGGGCGAGGCTCCCGCCGAGCCGCAACTCGCGGGAAAGCACGGCTCGGCAGGAGCCGCGCCCTCCCGAAATCGCAGATCGAGCCACGGCCGTGATGGCGTGTGGTACGGGCAAGACCTTCGTCGCGCTGTGGGTGGCCGAGGCCATTGCCGAGCGAACGGTGTTGGTGCTGGTTCCCTCGTTGGCGTTGTTGAGGCAGACGCTGCGCGAATGGGTCAAGAACACGACGTGGGAGCCGTTCGATTACCTCTGCGTCTGCTCGGACCCGACCGTGAGCCACGGGGATGACGAATTGGTCATGCGGCCCACCGAGTTGGAGTTCTCGGTCAGCACCAAGCCGGAGCAGGTCCGAGAATTTCTGGCTCACTCGTTCGCTGGCGTGAAGATCATTTTCTCGACCTACCAGTCGGCGGATGTTGTCGCGCGCGGGATGCCTCGCAATCTGCGATTCGACATCGGCATCTTCGATGAAGCTCACAAGACCGCTGGCCGAGAAGGGGCCAAGTTCAGCTTCGCACTCAAAGACGACAACTTGCCGATTCGCAAGCGGCTGTTCCTGACGGCGACGCCCCGGCATTACGACTTGAAGCGGCGCGATGCCGAGGGCGAACCGGTCGAAGTCTATTCGATGAATCGGCCGGAGATTTACGGCCCCGTCGTCCACACGCTGTCGTTCGCCGAAGCCGCGAAGCAGAAGATCATTTGCAACTACAAGGTCGTGATCTCGGTCGTCACGTCCGCGATGCTCCCTTCTGTTGTGGCCGGTCTCCCGACCGAGCCACACCGTTTGACCGAAGGTCTCCCCGATCCACCAACCGGCGTCAAAACCAGAAAGAATCCAGCCGCTCGAACGAGGAGACCTTCGGTCAACGGCCAGTGGCTCGGTCGGGAGACCGGCCACAACAGTCGGGAGACCGGCCACAACGCACTCAGCCGACATCAACTGCGTCACGGAACCGTGATGATCAACGGCGACGAAGTGAAGGCACAGCAAGTCGCCAATCAGATCGCGCTGGCTCAGGCCGTCGCCGAGCACGACCTCAAGAAGATTTTCACGTTCCACCGCAACGTGGCCTCGGCGAGATCATTCACCGGCGAGGGGGGCGAAGGGATTGGAACCCACCTTCCCGATTTCGCCGCGTTGCATGTCAACGGAGCCATGTCCACGGCGGCTCGCGACGGCTTGATGACCGAGTTCAAAGCGGCTCGGCAGGCGGTCATGTCGAACGCGCGCTGCCTGACGGAAGGGATCGACGTGCCGACGGTGGACATGGTCGCCTTCCTGACTCCCAAGCG
>CAMDDX010000180.1 GCA_945893075.1 Planctomyces sp. SH-PL62 | reverse complement strand
CGTTCGTATTCACTGTCGGGCTGATACATCTCGACGATCAGTTCGCCGATGTCGCCGATGCGTGGGAGCTTGTAGTTCTCCATGTCGGCGTTGATGTAGCGGCCGGTCTTGTTGTCGAGGATTTGTTCCTCGGACAAGGCGTAGGCGATGCCCATGATCATCGAGCCATAGACTTGGCTCTTGGCGGTCATGTGATCGATGATCAAGCCGCAGTCCTGGATGGCGACGAACTGATTGATGCGAACGATGCCGGTTTCGGTATCAACCGCGACGTCCGCCATTTGGCAGCCTCCGACATCAACCGTGGTCAGCCCGTCGTTCTTGGGGCCTTCCCCTTGAACCTCCAACGCCATGTTGCCGACCAGCGAACAAGCCTGCTTCCAAGAGCAGACTTCTTTGCCGCTCGACCAAATTTTTCCATCCTTCGCGGCCAGCGTGGCGGCGTCCACCTTGTGCTTCTCGGCGACGAGGTCGAAAACTTTTCCAAGCGCTTCGCATGCGGCGCGGCGGTTTGGTCCCGCGACGCCGCCGATCGTGGTACTGCCTCCCGATCCGCCCGACGCCGGATAAGCGCTTGAGCCGATGCGGACTTTGATATCCGACAACTGCAAGCCCAACGTTTCAGCGATCACGATGGCGATTGCCGTTCGTGTGCCAGTGCCGAGGTCTTGCGTGCCGCTGAAGGACTCGACCGTTCCATCGGGATGAATCTTCAAACGACAAGTCCCTTTGCCGGCACCGCCACCCCACTTGTGGATCGCCATCCCAAGGCCGTGTTTGATTGGACCGTCCTTGCCCTTCCCATGCGGGTGCCATTTCTTGGCCCAGCCGATCAATTCGGCGGCGCGTTTGATTTCGGCGACGTAGGTCCGTTGCAGCTTCTCCGGCGTCCGGTCGATGTTCGCCAGGAAGACATCCACCGCGCTCTTACCGAGCTTGGCCGCGATGTCATCAATCGCGGTGTCGGTCAACGCGCACAGTTGCGGATGCGGCGGCGCTCGCCACGCTTGATTGGGACCGGAGTTGGTCATCAGTCCGGTGGCCTTGCGATTGCGGTTCTCGAAATCGAAGACATACGGGTACTGATTGAGTGCGACCGTGCCACCCTTCATTTCACCACTGGAGCCCCAGTGATGGCTGTCCCAGGTGACGATCTTGCCATCCTTGTCGGCAGCGATCGTGACCTCGGCAAACCCTGAAGGCCGAGTGCCTGCGATTTTGAGTTCCGTGGCCCGGTCCAACATGAGCCGCACGGGGCGGCCGGTTTCCTTGGCCATCTTGGCGGCCGCGACGCCCCAATCACCGGCGGCGAACTTCGAGCCGAAGCCACCACCGATGTAATTGCAGAGCACCGTGACATCCGCGGCATCGAGTCCCAAGGGGGCCGCGAATTGACCTGCTGTGCCACTCACGTTTTGTGTGGAAAGATGCGCGGTCAGCTTGTCGCTGCCGCCCATCTCGCAACACGAGCCGTGCGTTTCGAGACACATGTGGCTGATCGTTGCGATGCCGTAATATCCTTTGTGGACCACGGCCGCCGACTTCAGCGCGGCAGCAGTATCTCCCTGGGTGTTGTCGCCCAGCGGTTTGATGCGCGCCACGCCATCAAGCTGCTTCTGAAACGGATCGAGCTTCTTCTTCTCGTCATCCGTCAGTTCATCCTTCGCCTTCGCGAACAGCTTTTGGACGTCCTCAGGAAACGTCTTCCGCAATTCCGAGGTGCGCAGTTCATGCAACTTCGTCGCGCCGGCGAGATCGTCTTCGTCCACGAAATGTTCCATCGGATCGAACAGGAACTTGATGGCTCGCACGCCATCTTCGGCTTGTTCCTGCCGTTCGGCGGCGACGGCGGCGATCATCGCGCCATCCCAATTCACTTCGTCCCCTTCCTTGACGAAAGCATGAATCGCTTTCACACCGGGAACTTTCAAAGCGTCTTTGATATCGAGCGTTTTCACTTTGCCGCGCCCACCCTTGAAGGTCAGCAGCTTGGCATACAAACAACCCGTGGGATTGACGTCGGCGGAATACTTCGCGGCACCGGTCGCCTTTTCAGCGCCGTCCGAACGTGGCACGTCTTTGCCGATGAACTTGTTGTCTTTGCGAGGCCCCCAGGCCACTTTGACTTCTGCCATGATTATTTGCCTCCCTTCTTGACGAGTTCCATCGCGCAGGCCGTGATGCCGACGTAGGTGCCGCAACGGCAGATGTTCCCACCCAGCCCTTTGCGAACTTGTTCCAGCGTCGCGCCCGGGTTCTTGTCACAGAAGGCTTTCGTGGCCATGACGAAACCTGGCGTGCAGAAACCGCACTGCAAGGCGTCGTGCTTCACGAAGCCGGCGACGACCGGGTCATTCGCTGCTAGCGATTCGACGGTCGTGACCTTCTTACCGACGCACTCGACGGCCAGTCGCGTGCAGGCGTACGTCACCTTGCCATCGATGAGCACCGTGCAGGCTCCGCAGTTGGTCGTGTCGCAGACGTCCTTGCAACCGGTGAGGTTCAAGTCGTCGCGCAGCGCGTCGAGCAGCGTGACGCGGTTCTCGACCTTGAGCTTGTGGTCCTTGCCGTTGACGTTGAGCGTGATGTCCTGCGGATCGGCAGTCCGCACGCTCTTTTTCGCGTCTTGAGCGACGGCTCCTTGTTCGCTGCTAGCCAGCGCGGTGACGGCGACGGCCGCACCAGAGCCTCTCAGAAAATCACGGCGATTCACGCCGGAGCCATTCTGAGGAATGGTCTCATCTCGGAGGTCTCGCATCTGGTTCTCCCTCTACAGTGGTAGCGAAACGATGACCGGGTCGCGGGCCGAAACTGTCGGACGAAACTAGCAGATTCAAAGAGCAGCTTCGCAGAAACGCGAAGCAGTCAGGCCGAGACGCCCAACCCACGACGTGCGGAACGGGCGGGATTCTAGCCAGCTCGCAAAGCATCACAACGAACCGATGCGAAATTTTGGTGGGCGGTGTGTGTTGAGCTTCGAGAGTCCGAACGGGCGGGTCAGGTGAGTCTGCCGGAACGACTCACCTAGATTGGCACATGATCCGGCTGCGCCAATCCCTGGCCGCCACTTTCATTCAAAGAAGCCCTGCGACAAGATTGTCACAGAGCATTCTCCGTAGCGTGAAAACGCTCGTGAGAGTCATGGCCGGCGGGAATCCCCTTTCAAACTCAGCCAGCGGGAGAACGAGTCGATGAGAAACAGAATTCTGACTCTGTGTGTGATCGTTGGTGTGGCGTCTCCGGCGATGGCGGAAAACTGGCCAGCATGGCGCGGCGCGGACGGGACCGGGATCAGCCACGAAAAAGGACTGCCCGCGCAATGGAGCGGCACCGAGAACATTCGCTGGAAAGTGCCGCTGGCTGAGCCGTGTAACTCGACGCCGATTGTTTGGGGCGATCGGATTTTTCTGACTCAAGGACTCGAAAAGGGCAAACGGCGGGCGTTGATCGCCATGAATCGAAAGACGGGTGCAACCGAGTGGCAACAGGAGCTGACCTGTGACGTGGAGGAGACCTCACATCCACAGAACCCGCCCTGCAGCGCTTCGCCCGTGACCGACGGTAAAGCGGTGTTCGCGAACTTCGCATCGGGTGGAATCCTCGCTTGTACGCTGGATGGCAAGAGACTCTGGCATCGCGATCTCGGTCCGGTCCTCAGCCGCTGGGGGAATGGCGGCAGTCCGGTTCTCTATGGCAATCTGGTGATCGTGTTTCATGGGCCGGGAACGCCGTCGATTCTTTATGGACTCGATCGTGAGACGGGAAAGACGGTGTGGACCTCGGAAGAAACGCCGATCAACAGTCCGGTCTTCGGCTCGTGGAGCACGCCGGTTGTCGTGCGAGCGGGTGATCGCGACGAACTGGTCATGCCGTTGCCGGGCGAGAAAGTCGGCGGCCTCGGCTTCTTCAAGGGCTACGACCCGGCCAGCGGGAAATCGCTCTGGCAGATCGACGGTCTGGGGAACGAGGTCTACGCGATGCCGATCCTCGGAGCCGGCGGTCGAGTGATCGTCGGGGTCTCCGGCCACAACGGCCCCACGCTGGCGATTCGCGCGGGGGGTTCTGGGAACGTCACCGACTCGCACCGACTGTGGCGCACCGAAACGAAGAACCCACAGCGAGTCAGCAGCGGCATCATTCACGACGGGCATTTGTTCTTGGCTGACGCGACGGGAATTCTTCAGTGCCTCAAGGCCGAAACGGGGGAGTCTGTCTTCCAAGAGCGACTGGGAGGCAACCTGTGGGGTTCGATTCTGCTGGCCGACGGGAAGCTGTACGTCACCAATCTGGAAGGTGACACGTACGTGGTGCGAGCGGCTCCGAAGTTTGAACTCCTTGCCAAGAACAGCGTGGGCGAGCCGACCTATGCCGCGCTCGCGCCGGCTCACGGGGAATTGTTCCTGCGCACCCACGGGCATCTGTATTGCATCAGCAGCGGCGTGGGGACGAAGTAAACGGAATCGCGAACAAGGGAGCGAACGATGCGAATCGCCGTGGCCGAGGTTGCGCAAGAGACGGATTCGTTCAGTCCGTTGGTTGCGGATCGAAGTGATTTTGAAGCGTATGGGCTGTATTTTGGCGAAGAGATTCTGGAGCGGATGCGCGGCGTTGGCCCGATCGGCGGCTTCCTGGAGATCGCGGCTCTGCAACCCCATCCAGTCGATCTGCGGCCGATTGTTCGAGCGTGGGGAAGCGCCGGCGGAACGATCACGGCGGAGACGCTCGATTTCCTCACCGGGCGATTGGTCGCGGGTTTGAAGCAGTCGTTGCCGCTGGATGCCGTCTTCTTATCGTTGCACGGTGCGGCCGCATCAGAGAAAGAGGACGACGTCGAAGGTCACGTCTTGCAAGCTGTCCGTGAGGTCGTGGGGCGCGACATCCCCGTCGTAGTTGCGTTCGATCATCACGCCAACATCACGCGGCGGATGGTCGAGTGTGCCAATCTGTTGATCGGCCATGAAACTCAGCCGCACGATCCGCCAGCCACTGGACGGAAGGTGGCTCGGTTGCTTTTTCGGATGTTGCGCGGCGAGATTCATCCGACCGTGCGTTGGCGGAAGATTCCGATGATCACGCCGCAGGATCAGTTCCTCACGTCGGCCGGGCCGATGAAAGAATGGTTTGATTTGGCGCGGCAGATGGAAACACGGAGCGGGGTACTCGACGTTTCGCCGTATCCGATGCAGCCGTGGCTTGACGTTGCCGAAGGGGGCTGGTCGGTCATCGTTCACACGGATAACGATGCGGAGTTGGCCGATTCGCTGGCGGCCGAGATCGCCGATAAAGCGTGGAGTTTGCGCGAACAGTTCTGGCGATCCGAACGTGTCGCGCCCGCCGAGGCGATTCGCCAGGCGGTCGCCGCCGAGCGCGGCTTGATCATTCTCTCGGACACGGGCGATTCGGTTTACGGCGGAGCACCCGGCGACAGCACGTGCATTCTCAAGGCTCTGCTCGATCAACAAATTCCGTGTCCAGCGTTCGTGCCGATGATTGACTCGGAAGCACTGCAAGCCGCGTTGGCGGCTGGTGTCGGCGCTCGCATCACGGTGGATCTGGGTGGCAAGCTCGACCACGTCTTCAGTCAGCCAGTGCGTGTCACTGGCAACGTCGCGGCAGTCTCGCGGGGCTTCACCGTCGATCTGCGTGACCGCGGCATTTGCGATCTGCGACAGACGGCGCTCTTGGAAGTGGGCGAGGTTCGCATCGCTCTGTTGGATCATCGCAGCTTCGCGGTCAATCATCCCGTGCTTTACACGCATCTCGGATTGGATATTGCCGACGCCAAGATGGTCGTCGTCAAAACGGCCAGCAATTTCCAGTTCTTTAGCCGCTGGCGAAGCGGCTTGATTCGAGTCGATTCGCCGGGGACAACGCAATCCGATCTGACCGCGTTTCGCTGGCAGCGCATTCCTCGCCCAACTTATCCGCTCGATGCGCTCGCCGACTGGTCTGCGAAGTGATCCGCCATCCTGCTCGCCAGGGTGGTTCCCGCGCTATGCAGCTACAGGATTTTTGATGACCTCGTTAGCTGCAGAGCGCGGGAACCACCGAGATGAACTCGGTGGCGGACGAAATTGCCGGGCCTCAAGGTCAGACACGAACTCGCGCCCAATGAATGCTCATGCGGTCGGGCGAGCCGGCGTAGAAGGCCAACAGCAGCCGATCATCCGACAGCCGGCGAATCGCCGGATGCCCGAAGGTCCATTTGCCCATGTCTTCCCAGTACTGAGCGAAGTCGATGTGCTCGCGGCCTTGAGACAGCTTCGCCAATTCCTGCTGCTGATGGACGACCAGCCGAGCATCGTTCGGCCAAGTGACTCCGCCGTCCGGCGATTGCCACAGAGTCAGCGTGCCGGGCTGATCGCGGTCCACGACGAAGGCAAACAAACGACCGTCTGCGAGCAACACCGGCGCGGCGATTTGACCGGACAGCGTTGTCTCGGTCGGCAATGGCAGAGGTTGAGCATCGTGGATCGCCGCTCGCAAGAAATGGACTCGGCGATCGCGTTTCGCCGCGAGGTCGTGCGTCCAAAACAGCGCGATGAATTCGCCGGGCGTCGCTGTCGGACATAACCGCTGATCCCAGTAATACAGCGAGTGCTCAGGATGCTGAGCCACTCGCCACGGCGGATCGAACGTCTCGCCGCCGTCGCGTGAGATCAACAACCACGCGGCGTGTCGCGCGGGTTTGAGATCGTCGAACTCTTTGAAGCTCTCGAACGCGAACGCGATTGTTCCGTCGGACCACAACGTGACCGGACCGCACATCGCACAGCCGGTCAGGCCCGGAGTCGGTAACTCACGCCACGGGCTCCAGGTCAGGCCCTCGTCATTCGACACGGCCACGAGTTCTCGGCTGCGCAGAATGCCTTCAGTGATGGGATCGAACAACGGACGCTCGCGGTCGCTGCGATCGAACCACGTCGCGAACAGCAGCACGCGACCCGGTGCGACTTCGACCATCTCGCCCCCGGCGAGCGAGCCCGGAGTTCCCCCCAGCCGAGACTCAAACCGAACCGGGATCGCGGCCCAGTTCTCGCCGCCGTCGGTCGAGCGACACAGGCCGATCGTGTTGTCCGGCCCATGCTTGACCCGCCCCACTTGAAACCCCGCCAGCATCGACCCCGATCGCAGCGGACACAACGCGGTGAAATAACTAATCCGCTCGGCATCAGATCGCAGTGCCGTATCGGAAATCAACCCGCGAGCTTCGAGGTGCATTGCCATCAGCTTTGGCTCCTGAAAAATGTTTGTGACCATCATTGCTTCGCGTGATGGCGACGTTGATGACTTACGGGCCGGACTTGCCGAGCGTTTCCAGCAGTCCAATGGCGGTCCAAGCGGTCCCCCAGTAGTGATAGATTTCGTCGCGAACCTTCAATCGTTCCGGATCTTTGCTGTTGCTGATGTTCTTGGCCGGAGTCAGCCAGGAGCCATCGGGTTGTTGCGACGTGAGCAGGAACTTGCGAGCGTCTCGGAATGCGGCCGAGTCATCGCCGACTCGGACTTTCGCCAGGACGTAGATTGCGAGGCCGGTCGTCAGCGAATCGCTGGGAACTCCCTTTTCCCAGCCCCAACCGCCGTCACTGCTGCGGGCATCGAGCAACTGCTGACGCAGTTTCGCGACTTCATCGGCCGAGCCGAATTGCTTCTCAAACAACAGTCGCGTCGCGAGCCATTCGCGATTGTCGGGCTGCGGAGGTTGTTGTTGCCGCTGATAAGCAATGGCTTTCTCGATCACGTCGGATCGCTTCGGTCCCGAAACTTCGTAGGCGGCCAGCGCGAGCGTGGCCCACATCGTGGTCGCTTGATTCGCCGTCGGCAGCGACCAGCGTCGCAACGTCGCGAGCTGATTGCCCGGAGGCCACCAGCCATCCGCCAACTGATTCCGGTGCATCAGTGCGATCGTGCTGTCACGAAAGTCGGGCTGCGCCAAAATGCTCAACGTTCCGTGGCTGCCGAGCAGCAGTTGTCCAACAACCTCCACACCTCCACCGTTGCGATCCAGGTGGTTCGGCCTCTGCTCGGCGGTCTTGGTGATGATGGCTTGATACGACTTCAATTCGTCTTCGGTCAGCAATGGTGTCAGCTTCGCGACGAACTCGGCCTCGGCCTTGAACGGCTGATCGATCAGCGGCTTGAGTTTCTCCCTCACAGTGTCCGGTAGTTTCGCGGCTTCGACTTGGGCGAGTTCGTAATTCTGCAAGCGAAACAAATTCCGATGCGACAGCGAATCCTTCCGAGACCACTCGTCCCACTCCGCTAGCTTGTTGGCATCGACCGTCAACCCGTGACCCTGAGCCGCTCGATGCGACCACAACAAAAGCGGCACATGATGGCACGACATGCAACCGCGGTCGTTCATCCACGCCACGCCTTCTTTTTCCAAGAAGGGAAGACTCCGCGACACGGCTTCGCGAACCGCCGCGTCGCTCGGCTGAGGGGCGTCATCCGCCCGAACGGCAGCGTTCATCAGTCCAAGACAAAAAAGAGGTAAGCACAACCCGCGCAACATGGCATGACCTCACTCAAGGGACAGCAGGCGAATCGACAGTTCCGTGTCCGAACCGGACGCTAGCGCGTTCCGGCTGATCAATGTGAGAGTGTCACGACTTCTTCAGATACTTCTTGATGACTTCTTCGTTGATCTCGATGCCGAGGCCGGGGCCAGTAGGGACGTCGAAGTAGCCGTTCTTCAGCTCGAACTTCTTGGTGACGATTTCGTCGCGGAACGGATTTTCGTAAACGTCGAATTCCTGCATCGGCTCATCGCCGCCGGCGAAGCCTTGGAAGTGCGGGGCCAAGAGGGAATTCAGTTGCAGCGACGCGGCGATGACGATCGCTCCGGCCCAGCAGTGCGGCAATGCTTGCATGCCGAAGAGCCGCGCCATCTCGGAGATGAAGAGCACTTCGGCAATCCCGCCGCATAAACAGACGTCGGCCTGAATGATGTCGAACGAGCGTTTGATGATGTGGTCCTTTGCGGTCGCTCGTGAATCGAGCACCTCGCCGCCGGCCACCGCGATGTCCAAGGATTTCGTCAGCTCATCGTAGCCGGCGTAGTTCGGAGACTGCGGCAACGGTTCCTCGAAGCAATAGAAGTCGAGCTTCTCCAGTTCCTTGCCGAACTTGACTGCTTGCGGGAGCGTGAACGCTCCGTTGCCGTCGGTGAGCAGCCGCACGTCGGGACCGACAGCGTCGCGAATTTTCTCCATGACAGCGAGGTCTCGCTTGAAGCCGTACCGGCCCGTGCGAATCTTCATCGCCAGGAAACCTTGCTTGGCCAACGCGGCGGCTTCGGGCGGATGCTGGTCTTCCGGGCGAACTCCCTCCGTGTAATTCATCGCGGCGGCGTAGCCCATCACTTTGTCGCGCTGACGTCCGCCGTACAGGTCGGCGATCGACAGGCCGAGCGCCTTGCCGCGCAGGTCGTGCAGCGCGATATCGCAGCCCGCCACCGCTCGGCCGTCGCCGAAGTTGGGAGCCCACATCGTTCGCCACAGCTTGCGATGCTCCAGCGGATTCTTGCCGAGCAGCACGTTCTTGAGATGCCCTTCGATAATGCCGCGCGTGCCGCCGACATCGGCGGTCTCGCCCCAGCCGACGAGTCCGCTGTCCGTGCTGATCTTCACCAGCAGCGCGTCACGCTCATTCGAGAGAGCCACCGACGGCCCGATCGCTTTGGGCAACTTGTGCGAGAGCGCGAACGTCTCGACCTTCGTGATCGTCAACGAACTCGGCTTCGGGTCAGCCGCGTCTGCTCTTGAATCGGCGTCGGCCAGGAAACCGCTGGCGGCTCCCAGACATCCCGCCGTGGCGGCGCGAACGAAGAACTCTCGACGTGGAAGTTTGCTGGGCATATTGAGTTCCTGTCATGAAAACGTGTGTGTGTGTTATCGGTTCACGCGATTCCCAACTCATCGGATGCGATCGGTCCTTGTCCGGGGCTGCGCACCCGCAGGACACGAACGTCGTCCCCTTCGATTGTGAAGATGGCCCGGTACACACGCCCCCGACGAGTCTTGAAACGGGCTTGACGTACTTCGCTGTCGACCAACTCGTTTTCAGGAGCCAAGCCGAACGACAGAGGGGAGTCACGCAATTGATCAATCATGTTGTCATAGGCATCCAGCCATGGCGCAGCACCGTCGAGTGATTGGCTTGCCAACCAAGTTGACACCTGGGCGACGTCCTCTTCCGCGCGCCGATGAGCCGTCACTCGAAAACTCATGAGCGTGCCGCCAGTCCCAAGCGACGACGCATCTCTGACGAAATTTCTTCGGCGGGCCGCCCGCAATCTCCTTGACGGATCTCGTCCAAAGCTTGCTGGATTTCGGCGGCACTATCGGCCAACTCCTTTGAGATCGGACGCTGTCGCCGAAAGTAAGCCAACGCTTGCTCGGGCGTTTTCCAGTTCGATCCACCTTGCAGACCGTCGCTCAGAAAACGGTGAAACTCAACCACTTCGCTCGTTGCTACGGTGCTCATCGCACGACCCTCGATTTGACAAAGTCGGGACATCAGAAACGCGAACGATGATATCGCGGTTCGACCAACCAAACGAGATCCTTGGTATTTTCAATTCGAGCTTGGATGATGCCGGCCGCCATGATCATCAAAGTCTCAGATCACCGCAAACGAGAAGGAGTCATCATGCACATCAATGTCACCCGAAGCGTCAGCGAGGGCGGACGCTTTGAATCGGTTTGCGATCACGGAAACTGGGAGAGCGTACTCCCTCGCTTACGCTTCGGGTTACTTTGGTTGCTGCTGCCAAGTCTTCTGGCCGCCGAGGACTGGCCGCAGTTTCGCGGGCCGAATTGCAGTGGCGTCTCGACATCGAAAAAGCCGCTGCCGACCGAATTCTCCGCGACGAAGAACGTCGCTTGGTCGGCGGAAGTCGGTGACGGTATCGGCTCGGCCACGGTCGCGGCCGGGCGTGTCTTCACCACGGGCATGGTCGGAGCGAAGCCGGAAGATTTGAAGTTCGTCGTGTCGTGCTTCGAGGCCGCGACAGGCAAGCCGCTCTGGAAACGCGAATTCGATCCCGGCAAGGAACCGCTGCCGACGATCACCGATCCCAACAGCTACGCCTCGTCCACTCCGGCCGCTGATGACGAACGAGTCTACGTCTACTTCACACGGCTTGGTCTCACAGCCCTCGACGTCCGCAATGGCAAGTCCGTTTGGACACGCGAAATCCCGGAGCCGTTTTTCATCTTCGATTGGGGTGCCGGCATGTCTCCAGTGTTGTTCGAGGACAAGGTGATCTTCTGCCAGGACGACGATCTCAGTCCCGCGATCTATGCCTTCGATCGCAAAACCGGCGATCTGATTTGGAAGGACGACCGCAGCGACATGGCGGTGAGCTATTCGCATCCGGTCGCCGTCGAAACCAAACAAGGCCGCGAATTAGTTGTCGCCGGGACCGGCAAGTTGATCGGCTATGACCCCAGCAACGGCAAGCGGAAATGGGCAGCCGATCTCTTCTGCCGCAACATCAAGACCACGCCGGTCAGTCACGACGGCATCGTTTACGTTTCGGTCGAGAGCTTCGGCATCGCCTATCAATGGCGAGCCACCGCCGACACCAACGGCGACGGCAAGATCACTCGCGAAGAGATTCAGCAGAGCCGCAAGCAGAAAGACACTCCGATCCCCGAAGCGTTCTGGAAGAAGTTCGAGCGTGGCGACGTCAACAAAGACGGCGTGCTCGAAGGGGACGAAATCGACAAGGCGTTCCTCGACCCGAAGAATCAAGGCGGGCTGCTCGCCGCAGAGAGTCAGGCGCGCGCGAAAGACGAAAAGGATTGGAAGAAATTCGACGCCGAGTTGCAAAAGGAATCGTCCCTGCAAGCGGTCCGCGGCGGCGGATCGGGCGACGTCAGCAAGACGCACCTGCTGTGGAAGAAGATCAACAAGGCCCCCGACCATGTGATCTCGCCACTGGTCGCGAACGGCCGCATGACGCTCATCAAGGGAGGCTCGTTTTCCAGCGGCTTTGACGTGGCCAACGGCGAGACGCTCTGGCAGCGACAACGCCTCGGCATTGAAGGGGGCTGCCTCTCCTCACCGGTCTACGGCGACGGCAAGATCTATGTCGCCGGTCAAAGCGGAGTCGTCGTCGTGATCGAAGACGGACCACAGCCCAAGCTGCTCGCCACGAATGACCTGGGCGAGCCAATCATCGGCACCCCCGCAATCGCCGACGGCCGAATCTTTCTCCGCACACGCACGAAGCTGGTTTGTGTGGCGAAGTAAGGGAAGCAAACGAGACGACTCAGCCTTTCAAATCAGTCTGACCAATACATGTTAGCAAGTCAGACCTTTGCGGATTTGGTTCGACGCACCGGCTTGCGAGTGGCCTTGGTTGGTCGCCGCGAAGAGTTCAGTTGCTCGAATCTTGCTTTCGCTGAGGACGCCCATTCTCGCTGCGTGTCGTCGATCTCTTCCGCCGCGAGGCTACTGAGAAGTTGGTAAGCCAACTGAGTTCGCTCCTCACTTGGCAACGCCAGAGCCTTGGCTTCCAGCTTTTCTCTCGCGGCGCGAGCTTTCGCTTCACGGACCTTCAATTGTTCGCGCTGCTCGTAGCGCCGCAGAATATCCTTAGCCTCTCGCACGATCTCTGAATCGTCATGCTGACGACGGTGCTCCGCGATGTACTCGGAGATCTCACGCCGGTCTCTCGCAGTGAGTTTCACCGGGATGACCGTGAATTCCACGCCATCGGGTTCGCGAATGATGCCCATGACTACTCTCCGAAATAGGACTGGATCAGTTTCTTCGCGGCCTTCGTGTTGAGGAACATCTTTGGGCCACGGCCGATGCAAGTCGCTCCCAAGCTGCGTCGATAGTGGTCGATCAACTCTGTCTTGGCAACAAAACTGACGAAGCCGTCATGCCCAAGGTCGAACGACAACTTGGCCGCATGTGCGAAAAGATTGCCTGCCACACCAGAAAACCGCTTGCGGCGGCCGACGTTTTGCGGGTGGTTTTCGACCAAATGGGCGAAAACATGATCCGCTTCTCGCGACAACGAAATCAGGCCGTGAATTTCTTGCCCCACTTCCGGAACGACCAGTTTGAAAACTTCTCCGCGACGGAGTTCCTTCACCCAGTCGAACTTCCACTCTGGCCCCAGCGATTTCAAATCCGCGCGTGTCGCCCGCTGCACGTCGGTAACGAGCGTTCGACCGGTGGCGACCTCTTCGATGGAGTTGGTGAGTTTGTCGATGCGGGTTTCGATCATGTGGCATCAATCGCCTTTTGTAAGATCGAAATCGTGTGATGACACGACTCCCGAATTCCTCGATTGTGCTCCGGCCAATAGGCCACATTGCCTGCTGCCAGGATTTCTGTTGCGAGCCACCAGCCCGGTGTGCCAGCCATGTGGTGTCCCGCGCCGCCGACTTCGACGAAATCACGGTCAGAACCATGATCGCCGTTGAATGCGACGAATTTGAATTGGATGTGGCTCTGCAGAGGCCCAGATGCTGTGAAGTAATGATCTTCGTCCGCCTCACTGCGCTTCCACTGGATAATTCCCTTTTCAGTCGCGTCTCGCAGACGACGAAGGATGGTGAGTTCAAGCTCGTAGATATCTGAGTTCATGGTGTCCTCACTCGCTCACAATCCGCGCCCCGCCCCAGTAGCCGAACTCATACGACCAGTCGTTGGCTTGGTTGACGAGGCCGAGCGCCAGTTCTTGGCCGGCGAACTTGCTCAGATCGACGGTGAGTTTGCGCCAGCCGTTGGAGCAGGTCTCTTTCGAGATCATTTCATCGGCGAGGCGTTCGCCGTTGCCTCGGACGACGAGTCGCCAGTCGCCGCGCGGGTCGTGGGCGACGTCGAGGAGCAGTGTCGTTTTCTTGCCGGCCGGGGGCGTGAGCTTTTGAGTCATTAAACACGGCGTGTCGCGAGAGACAGGATGCGTGCGGAGAACGCTGTCTCGGCCGAAGTGGTTGTTGAGCAGACCGATGCCGAGTTCGCCGCTCGCGTTCGTCGTGAAGCCGGGGAGGACTTCGGCGATCAACGAAGGGAACTCGGCGGGGTTAGTGCTGTCACGCGGGGTGATGGCGGAGACTCCGGGAAGTCGCTTGGCCGACTTGTCAGACGGGGGTTTGTCGAGCGTCAGGAACGCGAACAGATCTGTGATCTCTTGCGGAGTCAGTTGTTTCTCCAAGCCTTCGGGCATCAGCGAGAGTTCGTTGATTTTGAACTCGTCGATGTCGTCGCGCGGGATGATCTCCAGCTTGCCGACAGCGACCGTGACCGGCTGTGTCGTAGGCGAGTCCGCTCCGCGACTCGCATTCCCCCCAACCACCGCCGGCTTCAACACGACGCGCTGCGGACTGTCTTCAACCAACAAACCGCTTTGCACTCGGCCGGCTTTGTTCACGACGGTGCAGACGCGATAGCCGGCTCCGATGACCAGGCTGGGATCGAACACGTTTGAGAGGAGTTGGTTGAAATCGTTGCGGCCGTTCGCGGTGATGTCGGGGCCGATGTCCGGGCCTTCGCCGTAGATTTTGTGGCACGCGGCGCAGACTCGTTTGAAGACTTTTTCTCCCGCGAACGGATCGCCCGGCTGTTGGCGGATCAGCGACTTCATTTCGGCGACGACTTTCTCACGGTCGGGGCTGCGCGTGTCGCGGACTTGGCCCCAATGGCGGCTCAGCAGGTCGTTGAGTTCTTTGTCCTTGAGAGCCTGGATGCGCCGCGCTTGATTCACGTTGATGGCGGTCGCCGCGATTTTTTTCTCGCCGACTTGTGACAGCAGTTGCTTCGACCAGCTTGCTCGCTGAGTCAGCAGTTCGATGGCCGATGGCTGGAGCTCGGGTTCGAGGCTCGCGTATCGGGTGAGGATCAGGTTGGCGACTTTGGGATCGTCGAGGCGGCCGAGGGCGGTCAGCAGTTGGGATTTCAAATTTAAGATTTCAGATTTCAGATTTGGATTTTCCGATTTGAGATTTGAAATCTGAGATTTGTCATCCAGCACCTGCCCGACGGCAGCCAATACCCCTTCGTCTTTCGCTGCAATCAACGCATAGAGTGCTTTCAGTCGCAGATCGGGTTGCAGTCCGGCGGTCGTGAACGAGCGGCGAACTTGCGGCAGCCCGCGCGGATCACCCCACGAGACCGCCAGCAGCGCGGCGTCGCCACCGAGCGGATGACTGGCTCCGTCGGCCAGCAGCGGCGTCAGCGGTTCGGCCAGCGCGGCTTTGAGTTGATCGAGTTTTCCCCCTTTCAACTCGCCCGACTGCACCTTGGTCGAGATGACCTCCAGCACTTGCCGCCCGACTTGCGGATGATCGTCCCGCAGCAACGCAAACAGTTTTCCAATCGGCTGCGCATCAAATTTTTGTCTGCCGAGGATGCGGTCGGCGACGCGCGGCATGAGGTCGGCAACGGGTTTTGAATCGAGATACTTGCCGCGCTGAAGAGCTTCGATGAATTCGTCGGCTTGGTCTTCGAGTCGTGGATGTAGGTTTTGCCAAATGATTCGAGGAATGAGCTTGTCGTCGCCGCCTTGTGCGAGATTCAGAACGAGTGCATCAAGAATGTACGGGGCTTGGCTCGGCAACTTTGCAATCTGGATGACAGACTGAAGCCTGACCTGCGGTTTCACTTTCTCCGAATGTGATTTCGCCGTTTCCGACAATGGTGTTGGTGTTTTCCGAAGTGGCCAGTCACGTTGGATCTCCCGATCGTTGCTGATAATCCGAGATGCCCACGAATCAAAAAAGTCTTTGTCATCGGGACGGCAACAACAAGCTCCAAAGATGTCGAGGACCGAATCGTCTGTCGTGTCACCATTGGCATCCTTGATACGAATGACCGGCATCCCTGCGAGCGAAAACAATGCGTGGCGACGCTGAGAAATGGACCCTTTGTTGTCTTCGATCATTTCAAGCAGTGACTTCCGCGCGGCTTCAGCCCCTCGCTCCTGCAACAGCCGCGTGGCTGTCCAGCGGATGAAATCGTTGTTCGCTCCGAGCCGTTCGATGAGTTGCTCGTCGGTCTCTTTCGCGAGGTCGATTTGGGGATAGACGCGAACGGCTTGGGAATCCGCACCGTTCCGGCCGGTCTTTTCGGCCTTCCGGACGGGTTTCTC
>CAMDDX010000179.1 GCA_945893075.1 Planctomyces sp. SH-PL62 | reverse complement strand
GCAACGACGGCCACTCGTGGAACATTCTTTCGCATCTGTTGTTCCAGGCGACGAATGACACCGAGTTTCAGCAGGACGTGCAGCGTTATCTGGCCGCTCGGCGGAAGAATTTGCACATGGGCACCTTTGCCTCCTACTTGCAGTCGTACATCGATCAGGCCAAGCCGAACAAAGACTTGATTGGCCGCGTCTCGTACGCGATGGCGGAACTCCAGAAGCAGAACGACGACCCGGTTGTCGCGTTGTGGCTGAAGTGGACACACAACATTTATCACGCCCCGGATGCCCAGATTCGAGCGACCCTGCGGCAGAACCATCTCGCCACCTTGCCGGAGCCGATGTGGGAACAGCTCATGGCTGAGGATGCGTACTACTTCCGGCATATCCCGCCGCAGGTCAAGCAGCGCGAGGACTCTGCTCGCACCTATCTGGAACTGGCTAAGCGGTTCCCCAAGACGCGCAGCTATCTCGACGAGGCGTTGACTTCGGTGAGCGATTATGGGCCGATTGACATCAGCAAGCAGATTTTCGACTTGTTCGTCGCTCAGGAGCCGTTGCTGAACAACTCGGATCCATGGCGGCGGCTGTTCATGATCGCTGACCAGCACAAAGACCAATCGCTGGCGAAACGGACGCTCGAATACATCCAGAAGGCGCAAACGAAATTCGGCAAGGACAGCGGTTACGCATCGGGTATCGGTGACGCTCTGACGCGGCATCTGTTGCCGGCCGAAGCGACGGGCTATTGGCAGTTCGGCCGCACTCACGACCGGCAATCGAGCGAGTCGGCGACGTGCGCAGCACGACTCTTCGCCCCGTTGAAGACGCCGGACGAACGCATCGCGTTCGCCAACGAGATGCTGCAAACCAACACGCCGTACAACACGCAATTCGCGCAGTGGGCAGTGAACGCCTACATGGAAAAGGGTGACATCGCCAGCGTCGAGCGAGTCACTCGCGATGCACTGACGAAGCAGCATGAGAAGACGTTCCAGCCGGCGAACTGGGATCCGACGCAGTGGTACAACTTGGTCTACGGCGTGCGCACTCAGCCGGACAAAATGAAAGAGTTGCCGCCCGCCGGGAAGCAGCAGATTTACGCTTTGGTTCGCGACATCAACTTCGATTGGGGTTCGTCGCAGGCGCAGATTTATCATCTGGAAGGTTTGACTCCGGCCGAGCTTCAGCAAGTCCCGCCAACCAAGCGGCTACTGATCATCGCCGATGCGACTCGCAAGCTGTACGCGGACTCGTATCGCTGGGATCAGATGATGGCCGTCGCGCAGCAAAAAGTGGCGGCCAAGGACTACATCAGCGGAGCGACCCTGCTGACCGGATTGCTGACGAACATTCCGCAAGTCGATGAGCCGCGCAAGGCCGTGGCTCGCAACCTTGTCAGTCAGTGTTACACGCGGATCGGTGCGGTCGGCCTGACGATCGACGAGAAGTCGCCCATCGCGCCGCTGTTGCAAGCGGCGATGTATTTGCGGCTGGGTGACGAGCGACTTGCCATCGAGTCATATACCGCCAACAAAAAGCTGTTCGATGAGCACCGTGATGAAGTCCCGGTTGATCTGGTGATGTTCGTTTGCCAGAACTTGATGGCAGCGGGGGGTAACGACAACCTGGAGAAAGTCGAAGACACGTTGCGTTCGTGGCTCATCAAGAATGAGATGAGCACGACGTATGACGCTCCGACGAAGGCTGGCGTGCAATTGCTGCTGGCGAAGAATTTCTTCACCGCTCAGCGATACGACGTCGCGCGGTCGGAATACACGACGGTCATCAATCGTTTCCCGAACACGCCGTACTCGACCGAGGCGGAGTTCGGCATTGGCGAAACATTCATGGCTCAGAAGGTCTACGACCAGGCGGAAGCGGTCTTTGAGAAACTGTCGACCAGTCGTGAGGCGGATGTCGTTGTGCGCGCGGAATTCCTCCGCGGAGTGCTCGCGCATCGCCGAGGCGATCAGGACGAAGCACGACTCATCTTCCGCAGCGTGCTCGATCGAGTGCCGAATATCGAACTCGCCAATCAGGCGCTGTTCAATCTGGCCGAGGTTTATGGCTCGGAAGAGCGATTCATGGATCAACTCAATCTGCTCCGTACGGTCGGACGACTGGGACGCTCCAGCAAGCGGTTCCACTCGCCGGGACAGGCGTTGTCGATCGTCGTCCAGGACAGCGATCTGGGCATCAGCCGCGGGCACAACAAGATTCCGGTGATCGTCAGAACGATCCCCGGCGGCGATGAAGAGATCGTGTATCTGACCAGCGGCGGCGCGGGTAAAGGGTTGTTCCGCACCGATCTGGAAACCGCGCTCGGCTCGGTCAAGAAGCGCGACAAGGTGCTGCAACTTACCGGCAAGGATCAGATCAAGTGCGACTACCCGGAAGAGTTCAAGAAGGAGTTCAAGAGCGTCCCGCTATCTGACGTCGAGATCAAGATCGCGTCGAACGCGCGGTTTGAAATCGCTAGCCAGAAGATCGTCGATGAAAAGGAAGAGACGTTCTCGCAGAAGTTGGCTCGCGAGGAACAGGAGCAAGACAACGAACGCAATCGCCGGACTCAGGTGCGGCCGAAGAATCAGGTCAAGCCGGGCAATCAGGTCTTTCTCAAAGTGACCGATCCCGATCGCGACCTGACCGACGAACCGGATACGGTCTTCGTGAAGCTGACCGCCGACAGCGGCGATCAAGTGCAAGTGGCGGTCAAGGAAACCGGCCCGCACACAGGCATCTTCGAAGGGATCGCTCAGACCGGAGAGTTACCGGCGGGTGCGCTCGCCAGCGACACGTCAATTGATCACAGCCCGCTGATGGCGATCGACAAGAAGAAGGAATCGTATTGGCTCAGCGAACCGGACGGAGCCGTGCCTAAGTTCCTGACCATCGACATGAAAGACCTCAACCCGGTCGATCGCGTGAAGATTTGGTCGCCGAAGCCGGACACGCAAATCCCGATTCGCGGCGAATTGCTCGGCAGCAACGACGGCGACTTTTGGTTCCGCCTCGCGTCGCACCCGGAACCTCTGAAGGCCGACAAGCTGTTCGACGAATACGCCACGATGCGTCGCCGCGTTTTTGCCGGCACCTTCACGAACTACACGACCTGGGATCAGGTTAAGCAGCTTGCAAAGAGCAACAAGCCCAGTGAAGAAGAAGACGTCGTCAACGGCCTGCTCTGGTCGCGAGCCGATGATGCCGAGGACTCGAAGAAGCCGTTCGGAGTGATTTGGTACGGCAAGCTCGTGCAGCCGAAAGCCGGAGCGGCACGCCTGCAAATTCAAGGCGTGACCACCGCGCTGGCGATTGACGGCGTGCTGGAAATGCCGCTAGGTCCGGGCAATCGCACGGTCGATGTGTGGCTCGAAAAAGGTTTGCATGATGTGACGATCTTCGCCGCCGTCAATCAGGCGACGCAGATCTCGCAAGCGATCTGGGCGCGAGCCGACATCAATCGGCAGCAAGTTCAACTCGGCCCGTTCCTGAAGTCTGATTTTGATTTGGCGTTGGCCGAAGCCCGCGAGGTTGTGCAGACCGCGAAGCCTGTCGCCACGGAGATCGTGCTCGGCATCGACACGATCAAGCTCACCAAAAAGACCGAGGCGTTTGGCGTCATCAAAGAACGAAATCCAGCACAGATTGGTTCTTGGGTTGCGCTCGAAGATTCGGCCGTGTGGGAATTCGACGGTGCTCAGCAGGGCGTCTACGACGTGTATCTGGAATGTGCTCACGGAGGTGGCGGTGGTTCGACCTTCGAACTGGAATGCGCCGGGGCGAAGCTCAAGGGGATCGTCCCGAACACCGGCAATTGGACCGTCGCGCAGCTCACACGCTTCGGGACGATCATCATCGACAAGCCGGGCAAGCAAACACTGTCGATCAAGCCGACCGCTATTGCCGGCGGCGGCCTGATGGAACTGCGGTCCGCGAAGCTCGTCCCCGCGATCGATGCTCGCATCGTGCAAACGCCCGGTGCGTGGGAGTTCCGGTTCCCGTCTAACGATCTGCGTTATACGCGGTTCAAGATCGACGAGTATCTCGGCGACGCGATCGCGGTGAATCATGTCGAGATCGGCGGCCGAGGCATTGCGCACTCGAAGGTCGAAGCGGGTAAAGCGGCGGATGACACCGAGCGGCTCTACATCCCGACCGATTCGGACGTGCTCGAACTCTCGAACAACAACACGCTGGAGATCGCCGGCGGCGACGTCGTCTCGGCCGGCTACACCGATGAGTTCACTCAGAACGAGAACTCGAGCTCGGTGTTGCTCAGCGAGAAGCTGTTCGCGACCTACTTCAACTCGACGGTCGGAGCGATCAACTACGACTTCGTGCGGCTGGACAACGGCCAAGTGCAGAACATCACGAAGACGGTCATGCGAGCCGACCCCGGCGAGCGTTTCGTGGCCGAGATCACCGACTATGACTTGGATACAACCATTGGTCAGGACACGCTGGAGTTCGAGGTCTCGGTCAACGACGGCGAACCCATCAAGCTGTCAGCCGTCGAAAAGGAACTGAACCAGAGCGGCACGTTCACGAAAGAAATCGACACCGTTCTGGCTGGCTCGTCCGCAGCCGAGGCGGACAACACCGAAGGGAAGCTGAAGGTCAAACCGGGCGACCGCATCGTCATCCGGTATCTCGACGCTCAGAACACGTTCCCCGGCCACTCGGTCAAACGGGAATCGGTCGTGTACATCAACAAGCCGACCACCGCGCAGATTCGGATCGTCGAAACGCGAGTCCTTCCCGGCAACCCGAAGCAGAACACCGCCCCGCAGGCCGTGTATCTCAAAGAGGCGGACGCGAAGGATCGCAAGGAAGTCGCGCACGTCGCGTTTGAGGCTCCGCTGACCATCGAGGTCATCGACCCGGACATGGCCAAGGACAGCAAGTCCGAAGTCCTCGTCACGCTGACCACGACTGACGGAGCGAAGATCGAAGCCCGCTGTGTCGTCAGCGGCCAGCACGCTCACTTCGGAGTTTACTCAACACTCGATGCAGAACGCTGGGCACTCGAAGAGGGCCGCTTCCTCGGCCAGGTGATTCTGCAACTCGGCAGCAAAGCGAGCGCGGATGTGATCCCACTCACGTCCGAGATGCCTCGCAATTTGATCGGCGGCGGCAAGCTGGAAGATTCACAAACGAATTCCGGCAAAGACCGCAGCTTGGTCACGCGCGTTTTGAATCTCACGGGCAAAGACAAGATCATCGCAACCTACGCCGACGAACGGCGTCCCGACGCGAAGCCGCGCACCACTGCCGCCACGGCCGTGCCAAACGGTGCGGCCCCATCGCCCGCAACGAACGGTGCCACCAAGACCGCCGCTGCGACTCCGACAACAAAACCGGCGATGACCAAAACGGACACGACGAAGTCCGCGACCGGAACGCCGAAGACGGGAACCGGAACCGCGAAGACAACGGCTCCGGCTCAACCCGTCGCGCCGCCGAAGCCGGAGATTCCGACCGTCACCGCGCAAGCTCGGCTGATCAGCAACGGCGTGCTGGGTGTCGTCGATCGCGATTACGACAACGCGATCACGCAACTTCACGTCGGCGAGAAACTGTACCTGCAAGTCACCGACGCCGATCAAGATTCCTCCGACGAACGCGATCGCGTCGCCGTCGAGATCACCACCGAGTTCGGCGAGAAAGAAACGGTCCAACTGGAAGAGACGCTGGCTCACAGCGGAGTCTTCACCGGCTCGCTGCAACTAAAGGCGAACGACAAACCGACCCCCGGTAACTTGAACGCCGATGTGCCGGTCATCGAGTGCTACTTCGGCGACACGCTCAAAGTGAAGTACATCGATCTCGCCGCCAGCACCGAAAGCGGCAAGCTCGAGTCCGAGAAGACGATCCCGGTCGTGATCGGGACCGATGGCCTCGTGGCCGCGTTCTCGAAAGCGTTCAACGACGAACGGCTGGCGGTCGAAACCAAATTCCACATCGCTGAGAGCTTCTTCGAGTTGTTCAAGTCGCACAAAGCCCTCGCCCGCAAGGACGAGGAATTGGCCGACCTGGAAGCCGGCCGCCGCATCCTGCAAGAAGTCATGGAAGATTACCCCGATCCGAAGTACGTCCCGCGCATTCAATACTTGCTCGGACAATTCGCTCAGGAGTTGGGACAATGGGATGACGCGGTCGATGCTTATGAGCAGATCATTAACCACTACGCCGACCACTTGCTGGCTCCGGACGCGCAATACAAGCTGGCTCAGTGCTACGAAGAGAAGGGAGACTTTGACGCAGCGTTGGAAGCCTACGTCACGCTGGCCGCGACGTACCCGAAGAGTCCGCTGATCTCCAGCGTGATGATCCGCATCAGCGATCACTTCTACAAAGCCGAGGAGTACACGATCGCGGCTCAAGTCGGCGAAAAGTTCATCGAGAAGTTCGACGGACACCAGCACGCTCCCAAGATGGCGTTCCGCATCGGCCAGTGCTTCTACAAAGCGAAGAAGTTCACCGACGCCGGCAAATCGTTCGACCGGTTTGGCAAGAGCTTCCCCGATGACACGCTTGCCCCGGACGCCCTGTTTTGGTCCGGCGAGAGCTACCGCATGGGCGGCGCAACGTCGGAAGCCTTCCGCCGCTACAACAACTGCCGCTGGAATCATCCTTCGAGCGAAGCCGCGAAATTCGCGCGCGGCCGCCTGGCGTTGCCGGAGATGTTGCAGCAGTTCGAAGCGGAGGCGAACGCGATCGAGAATCAGTAGCCTCTCCGCGTTTCCAATCAGTGAACTCTGTGCCTTCGTGGTGAGTTGTCTGTTTCACCACAAAGACACGGAGGACACTGAGAATTTCATCCCACCGAAGATTGCCCCACTATGACTCATTTGATTCTCGCCCTCGCGTTGTTGACTCAAGACCCGCTGGACACGCTCGATGCCAAGCAAGGCATCAAGAAAGCTGCGCCGGCCGCGACGGCTCCGGCTCAGCCGGCTCCGCCTGATGCGAAGAACGCGAAGCCGAGCATTCCCGGATTTTCGGATGCGGCGGGGCAGCCGGCTCCTGAAGGAGATGCCAAGCCTGCGGACGCAAAGTCAGACGAGAAGCCAGCGGAGGAGACGGTCAGCGATTCTGGCATTAGCTTTTGGGATTGGTTCGACAAGGTGAGCCACACCGGGGCGATGGGGTTGATGATCCGCGGTGGCATTTTCATGTGGCCGATTCTGGCCTGTGGAATCCTCGCGGCGGGAGTCATCATCGAGCGATATCGCACCTTGAAGATGCTGACGACGGACGCCAGTGGACTCCGCCAGCAAGTGACCGAATTGCTGCATGATGACAACGTTGAGGAGGCGCTCGCGAAATGCGATTCGGAGCAAGGTCCGGTCGCGGCAATTCTCTCGGCGGGGTTGCGGAAGTTTGTCGTGCTGAGACGGCTGGGTTACGACTCCGGCAAGGTCGAAGAGCAGGTCATCAAGGCGATGGACGACTACGGCGTCCACATCGTGGCAGCGCTCGAAAAACATCTGACGATCTTGGCGACCGTATCGAGCGTGGCTCCGATGCTGGGCTTCCTGGGCACAGTCAGCGGAATGGTCAACGGCTTCGACCATATCGTGGCAACACTCGGCGAGCAGAACATCGTGAAAGCCGCCGCCGACGGCATCGCGGAAGCGTTGTTGACGACCGCCCTCGGACTGATCGTCGGCATCCCGGCGTTCACGGGCTACAACTATTTCACGGGGATCATCAACCAGTTCGTCCTCGAAGTCGAAGAGACCGCGACCGAACTGATTGAAACCGTGACGTTGCAGTTGGCAATCGAGGCCAGAGAAAGCAGCCATGATCCGCAGCTTTCGTGACCGCGACACCGAGCGGCTATTTCGACGCGAGCGTATCAAGCGACTGCCGAAACCACTGTTGCGAGTCGCGCTGCGAAAGTTGATTCTGCTCGATGCTGCGAACAATTTGGACGATCTGCGAGTGCCTCCTGGAAATCGTTTAGAGAAACTGACAAAAGACCGGGGCGGTCAACACAGCATCCGAATCAACGATCAATGGCGAATCTGCTTTCGCTGGGAAAATGGTGGAGCCGAGTCGGTTGAAATTGTGGACTATCACTAGGAACAGACGATGTCGAAAACCAAACTCTCACCGATTCATCCGGGCGAGGTGCTCCAGGAGGAGTTCCTCGTTCCGTTGAACATCAGCCAAAGCCAGTTGGCGCGTGACACGGCTGTTGCGACTCATCGGATCAGCGACATCGTGCGTGGTGAACGTGGCATCTCGGCAGACACGGCGTTGCGATTGGCTCGATACTTTGGAACCTCCGACCAATTTTGGACCAACCTTCAGTCGCGATATGAATTGGAAATCGAAAGGGACCGACTTGGTCAGCGGCTCAACAAAGAAGTGCGAGTTCTCGTCCGAGGCTAGTGAGTTGCCATGAAGTTCCGTCGTTCCACCAAATTGCTTGTCGATGTGCCGGCTGTGGCCAGCGGGGACATCGCGTTTAATTTGATCGTGTTCTTTCTGGTGTGTGCCTCGACGCAGCCGGACACCGGCCGGTCGCAAATCCTTCCGAAGAGCGAACAGACTCAACAGCAGAAGGAACAGGACGAACATCTGACCGTCGATTTGAAACGGAATGCGATTCTGATCAACGGCGATCCGGTGAAGGTGTCGGAGGTGAAGGCACGCGTGAAGGCCAAGCTGGCGGGAAAGTCTCGGCCGGACGACCGCGTCGTCATTGTGAAGAGCACCGACGATGTGCCGTATCACGCTTGGATCGAAGTCACGTCGCAAATCGAAGATGCCGGCGGGATCATCACGTTGCAACTTGAGGAAGAACGAACAGTCGATGTGCCACAGTGAAAACGTAGGTTGGGTCTCTGACCCGGCCGCTCGGCTCAGAGAGCCAAGCGACAATCAACCATGAAAATGAAACGCAAACAACCGAAGGTCGATATCCCCAGCGTGGCGATGGGGGATATCGCGTTCAATTTGCTGATCTTTTTCG
This sequence comes from Planctomyces sp. SH-PL62, assembly GCA_945893075.1. Taxonomy (GTDB): domain Bacteria; phylum Planctomycetota; class Planctomycetia; order Planctomycetales; family Planctomycetaceae; genus SXKJ01. The sequence goes on along the minus strand of CAMDDX010000179.1, from coordinate 7,236 downwards.
TGATCCTGGCTCAGTCGCAGGATGACAGTCACATTCAGTGGACTCCGGCCAAGGCGGACAACTTGAAAGGGTCGGGCTACACGCGAGTCACGGTCACGATCGACAAAGATCAAAAGGTCTATCTCAACGGGCAGGAGCTTTCCGAAGGGCAGCTCGCATCGCGGATCGAAACCTATTTGGGCACCGCTCCGGCCGGGCAGCGAAAGGTGTTGCTGAAAGCTCATAGCGAATGCACGGCGGCGAAGTTTGAGCCAGTCATCGAAGCCATCAGCCAGGCCGGTGGCGAGTTGGTTCACATTTTGGACAAGAAGATCGAGCAATAATTCGTCGCTTGACTCTCCGAATCGAGTTTTCAAAAGGCTCGACTCAGAGAGTCAAGCTACGACAAACAAATCGAGGTGCGTTGTGGACAAATTGCGAGAACATCTGACCGAAGACAGCCGCCCGGCGCAGAGCCGCGTGAAGCGACTTGCTACGGACACGGCGGCGACAACTGGCGAGTTGCGAGATTTCGTGCGCAGCCTGAAAGGCCGCAGTCCTCAGGAGGTCATGGGGATCGTCTCGTCAAACGCGCTGACTCAGGCAATGATCGGCTCGACGATCGCGACGGTCGTCCTGATCGGCGCGTTGACCATCGTCCCATACGCGCTCAGCGGCCCACCGAAAGCCAAGTCCGCGAAGCCGGTGGCCAGTCTAAACGCGGCCGAGTCGGAATCGGGGAAGGTCAACGATTCCACGAAAGCGGCGAACACTTCGGGAACGCCCTCGGAAGAAGACATCAAGAAAGCCAGCAAGGCGATGGGCTTGGACGAAACCAAAACGGCCGATCCCAAAAAGAACCCGCTCGACAGCTTCGACAACCTGCTGGATAAGGTGAAGTAACCGCGAGTCTCCGAAGGACGTCGAGTCATGTTTCCGCATCTGTCGTTTCCCCTGAAGCTCGTCAAGCAGACGGCCATTTATGTGGCGGTCTGGGTGCTGTGCTTGGCGGACTGGATGTGGGGCCGCTCGATCGAGACGTGGTGGCGAGCGTGGCCGGAGGGAATCTGGTTCGCGCTGAGCGTGCCGCTGTCGGCGTATTGGATCGCCTGGGCCGGTTGGCTGTGCCGTTTGGAGGATGGGAACAACGCGAGCTTCCACGCCCTGCGCCGACTCGCGGGGGAGGTTCGCCCCGCCACTCCAGATCATTGCGCGGACGATTCCGCGTTTCTGATTCGTCGAAACTTGGTGTGGAGCATTGCGGGCGTCTTTCTCTGGCAGGTGAGCGTCTTCTTCGCGGATGCGTTGGACTTACCGCACGCGCGCGTCGGCTTGGCGACGTGGGGAACCTGGAGCCTGTTCTTTCTCGGCCTGTTATGGGTGGTGTGGTTCGTCGAACGGGCGTCGCGAGGCTACGAAGAGCGGCGCTACGAACGTCGCCGACGCGAGCAATCGGCGGCGATCGAGTTGGCGCGGTCCGCTCACAGAGTAACTCACGATGATGATGCAAATGACGAGCGTGTCCACAATCCGCTCGATCCGCACGCTTGGTACTACGGACGGCGCTCGCGGAAGCTGAATCAATCGCTGACGTGGATGTCGGTCTATTCGCTCTGTTTTTCGATCGCGTTTCTGGTCTTCACGCAGATCGGCGGTTGCAGCGACATCTACGAGATGCCGGCCGGCGGCGGTAAGCAGGCACAGATCGCTCAGGCGGTGAAGATTCAGAAGGTCATCAAGAAGAAGTTCGTGGTGAATCCGTTCTCGGCGATCAGTTTCAAGGTGCCGCCGATTGACGAGATCAAGCTGCAACTGCAAGAGATCACTCAGCACGCCTACACGGTCGGCTACGGTGAGGGGACGGGAGCGGGCTTCGCGGGTGGAACGAGCGGCGGCAAGGTGCGCTTCCTGCGGTTGGAGTATTCCGGCGGCGACTGGGATCAGGACATGAGCATGTTCTCCGGCGAGAACCTGCTCCGTGAATACACGCTGCGAACCAAGCAGAAGACCTTTGACAAAGAAGAGACACGCACGGTCTCCGCCTTAAAAGCGTTCCCGGCCGAGAAGTCGCCGCCGTTCGTGTATCTGACCGGCGAGAAGAACATCTCGATCTCGGCCAACGAGGCGAAGACGCTGCGAGAATATCTGATCGACAAACACGGAATGCTGTTTATCGACAACGGCGGCAGCGGACATTTCCACAACCAAGTGCTTTCGATGATGCGGCAAGTGCTGCCCAACATTCGGCCCAGTCATGTGCCGCTCGACGACACGATTCATCGCATCCCGTATCCGATTCCGTTTTTGCCGTATGTGGCACCGCACGGTGGCAAAGAGGCACTCGGTTGGCGAGTCGATGGTCGCTTGGTCGCGTATTACCACCCCGGCGACATCGGCGACGCCTGGGCCGACGGCCATGCCGGCGTGAAGCCGGAGATCACCGAGTTCTGCTACCAACTCGGCGTGAACGTCGTCTTTTACGCTCATGCCGAATACTCGAAGTGGCTGACGTCGCGGATGAAGAAGTAGACCTCCCAACTGGCCGATTGCGGCATCTCATCGGTGTGGCGAGCCGTTTCAGATCAGCGGCAATAATCGCAAGACCCATCGGGATTCTTGCATGTTTCCACTCCCGCGACGTTACACTGCGCGCCACTTCGCCCGCGCTGTACGAGCCTCTTTCCGTGCTCTGAGTTTCGGAGGTTAATCATGCGTCGCTCTCGTCGTGAATTCTTGGCGGACGTCGGTAGCGGGATGTTGGTCGCGGGCGTCGGATACAGCACAGCCCTAGATCTGGGGTTGTCCACGGTCAGAGCGGTGGAAGGTTCGGAGGCGAATGGATTGACGTTCGGTGGGCTCGAACCGCTCGTCGGTTTGATGCAGGACACGCCAGTCAACAAGCTGCTCTCCGCGCTGGTTGAGAAGATGCACAACGGCACGGACCTGAAGACTCTCGTCGCGGCAGCAGCGCTGGCGAATGCGAGAACTTTCGGTGGCGAGGACTACATCGGCTTCCACACGATGATGGCCATGATGCCGGCCTATCAGATGTCTCAAGAACTACCGACCGAGAAGAAGGCTCTTCCGGTTTTGAAAGTGCTGTATCGAAACACGAATCGCATTCACGATTTCGGCGGACGTAATAAAGAAGTGCTGCATCCCATCACGGCAGGAACGTTGCCGGCCGGAGCAGTGCCGGGCGATGCGGTGCGCGACGCTGTCCACAGCAAAGACATCGACGTTGCCGAGAAGATGTTCGCGGCGGCGGCCACGTCGCCAGAGGAAGCGTTCAACGCGGTCATGTACGCCGTCGATGACAACACCGAAGTGCATCGCGTCGTGTTGCCGTACCGAGCTTATGCGTTGCTCGATCTGGTTGGCCCCGAGCAAGCAGTGACGATGTTGCGGCAATCGGTCCGCTACTGCGTGAAGAGCGAACGTCAAGTCAACCGTCACGCCGAATTCGACCGGCCGCGCACGCTGTTGCCGAAGGTGTTCGATCAGCACAAGCTCGCCGGCAAGACGCCGGGCACGCGAGTGCCGGATGATGCTTGGGTGGAATCTTTCTGCCAGACGCTCTTCACAGCGACGCCTGATCAAGCCGCTGATTTCGCGGGAGCCGCGCTGGCCGAAGGCATCGCGCCCGATGCGATCTGCGAAGCGGTCTGTCTTGCTGCGAATCAATTGATCCTGCGCGATGTCGGTCGTCGCGAGAAGGAAGTTCAACCCGGCAAGCCGCTGGGCAGCGTACATGGCGATTCGATCGGCGTGCATGCGTCTGACTCGGCGAATGCCTGGCGGAACATGGTCAAGTTCAGCAACGCTCGCAATCAGTTCGCCTGCACGATCCTCGGCGCGTTCCAAGTCGCCTACGACCGAGTCAACCGGGGCGGCGACTTCCTCAACTGGCAGCCGCGTCCGCACGCCGAGCATCTCGAAAAGATCACGACGCGCGATCCCAACAAGCTGCTGGCCGAGGCCGAAGCCGCTATCCGAGCGAATGAACAAGCTCAGGCTGCCGCGATCGTGCATCTGATTGGCGAACTGCGACATTCGCCGCGTCCAGTGCTTGATCTGTTACTGAAGTTCGCGATCAGTGAAGACGGTGCTCTGCATGCCGAGAAGTATTACCGCACCGCCAGTGAAGAGTTTGCCAACATGCGGCAACCGTTCCGTTGGCGACAACTCACGGCGTTGGCCCGTGTCACTGCCAGCGAATTCGGATCGCCCGCTGCCGGCTGTGATGAAGCTATGGAGTTGTTGAAGGTGTGAGCATGAAAAGCTGTTTAATCGCATTCGCCGTCCTCGTTTCGGGGACGGCGAATTTTTTCGTTCTGGCACAGGACGTTTCGCCGAAAAGCGAAACAGTTTCGTTAGCCGATCTCGACTTCTTCGAAAAGCGGGTCCGGCCGCTGCTGGTGCAACGCTGCTTTGAATGTCATTCGGCGAAGGCGGAGAAGTTGAAAGGTGGGCTGCTGCTCGACAGCCGTGAAGCGATTCTCACTGGCGGCGATAGCGGACCAGCGGCCGTTGTTGGCGATGTCGAGAAGAGCCTGATCGTTCAGGCCATTCGGTTCGACAATGAGAATGTGCAGATGCCTCCGGCGGGAAAGTTGCCTGAGGCGGAAATCGCCGTGTTGACCGAGTGGGGGCGACGCGGATTTCCGTTCCCGGCGGTCAACGCGACGAAGGTGAGCCGGCGAGTCATCGACATCGCTGAAGGGAAGAAGCATTGGGCGTTTCGACCGTTCACCGTAGCCCGACTCTCCGAGTCGGGTCAGAGTTTTCTGCGACCCGACTCGGAGAGTCGGGCTACGGAGCGACGAACTCGGATCGACAACTTCATCCACACGGCACAGCGAGAGCACGGTTTGTCGCCGTCGCCGGAGGCATCGAAAGGAACGCTGATCCGTCGTTTGACGTTTGATTTGCTGGGCTTGCCGCCGTCACCGGAAGACGTCCAAGAGTTTCTCGCGGACGCATCGCCCGATGCTTACGAGCAGCTCGTTGAGAGATTGCTGGCCGATCCGCGATTCGGCGATCGTTGGGCGCGGACGTGGCTTGATCTGGCGCGGTATTGCGACATCGGTGAATCGTGGCGGACCGGCGATGGGCAGCCGTGGCTGTATCGCGATTGGGTGGCGCGGGCGATGAACGAAGACGTGCCGTATGACGAATTCGTTCGTAAGCAACTGGCGGCTGATCTGCTGCCCGACTTCCAACCGACCGACGCGGCGGCGCTGGGATTCCTCGGACTCAGTCCTTCGTATTGGAAGGAACTCAAGCTTGACCACAACGTCATCAAACAGGTTGTCTCTGAGGAGTGGGAAGAACGAATTGAAGCGATCGGCGGGACGTTTCTGGGACTGACACTGGCGTGTGCGCGATGTCACGACCACAAGTTCGACCCGATCACGCAGCAAGACTACTACGGGCTGGCCGGAGTGCTGGCGAGCATCAAGATCGATGACAAGCCGATCATCGCGAAACCGCTCGCGGATCAGGCGGCTGCCGCGCGAGCGCAATTGAAGGAGTCGCAGGCTCAGTTAGACAAACTGCTCAAGGAACCGAAACTGTCTGACACCGCGACCGACGAGGAGAAAGCAAAGGCCGCGGAAGTCGTGAAGCAAGTCGAATCCTTGCGTGGCAAGATCGCGGCGTTGCAGCAGACGCCGCAGCTCAACACGCCGGTCGCGTTTGGCGTCACCGAGGCCGCGATGATCGTGCTGCCCGATGGGCCAAACCGCACGAAGATCGAATACAAGCCGAGCGAACCGCAGAACGTGGCGATGCAGATCCGAGGCAACGCGGCGAATCCCGGCGCGGTGGTGTCGCGTCGGTTCGTGACGGTCCTTTCGCCCAATGATCCGGCTCCGTTCAAGAACGGCAGCGGGCGCTTGGAATTGGCGAATGCGATCGTGACGGATGCGGCTCCGCTGGCGGCGCGAGTCATCGTCAATCGAATTTGGGCGCATCACTTCGGACGCGGTCTCGTGGCGACGCCGAGCAACTTCGGCACGCAAGGAGAGAAGCCGACTCATCCGAAACTGCTGGAAGATCTCGCCGCGCGGTTCATCGAGCATGGCTGGTCGCTGAAATGGCTGCATCGGGAGATTGTGGTATCTGCGACGTATCGGCAGCGTTCGGCTGATGGCCGTCGGCTGATGGCTGATGGCCGTTATTCCAATTCTTCCGAGCAAGGGGATTTGGATCGACTGCCATCAGCCATCAGCCGTCAGCCGTCAGCCGATCCGGACAACATCTGGTTGACGCGGATGACTGTTCGCAAGTTAGATGTTGAGGCGTGGCGGGATGCGATGCTGGTCGCAACGGGTGAAATCGACCGTCGTGTTGGTGGCGCTCCGCAGGAGTTGAGCGACGTCTCGAACAACCGGCGAACGGTTTATGGATTGGTGAAGCGACGCGAGTTGTCAGACTTGTTGCGGTTGCATGACTTCCCGGACCCGGTGTCGCACAGCGCGGCGCGGATGCCGACCACGACGCCGTTGCAGCAGCTCTTCGTGTTGAACAGTTCGTTCATGCAGGCTCGCGCGGCGGCGATGGCTCGGTTCGTTCAGGCGGAGCGACCGAATGATCTCGCGGCGCAGGTGACGTTGGCTTATGAGCGGCTCTTTAGCCGCGCGGTCACATCGGACGAGATTGCGAACGGCGTTGAGTTTTTGAAGTCGTCGCAGTCAGATGGCGAAACGCTCGATGCTGTGTGGCGGCAGTACGCTCAAGCGTTATTGGCGAGCAATGAGCTGCAATTCGTGGATTGAACGTTACGGGGTCGGGAGTCTTTTCCAGGCCGCCCATCATCAGCTAGTTTTCGAGAGTCGAGGGACGGCGGCCTGAAAAAGACTCCCGACCCCTTCGCGTTGAAAGCCAAACATCTTGGAAACGTCGCTCAGCTTGCTCGACCGCTTACGACAGTCGCCGGAGGACGCGGATTGGTCGCGGCTGGTAGAGACATACTCTCCGCTATTGCGAGCGTGGTTGATGCGGTCAGAGGTGCAGGCCGCGGATGCGGATGATCTGGTGCAAGACGTGTTGCTGGTCGTGCATCGCGAGCTGCCGGCGTTTCAGCACAATCAAAGGTGCGGAGCGTTTCCACGGCCAGCGCGCATAGCTGGGTAGTGTGGGCGAGCTGGCGCGATTGCTGTTTGTATGGTATTCCTCTCCTGGAATTCGTCTGCGTGAGTTTGCTGGTCGTGTGACTGCGGACCGGAGCGCAGGAAACCAGACCAGGAGGTGTCG
>CAMDDX010000178.1 GCA_945893075.1 Planctomyces sp. SH-PL62 | reverse complement strand
GCGGGATTCTAGTGAGTTCAATTTCGGTTGCCACTTCGCCGCGGGATTATTTTTTCCGTGGCAATGCACCGCATTGATTGTGGCAATGTCATCGCGAAAGTTGCGTCAAAGCTGACGTCGCGGGCGGGCCTCGGTAGAGTTTGCCGCTCGTGTACGAGCCGCGGTCGTCGCCGCGGCCGGGCAATCTTTTGTGGCGTGTTTTGCGGTTGTTCGTATTGAGGAGACTCACTCATGAATTGGCATCGTCGATCGTTTCTTTCCTTTTCAGCGGCAAGCCTCCTCGCAACGTTCGGATGGCAGGTTCTGGCGGACAATGTCGAGGAGGGCTTTCAGACGTTGTTCGACGGCAAAACCTTTGAGGGTTGGGAGGGCGATCTGAAGACATTCCGCATCGAAGAGGGAGCCATCATCGGCGGGACGATGAAAGAGAAGATTCCGCGTAATGAATTCCTCTGCACGAAGCAGGAATACGGCGACTTCGAGTTGCGGTTGCAGGCCAAGCTGGCGGGGGACGGCGCGAACGCGGGGGTGCAGTTTCGGACGAAGCGGATTCCGAATCATCACGAGGTCATCGGTTATCAATGCGACATGGGGCACATGGAGGGCCGCTGCATCTGGGGTTCGCTGTACGATGAATCGCGGCGGAAGAAGTTTTTGATCCACGGCGACAAGGACAAGGTCGAGAAGGCGTTCAAGCCGAGCGAGTGGAACGATTTCGTCGTTCGCTGTGAGGGGCCGCGCGTGCAGATTTGGCTCAATGGCGTGCAGACGATTGATTACAAAGAGGAGGACGGCACAGTTGTCCGAACCGGAGTGCTCGCAGTGCAGATTCATGGCGGGCCGCCGTCCGAGGCGTCGTATCGAAAAATTCGGATCAAGCGGCTCGGTTCGTAATCCGATAACGCCAGCGGTTGCTTGCCGCCGAATGACCAACCATCAAACTTGTTGACCCTGAGAGATTGACTGATCCGATGCTGCAACTCACCTACACCGGCACGACCACAATTCCCATCGAGGCGGAGTGCATCGCACCCAATACGTTGGCCGGCAAGACTGTCGCCGAGATTGCCGCTCTGCCGGTGCAGCATGGGAATGCTCCGGCTCCGCTCGGCGAATTTTTCCGAGTGGAAGGGGACGCCGGCGATCAGCAGATCGTGATGGTGGGGGATTGCTCGCGCGTGAAGTGGGTCGGAGCCAACATGACCTCCGGCAGCCTGACCATCGACAGCAACATCGGGATGCACTGCGGTGCCGAGATGCGCGGCGGATCGATCGAAGTGCGCGGCAACACGGGTGACTGGCTCGGAGCGGAAATGCGTGGCGGAACCATTCGCGTGCGCGGCGATGCAGGTCATCTCGTCGGTGGCTGTTATCGCGGCGGCCGCTCCGGGATGCGTGGGGGTATGATTCTCATCGACGGCAAGGCGGGCAATGAGATCGGCGGCCACATGCGGCGCGGGTTCATCGCGATTGGCGGAGACATCGGCGACTTTCCGGGAGTGTCGATGCTGGCTGGTTCGGTGTTTGTCTTCGGTAAGTGTGGGCAGCGGGCGGGCGCGGGCATGAAGCGCGGCACGCTGGCCTTCTTTGGCGACGCACCGGCGCTACTGCCGACGTTTCGCCGAGACTGTCTCTACGAACCGGTCTTCCTGAGAATCTATCTTCGCGAGCTGCGCAAACTCGGCTTTCCGGTCGCGGACGAATTCATTCACGGCTCCTACCACCGGCACAGCGGCGATCTGGTCTCGCTGGGCAAGGGGGAGATTTTGGTCTTCGATCGCTCGAAAGCCTGACCGTACCGCGACCGTCAGGGAGCGGTCCGATTCGGCGACTGCGGCCGCCCCCTAACGGTCGCGGTACGGATTTTCTGCTGCCAGATCGGCTAATTGAAGTTCGCCGATCAGGGCGTTTGAAACCTGTCCATCCGGGTTCCAGCCGCGTGCGGCGTAGTAGGCGTCGATCATGATTTGCAGGCTCTCGCGGGTGAGCGTGGCCTCGGTCGAGACGCCGGTGGAAAGTCCTTCGTTGAGGAATCGGCGTGGCAGCGTGTCTTCGGAGTTCGTCCAGCCTTCCCGAACGTTGTAGAGCTTCTTCGCGGTGACGATACGTCGGGCGGTGGTTCGCAATTCCTCGGCGGAGATGTCCCAACCGGTAACGCTCCGCAGCAGGTCGGCGGACTCGGCGAAGAAGTCGGTGAAGACGCCGCGCAGGAACTTGCACAAGATCATCGAGTCGATGAGGGCGGCTTTGTCTTCTGTTTCTGTGGCGAGAGCGGCGGCAGCGGGCGAGCCGTGGAGGCGATCAGTCACCGTGGAGAAATCGAGTTCATACGCTCCGCTCCGATTGTGATCGGCTCCGCGCGAGCCGACGGCGAAGCCCAGCGCCATCGTCTGCAACGTGCGCGGTTCGTAGCCGGGAAGCTCCAAGCCTTTCACATGCGGTGCGAAGTCGGGGGCGTCGCCGCCGATGCGTGCGGCGGCGATGCGAGTTCCTTCGGCTAAGAGATCGCTCAGTCCGTCTTCGCGGCGTGCGATGCGCGGCAACAGCGACAGCAACCCTTCACCGTCGCCGAAACGCAGTCCGTCAGCCTTGAGCAATCCTCGTTCAGAGCACTCCATCGCGAAGGCCACGGTGGCTCCGGCCGAGATCGTGTCTAACCCGAGCCGATCACACATCAGAGCGGCGCGCAGCACGACATCGCGATCGCCGATGCCGCACAGCGGGCCCAGCGCGAAGAGGCTTTCGTATTCCAAACGGACGTTGCCGTTGGAACTCGAATAGATGTGTTCGCAGCCAATCGTGCAGGAGGCGCAGGACTCGCGAGCGACTCGGCGAGCGGCGTTGAGCGACTCACCGGAGAGATTCTCGGCTTGCTCGAATTGTCCCTGCTGAAAGTTGCGGGTCGGCAGCGCGTGCAGGCGATTGAATGTGAGTAAGTTCGACACGGTTCCAAGTTCTCGATACTTCGCCGTGGCTGGCCCGAAAGAACGTTGCGAGAGATCACGAGCCGCTTCGATGACCCGTGTCGGATCGGCGACGGCAACGCGCTGCGTTCCGGCGACCAGCACGGCCTTGAGTCGCTTCGATCCCATCACGGCCCCCAGCCCGCCGCGTCCCGCGTGACGGTTCGCGTGGCTGATCGTCGCGTAACGCACGAGATGCTCACCGGCCGGGCCGATCACCGCCGAATGAAACTCCGGTCCAAATCGTTCGCCAAGTTGCCGTGTGGTCTCATCGGATTCAAGTCCCCACAACTCACCCGCCGGTTCGATTCGCACCGCGCCGTCTTCGATCACCAGCACGCTGGGAGCGGCACACGCTCCGACGATCACGAGCGCGTCCGCTCCGGAACGCTTGCCAGCTAAGGCGAAGTGAGACGACGACAGCGCGTCGTTCAATCGAAACGTCAGCGGCGACTTCGCGACGACCGCGAACTTGGCCGAGGTCGTCAATGGCGTCCCGACGAGCGGACTGAAGCAGAACACCAATGCGGCCTCGCGAGCGAGCGGATCAACTCCCGCCGGAGACTCGTGGTGCAGCAACCACGTTCCTAATCCGACGCCGCCGAGGAACCGGCGCAACACGGATTCGGACAACGCGACGTAGTTCGCCGTGCCGCTATTCAAGTCGATCCGCAGGTAACGCCCGTGATATCCGCCCATAGTTCGAGCCGTCTTATCCCCCCGCGTCCGCGGAAAGCAACAGCAGCCGATCTCCTGACCGCAACGGATGCGTAAGGTCGGAGACGAATTGCTGCCCATCCAGCGACAGCAAGTACTGCGGCGAGAGAGAACCATCGGCTCGGAAAACGTCCGCGAGTTTCGGACTGACTTTGACGACCTCGGCGAGTGCCTCTCCGACGGTCGATGCCGAGACGACGACTTCTTTCGTACCCGCCCGCGCGCGAGGCATGCCAAACAATTCGATGGTGATTGTCGGTCGGTTCATGCCGTTGACTCGGCGGGGAGGTCGTAAGATGGTCGGGGCGCTCCGAACTGCACCAGCGCGACCATCGGCAGGATGATCGCCAGCGCGGCGAGTTGTCGACCGGTGACTTGCTCGTTGTCGAGCCAGCCCCAGATGACGGCTCCGGCCGGCACGAGGTTCGTCACCATGCCGGCGAACAGCGGGCCGCGATCGTGAATCAGTTTGTTGAACCAGAACATCGCCAACCCAGTGCCGACGACTCCTAACACCAGCAGCGAGATCGCCGCCGGCCAAAACGCCTCGGCACTGGGAGGCGTCGGTGATGGCGTCCAAACCGAAATCGTTTGCAGGATCACAGTGGCGATGCCCATCGAGACCAGTGACATCGTCAGTGGCGACACATGCGTCAGCCGGCGTCGAATCCACACGTTGACCAGCGCGTATCCGAAAGAGACCGACGAGGCCAGCAGCAGATGGGTGACCGAAACCTGTCGCGCGAAACCTTCGCTCATCAACAGTCCCATGCCGACGAGCGAACCGAGCACTCCGATCGTTTGCAGCGGATGCGGTACCACTCGCAGCAGCGGCACCGAGGCCAGAATCGTGAACAACGGCGTGAAGCTGACCGTCATCCCGATGAACGCGCTGCCGTGTTGCGAGATCAGCCACGGCTGCACGCAGTACGGCCATGTGTAGCCCATGATCACAACGAACGCCAAAGACCAGAGATCGCGCCGACGCCAGCCCAGCGGTTGCCGATGAAACAACCAGAGGATCGCCAGCACCGCGACTCCACCGGTGACGCGCCACGCTCCGATGCTGATCGGCGAGAAGACCAGCGCGGCTTTCTTCATCAATAAAAAGCTGCCGCTCCAGATGGCACAGATCAGCAGGAAGAGCACATAAGGCATCGCGGCGTTGTAGCGGCTAAATGTTGCTCCCGCGAGTTTCGCTTCCCACGCTCCAAGGCTTCTCCTACCATCCCGCCCCTCTTAACCAAGAGTCAAAAAACCGTCTCAAACATCAGACAGGAGCGATCAGAAATGTCCGAGCAAAAGGGAGCCGACATCACTTGGCATGACCATTTGGTGACGCGCGATGAACGTTGGAAATTGATGGGCCACAAGGGCTGCATTCTGTGGTTCACCGGCCTGAGCGCGTGCGGCAAGAGCACGATCGCGAACGCAGTGGATGCCAAGTTGCATGGCGTGGGCGTGCATTCGTTTGTGCTCGACGGCGACAACATCCGCTTCGGACTCAACAAGGATCCGAAGCAGTTGAAGGAGAAGCAGGGATACGAAGAGCCGACCGCCAAACGGTTCGGGTTGGGTTTCTCCGCGGAAGACCGGGCTGAGAACATCCGCCGCATTGGCGAGGTCGCCAAGCTGTTCGCCGACGCCGGTGTCGTCACCGCGACCGCGTTCATCTCGCCGTACCGCGCCGACCGCGACAAAGTCCGAGCGATCATGGGAGCCGGAGGCTTCATCGAAGTCTACGTCAACGCGTCCTTGGCAACCTGCGAAGCGCGTGACCCGAAGGGACTCTACAAGAAGGCTCGCGCCGGCGAACTGAAAGGCTTCACTGGCATCGACGACCCGTATGAAGCTCCGGAGAAGGCCGAGCTCGTGCTCGACTCGGACAACAAAGGGATCGACGAACTCTCGAACGAGGTCATCGCGTACCTGAAGTCGAGCGGGTACATCTCGTAGTGCGGCATCGACATCATCGCTTCAAAAAAAACAGCCGGCACACTGAGTGTGGCGGCTTTCTTTTTTGCGCTGATCAGAACCGGGGTCGGGTGTTCGGTTTTTCGGAATTGGCGGGCGGAAGTCTCAATTGCAATTCAAGCACTCTTCCCGCCAATTCCGAAAAACCGAACACCCGACCCCTCACGTTTCGTCGTGCTACTTCTTCACGAACTGCGTCCCGGTCACTTTGGCGACGACCGGAGTCCAATCGGAATTCGTACCCGTCCCGCGGCGCGTCACGCTGGCCTTCGCGAGCTTCGCGTGGAACGGAACTCGTTCCCGTTGCGGATCGGTTCGCCAAGCAATCTTCGCGTCGAGGTTCAGTGTCGGCAGCGGCAGCAGAATCTTTGCTTCGCCAGGAGCCTTCTTTTCGCTATCGAGTTCCAGTTCCAGCTTATTCGGCTTCTTGATCTCTTTCGGCTTGACGTTTTCGAGCGGCGGCTCAAAGTCCGGATCGGCGATCTTCGCGGGCGTCTTATTGCGCTTTTGGATCGTCGGTTCTTCCTCGGCGCTGGTGGGGCGAGTTCCTTCCACGGCATCGCCTGCACCCGCGTTGGATTTGCCTCGCAAACGGGGACTCGTGCCGAGTCCATCTTCGGTCACTGTTCCAGCGCTGGGAGTGACCGTCGTCGTTGAGCCCCCCTGATTCGTTTCGGGAGCCTTCCACACCGGCTTGGCAGCGGGAGCCGTCGGCTTCGGTGTTGCTGTCGCCGGAGAAACCGAACAGCCACTGAGGCAGCCTTGTGAATTCGATGCGTACGTCACTGTGCCACACGATCCGCTCGACGGAGCCATCACGACAGGGCCGCAACTGCCGCAGCCGGAACTCGGCATCGAATAGACCACCGGAGCGTAGTAACTGGTCGAGCATGACGAGCAACCGGAGGCCGGCGCGTATGCGTAATAGGGCGCGGGTGCGTAATTGCGAATCACCACCGGCCGGCCATACGAGACCGCGTAGGGTGAGTAACCGTAGGACCGATAATGCACGGGGCCGAAGATGGTGTCATACACCCAAGGGATGACTCCCGCTTGGCTGGCCGAGGTGATGCTGATCGCCAGCATGAAGGCTGAAAGGCTCGCAATCCGTCGCAGGCTGTGATTTACTTGCATGGCGTTTTCTCACAGAAAGAAATGTGTTCGAGCCACCCGACTCCCAGGTGACTCCGGGCACGTCTTCTACCCGCCTCAATTGAAAAGTCAAACTTCGGCAAGCGTTATGCCACTCCCGCAGTACTTGAAGTTTCACGATCTCATCCAGATCGTTGAGTCGTTCTGCGGCTCGAAGCCCGCGCGCATCCGCACGATCGATCGCGACAGCGAAGGGTTCAGCGGCGCGGTCGTGCTGCGTGTCTCGTTGCAAGAAAACCTGCACGCACCGGAAGTCGAGTTCTGTTTGCGAGGATGGCCACCAGACAGCTTGCAGCGCGAACGATTGCTCGGTCTGCATCGCCTGCTGGAGCACATTCACAAGAGCGGCGTGACGCAAGTGCCCGTGCCTGTGAAGAGCAAATTCGGAACGACGCTCTATGCCGAGGCGAGTCAGTTCTGGCAACTCGAACCGTGGATGCCGGGCCGCGCTGACTTCTCGTCCGATGCCTCCGACGCACGACTGCGAAATGCGATGATCGCATTGGCCCAGTGGCACGATGCGGCCGCGCGGTTTGAACCACGTGCTTCCGAAGCCAATTGGTTCCAGTCCACTGCCGCCGCGACATCACCCACCATCGAAGACCGCTTGGAACGGATCGAGCGCTTCTACACGCAAGACGCTCACAAGCTGCGAGACATCATGGGCAATACCACCTCGCTCGGATCATGGGACACCGACTATTCGGAGTTGGTTCAACTCGCTCGGCAAATTCTCAATGCCTTTGATCAATCGGTGGAGTCGATCGGTTCGGAGTTGCAGTCGTACCGCGAGACGAGGTTTCGTCTGCATCCCTGCCTGCGAGACGTCTGGCACGACCACGTTCTATTCGACGGCGACCAAGTCACCGGTTTGATTGATCCCAACGCGGCCAAGTCGGAGACTCCGGCCACCGATCTCGCTCGATTGCTCGGCAGCTTTATCGGTGATGACAACGACCGCTGGGAGTTTGCGCTTGCCGCGTATCGCAGCGTTCGACCGCTGTCCGATCGCGAAGCGAAGGTCGCTCGCGTGATCGACCGCAGCACCGTTTTGCTCAGCGGCATGACGTGGCTTGAACGGCTCTTCGTTCACAAACAGAACTACGCCACCCCACCACGTATCCTCGATCGCTTGCGGCAAATCTTGGCCCGCCTGGACCGACTGACGAATCGGCATCAATCGGTCATCTTGTGAAGATCGCTCCGCCCAGATATCCCGCGACACCCGCGAGCGACTCTTCCAACCGCAGCAACTGGTTGTACTTCGCGAGCCGTTCGCTGCGCGCGACCGAACCGACTTTCAATTGACCCGCACCGGTCGCGACGACGAGATCGGCGATCGTCGCGTCCTCCGTCTCACCGCTGCGAGCCGACACGACCGGCCAATAGCCGTTGTCGAGAGCCAGCCTCAGCGTCGCCAACGTCTCGCTGAGCGTGCCGATTTGATTCAGCTTGATGAGCACGCTGTTCGCGACGCCGCGTTCGATCCCTTCTTGCAGCCGCGCGACATTCGTCACGAACAGATCGTCGCCGATGAGCTGCACTCGGTTTCCAAGTCGTTCGGTGATGAGCTTCCATCCGCCCCAATCGTCCTCGGCCAGCGGGTCTTCGAGACTGATGATCGGATACCGCGCGACCCAGTCGTCGAGCAGATCCACCATCTGCTCAGCAGTCAGCGGCGACGACGAAACGCTCGGCAGCCGATAGCGGCCCTCTTCAAAGAAGTGCGTGCTGGCAACATCGAGTCCGATCGCGACATCACTGCCCGCCTTCAATCCCGCCGCCTCAATCGCCGCGACGACGAGTTCAATGGCCTCTTCGTTCGTGCGCAGCTTCGGACCGTAGCCCCCTTCGTCGCCGATCAAGATCCCTTCGTGTCCGCGTTCGGTCAGCACTCGGCCCAGCCGGCGATAGACCATGACGATCCACTCGAATGCTTGTGAGTATGACGTCGCTCCGACCGGCAGGATTAAGAAGTCTTGAAACTCCAACTGCCGCCCCGCGTGCAATCCGCCAGAGATCATGTTGACCATCGGCAACGGCAACAGCATTCGCGTGCCAAGTTCGTGGGGCACGTTTCCAACGTGCCCGCCGTCCATTGGCACGTTGGAAACGTGCCCCACGATGCCGTCCCAAATCTCTCGAAACCGAGCGACCGCTGATAACCCGCGTGCCTCCGCCGACGCATACGCCACAGCCAGCGACGTGCCGAGGATCGCATTCGCTCCCAACCGAGACTTCTGCGGCGTGCCGTCGAGTTCGATCAATCGCCGATCAATCACCGCTTGGTCATCCGCATCGAGTCCGATCAACGCCGACGCAATCTCCGTGCAAACATTCCGCACTGCTTGCCGCACTCCCAAACCATCCAATCGTGAGTCGCCACGATCCCGCAACTCGACCGCCTCGAATCGCCCAGTACTCGCGCCGCTGGGGACCATCGCTCGGCCCGGCCGAGCACCCGCGCAGGTGACTTCCACTTCGACGGTCGGTTTGCCTCGGCTATCGAAGACTTCACGAGCGTGGACTCGTTCAATTCGGCTGGTTGTCATCCGCGTTCGATCCTCAAAAAAGTGCGTGACCAGCCGGAAGACAGCCCGTCATTCGCAACTCGGATGGTGGCAATTCGGCAAGGAAACGCAACTCGGCGGACCACTGGTACCACAACTCGGATTTGATCGCTCACCAGCAGCCTGTCTTCATCCGTGTGGTAGCTCCAATCCGTGTGAAAAACTGTGTTCGTCAGCTTCTAACGCAGTTCTTCACACGGATCGGAACTGCCACACGAATAATGCGCACTCCAGTTGATTGTCCATGAGAGATCAATTCCGAGTTGTGACACAAGCGACGCTTTTCTTCTCGGTTGATTTCGATAGCTTGGCAGTGGGCCGGAGTCGCCACGAGACGACTCCGGCGGCCACTTCTCTCCATTCCCATGCGGAGTCTTGCGGTGATGCGAAGCCAATTCCGTTCGTGTTTGCTCGTCGCGTTGTTGTGTGGAACGACTTGGGGTGCGGCCAAGACTCCCGTGCCGGATGCGGCCGCGCAGAGGCCGGCCATCGCCACCGTCAAAGAGGTCTTCAAGTCCGAATTGGCATCGGCCAAGTCCTCTCCGCAGTTCGCCGATGTCGCCGACAAGATGCTCGGCAATCTGCAAAACGAGGAGTCCTCCGCCGTCAATGACTACGTCTTGTTAATGCAGGCTCACGGGCTGGCGGTGAAGGCGTTGCATCCGACGTTGTCACTGCGGATCGTGCAGATGATCTCCGACCGATACGACGTCGATCAGCACGCGCTGACCGTGCAGACGCTGAAGGATTTGGCCAAGGGGCCGACCGACAAAGATCTGCACAAGCAACTGGCCGAGCTGTCGTTCAAACTGTCTCGGGAACATCAGCAAGCGGATCGCATCGAGCCGGCGTTGCAGCATCTGGAATTGGCCGACGCGCTGGCTCGGCGGTTGAAGTCGACCGACATGCAAAAACTGGCGGTCGCGCGGCGGGCCGAGATCACCGAATACAAGAAGCTTGCGGAGTCGAGTGCCGCTGCGGAGAAGAAGCTCGTTGAAGCTCCGAATGATCCCGCGGCCAACGAATCGTTCGGCCGCTTCTTGATCCTCGCCAAGTCCGATTGGAACGAGGGACTTAAGCGGCTGGTGCATTCGAGCGATGCGACTCTGCAAAAGCTCGCGCAGCAGGACACGGCGCTGATCGAAGCGGAAAAGCCTCCGACAGCCGATGCCGCTGCGCAACTCGCGGACGGCTGGTGGGATATTTCGCTGAAGCAATCCGGCAACTTCAAATCATCGGTGAAGCTGCGAGCCGGTCAGTGGTACGCCTTCGCCGCGCCGAATCTGAAAGGCTTGCCGAAAGCCAAGGCCGAGCAGCGCGTCACCGAATCGGGTTGGACGAACGACGCCGACCTCGCGATCTTGATGCCGCTGAATCGTCGCGAAGCGCTCATTCAAAGGGCGATGAGCGTTGGCAAGGGGATGCTCGGTGAGAAATTCGCCGTTGTGCAGACGTTGCCATTTGCGGACCTCGTGCCGCTGACCGCAGCTCTCAAGCCGCGTCGCTGGCGACCGATTCGCGTGCGGCCGTATCCGACCCCCGATGGTTTGAAGGTCGCTGCGATCTGGTTGCCCGCGAGCTCCGAAGGGGAACTCTTCGATGGCACGACCGAGGAAGTTGAAAAGCACGATGCCGAAAATCGAGCGAAGGGCTTCACCGCCGTTGATTTGGCCGGCTATCTCGACGCCAACAAGCAAGTGCGGCACATCCTGGTTTCCGCCAAAGTGAAACATGCCGAGGGAACGAACATCGACATCACGGTTCATCAGGTGGTTGATCCCAAGATTCCCGTTCTCGCACCGGCACCGAAGAGTTGCGCTCGGCAGACCTACCAGATTTATTACGACGGCGAAGGCAAGCTCTTTGCCAACATCGTCTGGCGACACCCCAAGTCAACGTACTACACGTTTCGAGGTTCACGCCCTCAATGGGAGAAGGAAGTGATGCGCGTCTCGGCAACGCAGAAGCTGCTGGACGTCTCGATCGCCGCCAAAGAAAAGGGCAATGGCTACACAGCGGTGTTTCAGGGCCTCGAGGGCTTTACCGCTACGGAGGTGCATGGCAAGACGCTCGAAGTGAACTTGATCGAGTGGCAAAAGCTGACCGAAGCCAAAGCCCACCCGGCCGGCATCGGAGTCTCCGTCACCAGCGACGGCGTCTACCACTCCGTTTCGCTGTGGCACGGCCCGGCGAAGTAGGTCATAGCCTTCACGGTCACGCGGCGATTAACCCGACGACGTTGGCGCGATGTGCAATGAATAACCAATTCGCCGCAAGCACTCTTCCAGCGTGTTGATCGCCAAGTGCTTTCGCTTGGACAAGACATAACTCAGCATGTCTTCAGATAATCCTGTCGCTTCGCAGAACTCACGACGAGTTTGAAAGCGTTCCCCAATCAACGACCTAGTTATACCTCTCGCGGTCGTCGATGAGATGTTTCTCCGATTGATCTTGGTGAGCCGGGCGGCGTCAGCCCCCGGACTCCTGACGTGAAGAGTCCGGGGGCTGACGCCGCCCGGCTCACCAAGAATGTCTCATCGACGACCGCGAGAGGTATAATCCCGATAGTCAGGGGCACGAGCCAACCCTTTGGAAATCGCCAAGCGACTGGCAAGGTCTTGGGCGATCCGATAGCCGGGTGTCCGACGAATCTGTGGGCGAGTCAACCCGTGTTGCGAGTAGAACTCGCTGACCTTGGACATCCAAAAGTTGCTGAATGCTGACCAATCCGTGGCGTTCCTCGCTTCGGATCGCAACTCGTCAATCAAAGCACGCTCTGCCTTCGGCAAATCGCGATATTCATCGCGAAGGGAGGAGGAGGTCATGAACATTGGCCCGCCGCTACTTCGCACCACTGGAGTTGGTCAATTGATTCACATCTCGGCTTTGTGCGATCAATGAGGAGATCACGGACCTCACTTTTTCCGACCGGAGGATTGCAGACACGGCTTCGAGTAACTCTTCTTGGGTGCTACAAAAACAGGTCTCTGTGGATTCGGATTGAACGCGGACTGGATAAACCAAGTGTTGAGCGTGTTTGAAAGTTCCAATCACATACTCGTAGCGGTCAAGTGCCGGCGCAATGACCACGAGTTCGTGGAAAACTGAGTCATCGCTAACGGACACCGTGCGCACTACGGCTTCGATCAGCCCCTTCGTCTTGGTACGCAATTGCCCGGCTTGAAACCGCAGGATCGCCAGCGGGGTGACAATGTTCTCCGTTTCGATCTCGGGCCAGAGATCCGGAAGCGTGTCAGGCATGATTCAACGTCTCCGCTGATGATGAAAACTGCAATCGGAACAGGATCGGCAGATGGTCCGAGCCAACCGTCTCGTCCGGTTGACCGTGCTGGCTCAGTAACGATCGTTCTCCGCAGCGGTCGAGCACCGCAAAGTCGTCATGAAAATAGGGCAAAAGACTGGGTCGCAACAACAGTTGATCGAAGTGATTCCAGTAAAACTGAATCGGCTTGCCGGGGGCATAGTAATGTGTGCCCGCCGGACCGGGAGTTCGATCTCCAAAATGATTCCAACTGGGATTGTAGAAGAATCGGTAATCGGATCCGGAAACCATTCGGCGATTTTTCTGTGCGATCGCTTTGGTCATGACGGCATGGAATCCGTGACAGGAGGTCATGCCGGGCTCGAAGGGGTTCATGTTGAAGTCGCCAACGACGATCGTCCGTTGATGACCATGTTCATCCTCCAAGCGGCACACTTCGCGGCAAAGATTTCCCGCTTCGCCAGCTTGGTCCTGATCTGACCAGTTGACCTTGCTTTGAAAGTGCAAAGCCACAAGCAACAGGTCGGTCTTCTCAAGCACCAAACGCCGCACGGTCATCCGCCGGGAAGCATGGTCGTAAACCGGACGCACCGAATCCCTTGGCAAATGCGTGAAGACGTCGATCTTGTCGGAATTCGCATAGGGCTTGTTAAACGCGCGTCCGGTTTGGTTGGTGAGTGACTCGATGTAGGCGGTGTCGTCACCATCGGACTCCGCCAAGATCACGACGTCAACGGATTTTTCTCGCGCAATTTCCCCAACCAAGGAAGCCAACGGCCGCCGATTCACGTTCCAAAACAGAAATGTGATTTCGGAGTTCATGCACGCTCACTTCACAACAAAGTTCACCAGGCGGCCCGGCACATACACGACTTTGACGACCGTCTTGCCTTCAAGCTGCGAGATGATGCTGTCCTCTCGCCGAGCCGCCGCTTCGATGGTGGCTTGATCGGCCTTCGCATCGACAGTGATTTTCGCTCGCAGCTTGCCGTTGATTTGGACGGGGACGTCGATCACCGCGTCTTCGACCAGCTTCGGATCGAACGTTGGCCACGATTCGAAGGCCAGCGTCGTTGTGCCGCCGAGTAACTGCCACAGCTCTTCGGCGATGTGCGGGGCCAGTGGGCTGAGCAGCAGCACGAACGGGCGCATGATCGAAATCGGGCGGACGCTCCAGTTCGTGACTTCGTTCATGAACTCCATCAGCCGGCTGATCGACGTGTTGAAGCCCAGCGTGTCGAAATCGTGCGTGACGGCTTTGATCGTCTTGTGCAGCAGACGCAATTGCGGTTCGGCAGGCGTTGTGTCTTGCACGGCGGGATTCAACCGCACGTCATCGGCTCGATCGTCGGTGATCGTCCGCCACACGCGAGCGAGGAAGCGCGAGACACCCTCGACCCCTTGCATCGACCACGGCTTCACCGCTTCGAGCGGGCCCATGAACATCTCGTAGAGTCGCAGCGAGTCGGCTCCGTAGTTTTCGACGACGCTGTCCGGGTTGATCACGTTGCCGCGCGACTTCGACATCTTGTAGGCGCGGCAATCGACGACAACGTCCGGGTGATCTTTGACGACCCAACCCTCACCCTTCTTGGCGACCTGGTCTGGCGAGAGACGTGCCGATTCCGTTTTTTCGACGCCGGACGGCGTGATGAGTTCGCCACCAAGGAATTCCTCGGCAGTTACCCATCGCTGACTTTCAATCCACCGCAACGCTGTGAATTCAACCTCGCCGAGAATCATCCCTTGATTAACCAGCCGCTGAAACGGTTCGGCGGTGTGAACGTGACCGCGGTCGAAGAGCACTTTGTGCCAGAAGCGTGAGTACAACAAATGCAGCACGGCGTGCTCGGCCCCGCCGACGTAGAGGTCAATCGGCAGCCATTGCTTTTCCAACTGCGGGTCGATGAAGGCCGCAGCATTTTTGTTGTCCACGAACCGCAAGTAGTACCAGCACGAGCCGGCCCATTGGGGCATCGTGTTCGTCTCGCGTTTCAGCTTCGTGCCGTCGGGAGCGGTTTTGTAGAGCCACGACTCCGGAGCTTTGGAAAGCATCGGCTCCGGCGTGCCGGTCGGTTTGAAGTCCGCCATCTCCGGCAACGTGATCGGCAACGCCGACTCGGCATCGACTCGCAGCAGTCCCGTGGGCTGACCGTTGGCATCCAACTCATGCCACAGCGGAAACGGCTCCCCCCAATACCGCTGCCGGCTGAAGAGCCAGTCTCGCAAGCGATAGTTGACCGCCTTGCGACCGAGACCAGCATTGGCGAGATCGGTGGTGATCTTCGATTTGAAATCGGCCGTCGACAGGCCGGTGTACTGGCGGCCGGAGTTCACCGCAAAACCTGGCGACGAATAGACGACCTTTCCTTCAAGCACCGCCTGTCGCGCAGCCTCTTTGGACAACGGCTTCTCACCGGGCGAATAAGATTGAAGGAGCAGTTGGTCGCCGGGATCAACCACGCATCGAATTTCGATGCCGTACTTGTCTGCAAACTCAAAGTCCCGCTCGTCATGTCCCGGCACAGCCATGATGGCTCCGGTGCCGTAGCTGATGAGGACGTAGTCGGCGATCCAGACAGGAACCTTCTCGCCGTTGACCGGGTTGATCGCGTAGCCGCCGGTGAAGACACCGCTCTTGGTCTTCGCGAGTTCCGTGCGGTCGAGATCGCTCTTGAACGAGGCTTGTTGGCGGTATTCATCGACCGCCGCGCGTTGTCCCGCAGTCGTCAGCCGATCGACCGCCGGATGCTCCGGTGCGAGGACCATGTACGTCACGCCGAATAGCGTGTCGGGGCGAGTCGTGTAGATGCGGAGGACATCGTCGCCTGGTTCGCGCGGGAAACCGGATCGGGCGACGTGATGCATCCACGCGATAAAATCTCGCAGCACTTTTGGATATTCGTCCGTCACCGGGTAAGCGCTCGGTACTCCGTATGGACCAAACAGACCGCGATAAGGAAACGAAGAAATCGCATCGACATTGCCAGTCCACTCGCCGGAACCGATGTAGAAATCGACCTCGGCCCCTTCGCTTCTGCCGATCCAGTTGCGTTGCATCAGCTTGATCGACTCTGGCCAGTTGAGGTTGTCCAACTCCGTCGCGAGTCGGTCGCCGTAAGCCGTGATGCGGAGGAGCCACTGACGCAGCGGGATTCGTTCGACGGGGTGGCTGCCCCGTTCGCTCTTGCCGTCCTGCACCTCTTCGTTGGCGAGCACCGTGCCGAGCGCGGGGCACCAGTTGACCGGGGCTTCGTGCTGGTACGCGAGCCGCTGCTGGTCTTGATAGCGTCGCACCGCGGCTTCGCCGTTTGCGGCGACATCGGCCGGGATCGGCAGCTCGGAGATTGGCCGCCCTCGGCCGGTGCGTTTGACTCCGTCGGGGCCATTCCATTCACAACTCGCGTCGTACCAGGTGTCGAAGAGTTGCAGGAAGATCCACTGCGTCCAACGAAAATAATCGGGGTCGGTCGTGGCCAGCTCGCGGTTCCAGTCGTAGCTGAAGCCGAGCGATTTCAGTTGCCGCTTGAACGTCTCGATGTTCTTCGCGGTCGTGATCGCCGGATGCGTGCCGGTCTTGATCGCGTATTCCTCGGCGGGGAGTCC
>CAMDDX010000177.1 GCA_945893075.1 Planctomyces sp. SH-PL62 | reverse complement strand
GCCCCCGCCGCAACCGGATCAACCCCCGAGTCATCAAACGAAAAATGTCCAAGTGGAATAAAAAGCGTCCCCATCATCGACGACTCAAACCCTTGATGAAACGCTTTGAAGAATGCGTGGTTATGGCTAATTGAACGGTATTGCGGTTACACGGCATGAACCGGGGCTAGCGCCGCGCGGCTGATTTGTGGAATGCAGATCAGTCCAATTGTTCCAGGAACCACTTCGCTTTCGCGCCGACAACCGGGCGCTCGGGTTCTGGGAAAGTTTCTCCCGTGAGTTCGTGGATCGACCAGCGGATTGCCATCGAGGTGACATCGAGACTTGCGATGTTGTTGCCGAGGTACTTTCGCATCGGCTCAACCTGAGATTTGGCTTGCATTCGGCCGAGTGAAATCGCGCAGGCGTGACGGACTCGGAACACTTCCATAGGAATGACCGAGGCCGGTTCGGTCAGCCGTGCGGTCATGAGTTGTGCCAACGCCTCGTCCGATTTCCCGGCGTGGAGATGCCCCAACGCCCAGATCGCTCCGCCACGAGTCAGCTCACCCAGCAACAAGTTTTTGGGGACGTAGCCTCGCAGCACCGGGTCGGCGGGAGCGTATTTCATCAGGCCCAGGGCTTCGCACAAGAATCCGACTTGTGCATCGGCGGCCTGCGACGGCGTTCCCGCTTTGCTTCGCAGTTCGAGTTCCTGCCGCACCTTTTCCAGAATCGCGGGGAGCGTGTCTTGCACGGCGAGCTTGCGCAGTCCCCAAGCGGTCGCGACGATCACTTCGCCGCGCGGCGAATTCATCAATTGCACCAGCCGCGCGGCGGCGGGCTTGTGATCGAGAGCCGCCAGTAACATCGCGGCTTGCTCCTGGCCGCGCCAACTGTCGCCGGCCACAACGTCCGTGGCCACGGGAATGATGGAAGCCTGAAGTTCGGCGACTTTCGCCAACACGAACAATCGTTCGCGGACCTGACTGCGCACGCCCGAATGCGGGTCATCCAACAAGCGTGCGAGGCGAGCGGCACGATCGGGTGTGGCGAGCGTCACGTAAGTCGCGACTCCCTGAAGTCGGACGTTCGCATCTCGGTTGCTTAAAACCTGTTCGCCGATCGGCAGGATGAGCTGAGGATCAGTGGCGTTCAGCGTGGTGAGCGCCACGGCTGCGATGGTTGGCTCTTCGTCCTGGGCCAGCCGGATCAAAAGGGAATGCTCGGTCTGGTTGCGATGCTGTGTGAGCAGCGACGCGGCACACAGCCGATTCACCATGGAAGGCGCTGGCGGTGCGAGGAGCTTGTCAGCTTCCACTCCGAATCCCGAATGCTGAATTTGCCCCGCCGCTCGTGCCGCCGCCAGCCGAGTCCCGCTCGGACGCAGTGGGTCATGCACGATCAACAGCAGAGCCGGAATCATGGAGCTGTCGCTCATCGTTTGCGCGCCGTCGATCGCCAGTATCAGATCGCGATGCCGCGTCTCTGAGGCGTCCAATCGTTGCTGCCACACTTTGGAGATTGGCTGGTACTTCCAATTGGCCAAAGCCGGTTCGATCAGTTGCCGCAGGTCGGTTCCGTATTTCTGCGAGACCGCGAATAAAGTGTCGGCCGACTCGCGTGCTTCCAACGCGATCAGCGCCCGGGCGGCCGCCCATCGAGCGGCTGGATGCGAGCTTTCGGCGGTGAAGATTTGGAGGAGTGCCGGCTTTGCCGCGCCGAGATCGGGAGTGCCGAGGAGATGTGCCTCAGCAATCGCCTCGGCAGCCTGGCGTTGCATATCGACCTCGGGCCGAGCCAGGGCCTTCAGCCACAGCGGCCGATGTTTGATCGGCAGGAGAACGACGGGGTCCGGTGCGATGAGTTCCGGATCGGAGTCCATCGCGAAGTCGGTGCGAATCTCCGCAAGCGCGACCGCTCCCGCAGTCAGCCAAAGTCCTGCCAGTAGATAAACGATTGATCGCATGGATGACTCCCGTAGTTCGGACGCCTACGTCTGACCGGACGTAGGCGTCCGGTCTACTGACACATTTATTGCGGACGCGAGATGCGATGAGTTTGCCCCATCAGAACCATGAGACACACTGCCGAAGCGATTCCGAGAAACCACCAGTTGCCGGGAATCAATTCGTAGTCGCGGAATCCCGGTAGCCGAATCACGGAGAGCGCGGCGGCCACCGGATTGATGAGCAAGGCATTCTCCACCGTGTCGTGGCCGAATGGCGCATCGCGTCCCAACCAGATCAGCAACGGCGTTCCGCACACGGCCAGCAACGCGGCGTAGGACGCGGCGGTGGCCGGAGCCGTGCGCGGGAACAAACTGCCGATGGCCGCGCTCAGCAGCATCGCAAACCCAGCGGTCGCGAGCAGGCAGATCACCACTCGTTCGACTTGCAGCCGCAGACCGGGTTCGATGTAGACCATCACGACATAGCCCGGCAGCGTCGCACACAGGACCAACAGCAGCGTCAGAATCACGCTGAGCAATTTGCCCCACACGATGCGTGTGGGGGACAACGGAGTCATCTGCAACAAGGGCCAGCCGCCGCTCTCACGTTCGGTGCTGAGCAAGCCGGAGGCGAGGCTCGGCGTGATCAGCACCAGCAGCGCGACTTGCATGAGCACGAGGATCGCGCCGATCGTATCCACGCCCCAGTCGACGGTGCCGGTCACGGTGGCATACGTCAGTCCCAGCGACAACACGGCGCAGACGGCGATCAGTCGCAGCAGCCAATGCAGGCGGCCGAATCGGCGGCAGCGAAATTCTTTGACCATCACCGGGTTCACGAGCGGTCCCATCGCGCGCGACCGGCGTTGCGGATCGACGAGAAACATCACCCGCCGCCACAACTGAATTCCGAAGTTCTGGTCGTTGCTGATCAGGCCTGCCGCGCGAGCTTGATCGAAGATCGTGTGATTCAACCGGCTGATCGTCCACAGCGAGAACACGGCCGACAGGATCAGTGAGACGATGGCGAATCGTCCCGGCACGTTGCTGGTGGAGATCAAGCCTGAGGCTCCCAGATCACCGGCTCCTTGCAGCGACATCACGGCGGCGAATGGCGAGGCGCAGCGCAGCCATTCACCCACGTCCGCCAAGTACGTCTCGGTCCCTTGAAAGAATTGGTGAGGACCGAGCGACAGCACGCTCGACAGCAACACCAGTCCGTAAGTCCAACGCACCGCCGCGTCGGTGGTCGTCGCGTAGGTGCTGACCAACAGGCCCAGCGCCGCGAATTGCAGCGCGGCCAGCACCAGCATCCCATAGACCGCCAGCAAGTCGTGTGTCAGCGAGATGCCGCCAAGCGCATAACACGCGGCGGCGGCCGGCAGGCTCAGCGACAGCATCAGGCCGGCGAGCGACATCACGCTCAGCAGCTTGCCCCAAAAGATTCGCCATGCGCCGAGCGGTGTGTTGAGCAGCAGCGCCAGCGTGCCGGAGTTCCGTTCGCGAACGATGCTCGTCGCTGGGAAGACCGGCAACATCAACAGCAGCGCCGACAGCAATCCATAGGCGAACAACCGGAAGACTTCCTGCGACCGCGTTCCCGACAGAGCCATGCGCGGTTCGGTCGGCCAGCGGAGAATCACCAACAGCGAGAACGACAGCGCGAGGCCGCATTGCATCAATAGCATCCGCCGCTGCCGGAGGGTCGTCACCAGTTCGCGTCGTGCGATCGGATTCAGCATGTCACCGGCCTCCTGTGGCAGCCAGTGTTGCGCCCGATGTCGCCGGCTTGGCCGGTTCTGGCGGACGTGTGAACGACATGAAGGCTTCTTCGAGATCGGTTTGCAATTCGCGGAACTGAGTCACTCGCACGCCGCCGCGCACCAGGGACGCGAGCAATTCGCTCAATTGATCTTCGGAAGCGGCGGTTCGAAATCGGATGGCGGCTTCGGCGGCAGACTCGACGATTTCCGCCTCCGGCTCGATGGCCGGCCGGATGATGCTGACCGCCGTCGCGATTTGCTCGGCGGAAGTCAATTGAGCTTCAATCGTGCGCTGCTGACTGACCATGCGGCTGATCTCGGCCACCGTCCCGAAGGCGCGCAGCTTGCCGTGCGTCAGGATGGCGACGCGGTCACAGATGCGCGACAGCTCCGAAAGAATGTGACTCGTGACCAGCAGCGTCTTGCCCCGCTTCGCGAGCCGGATCAGCAGATCGCGCATCTCGATGCGGGCCTGCGGATCGAGTCCGTTGGCCGGCTCGTCGAGAATCAACACCTGCGGATCGTGCAACAGCGTTCGCGCCACACCGACGCGCTGCTGCATGCCGTGACTCAGGCTCTCGACAAACTTGTCACGCATGTACGCGGTGCCGGTGGTCTCCAAGACCTCTTCGATGCGTGCGATGCGTTTGCGGCGCGGGATGCCGAACGCGGCTCCGAAGAAGTCGAGGTACTCATGCACGCGCATGTTGTCATACGAACCGAACCGATCCGGCATGTAGCCGACGAGATTCTTGATACTCCGCGCGTCGGCGACGCAGTCGGCATCGCCGATCCGCGCGGTGCCGCTGGTCGGGCGAGCCAGTCCCACCAGGATCTTGATGGCCGTCGTCTTGCCGGCCCCATTGGGTCCGATCAGACCGAGAATTTGACCGGCCGAAAGGCTCAATGTCAGGTCGTCGAGCGCAGTGAATTCGCCGTAACGCTTGGTGAGGTGTTCGATCACGAGCACTGGTTTTTCGGAATTCACTTCGCGTGTCTCACTTTGATCAGCCGGAACGCGCTAGCGTCCGGTTCGGACACAAAAACTCGAAATAAACCGGACGCTAGCGCGTTCCGGCTCATTCAGGGTACGGCGGCGATCGACGGGGCGATCGTCTTGACGTTCAGTTCCAAATTCAGGGACTCAATTTGCCAATAGCTCATGACGGTGGCATTCGTTGTCTCGAGTTGTGTCAGCTCCGCGAGATCAGTGTTTCCGGCGGAGACATGCAGCAGCAACCCGCCATCCGCCGAGACAGTCAGCAGATCGAGATCAGTGATCTCCAGCGACAGCGTGCCGACCGGGTCGGTCCACGTTTTCAACGGCGCCAGAGTTTTCGTTTTTGAGTGCAGGCCAGCCAGCGTGAGTTTCCCCACCGGGCCATTGACCTGCACGGTGACTCGGCCACGTTCAATGGCGATCGGAAGCAGCACTGCGGGAATCTGAAACCGTAGCCAAGTCTCAGAGGGTCGCGACTTCTCGATCCATTGGCGGTGCTGGGCATCCCACCAGCCGGTCGGGGGCGAGCCATCGGGTCCGATCGCCCCGAGATAAGGGAGAAAGGGAGATGTGATGCGCACCTCGGTCCCCGTGGCTGGGCGTTGCAGTTTCAGCGGAACGGCGAGCAGCGCCGATCCCAGCGACCGCCGGTTCTCGCCGAAGCGGAAACCGATATCCCAAGGTTCGGTCCAGACAAAGACGTAGGGTGCATCCGGGAAATCGCGACGTTCCGGATTCGCCAAGAGTTGTTGCAACAAGCGCCGCCGTCGGCCTTGCTCGTCGCTCAGCAAACCGGCCGCGAGGAATTGTTCGTTCGCCAGAACGTTGTCCGCTTGCGCCGTGAACGTGCCATCGCCGCGCAGTTCCACGCCGATTCGTCCGTCGCGCGTGGCCAGCATCGCATCGGTGGGACGGGACTCACCGGGCAAGTGCAGATGGCCGGTGAGTCCTTCCGGGCCGAAGGTCGCGCGCGCTTCCAATCTTTCGGGATACTCGGCGGCAGTCTGGAACGTGGCGCTGCGAAGTCCCGCGGTCTCCGGCAGGTTCTCCCACCGCCAGGCGTCGTGATCGGTCCACACCATGCGGCGCGTGGTGGCTTCCAGACCGGAGGTCTCTGGCAACAGCAAGCCCCCTTTCTGAACGCTGATCGTGGCTGTCCCCGAGTCCGCGGAAAACATACCGACCACCCCTGAGATGCGGACGTCGTCGGTTCCGGGAATCGCCTGCACAAACTGCAGACTGGCGACCGTGGGAGGGACAGCATTTCTCTGGTGCCGACCGAGCAACACCAAGATCACGCTGATGGCCAGCGCGATCCCCGGACCGATGGCTCCCAGCAATTCCAGCCGACTCTGACGCCGCAGCCAAGTTCCCAAGCCCATCAACAGCGCACTGAATCCGAGCAGTAGTCCGAGGATCATCGTGCGTGACGGGATCTCATAGCCGACATATTCCTGAGTCAGCGGTTCCAGAACGGTATCGGGCAACAAACGCGGCGATCGCGGACCGAAGAAATCCAGAGCCAAATTCAACATCGGTTCCAAGGTCGCGAACTTGGTTGGCGTGTAAAGGTCGAATGGATCGCTCGTCGCCGCCTGTGCGAGAGGCCGTCCCTCGGACCGTTGTTGCCCAGGGATTTGGCTCGGGGCCGAGTCGGCGGCCGTGCGGAGTCGCATCCAACCGCGCGGGCCTAAGGTGGTCACGAGCAAGCGGCCCTCGCCGCATCTCTTCCAGAAGGCGGCCGGCCAACCGTCAACCGTGTACTCGACTTTCACGCCCGAAACCGCGACGCGCAAGAACTCGACCGGCAGATCATGATCTTGCGTCGAAACAATTCTCTCGCTGGCTTCCGGGATTGCCAGACGGACCGTCGTCAGTCCCACACGATCGACGACTTCACAAGCGAATTCATCTCCCAGCAATTGTTCCAGAACTCGCGGATCGACTTGATCCAGCATGACCCACAGGCGTCCGCCGCCGAACAACCAGCGGCGTGTCGCCACCAGTCCGGCGCTGTCGTTGATCACACGGCTGTCGGCCATGACCATCTGGTCGAGCGCCTGCAAACATTCTTCGGCTGCCGGCAGGTATTGGTCGTGCAGAGAGGTCAATCGCCGAGTGCGCTGTGAGGCAAGTCGTGAGGCGACGACAAGGTCCGCGCTAGCACCCTCGTTCACGTCAGGAAAAAAACTGTCCGCATGCGGTGTACGGTCAGAGGACTCAATGAATCCGGTCACGGAATTTTCGTCCGTCACCCGCAAGTGGCCGTCGAATTGGAGCGCCCCGCTATCACTGCGAAGCAACACTTCCCGCTCTTGGCGAGCATCCATCACGAGCGTGCGGATGTTGACGAACTGGTTTGACCCTGCCCGCGATAATCGGAGCGGATGCCAAGATTGCAACTTGGATTTGGGAGGGATCCAAATCCGCCGGCCGTATTGCAGCGTCGGTTCGCTCTCAAAAAATGTGGAGGCCAACAATTCCACTGGCGCATCGGTCGGATTCAGCAACTCCAGATTCACCTGGCCCCACTTATCGGGCCGGTAGATGGCGATTCCACTTGGTATCACTCGCACGATCGCACGGCCGACGCCGCTCGTGATCTCTTCCGCCGGTGCGAGCGACGCCAACAGCAGGCCGCTGGCGATGACAAGCACACAGAGTTTGCCAAAACGCCAAGTAGCGCGATCACAAATCATGAAAGGACCATTGACCGTGGAAGAGGATTCGTCTGGACCTCAAATCCGTGTCGGCCAATGTAGCGTGAATGCAGGCCAGCCCGAAGCGCGAGCGAATAAAGATCTTGGTGCGACCGCCGGGCACAACCAACGAGAACCGCATTTGGAACACTAATCGACGCTAATCTTCGCTAATTCGGACAGTTTGGCTGCCATGAATTAGCGAAGATTAGCGTCGATTAGTGTTCCAATCTTGTTTTACGAAACTCAGCTACGCGGCTGCTCCCAGGCAGCGACGTCTTTCGCGTCCGGGGCGAGGATGTAGATTTCCACGCGGCGATTTTTCGCTTTGGCTTTCGGGTCTTTGCTGTTGGTGACGGACTCGTACATGGAGGCTCCGGCGGCACGCATCCGTCGCTCGTCCACTTTGTTCTTCTTGAGCGCGAGCAGCACGGAGTTCGCTCGGTTGGTGGAAAGGTGCCAGTTGGTGGGATGCTTGGCTTTGGTCGAAGCCTTCACGATGGGACGGTCGTCGGTATGGCCGACGATTTGAATGCGGAGTTGCTTGGTCGCTCCGTCGTTGAGAATGCTGGACACGGCACGCAGAGCGGCGTCTGCTTGCGGCCGAATCTCGTCGCTGCCGGATTCAAACAGGAGATCGGAATCCAACTTGGCGACACCGGTGTTCCTGTCGAATTCGATGCCGGGGAAGTCGCGCATGGCTTTCTCGAAGCGGGCGTTAGCATCGTCGGACAACGGATTGGACCGCCCCGTGTTCTTGAATCGCTCCGCCAACTGCGAGCGTTCGTCGTTCAGGTTCTTAATCCGTTCGTTGGCGACGTTGAGGTTGCCTTTGAGCTGATCGTTCTGCTGTTGCAGTTGCCCCAGCGTGCGGCGGTACTGGTCGGTCTCTTGCGCCATCGAGCGATTCTGGCCCCAGAGCTGTTGTGCTCGGTATTGGCTCTGGCGGTGTGTGGTTCGCGGCACAAAGCCGCCGTTCATGCAGCCGGTCAACGGCGTGGTGAGCAGTCCGAACAGGCACAAAGCGACCCATCGGTTCCGAAGAAAATGCGACATGGGATAGGACTCCGTTCGAGGCGGCAAAGCCACGGCGGATCACGACGTCGTGTCGGGCGGGACCGACGCGCGGTGACAAACCAGAGCCTTGCGCGAAGAAGACTGTCGGAGAAGATGGAAGGAGGGGAAATCGGAGAGGAGAGTTGAGGCAGGGTCCGCTTCAGGCCGAGAACTGCGAGTGGGAAGGACTCCCGAAGGAAGGGGCGATGCCCTCGGCCGAACGAAGCGGGCGGGGTTGTAGTCGCATCTGAAAAACGTGCCAAGTCGAATCTGAGGATTTTTCCGGCGGGTGGCTCGTTGTCATCGAACCTGTAAGGCGGCTGTTTGTGATGGGCGGTAGCGAAACTTCTTGCTCACGCCGTTCCGGCCTTTAGAATCTGATACCACGTTCTCACAACCGCCTTTCCGAGCATGGTTTGCAAGGCTCGGTTGTGCCGGTGGCGACAGTCAAGACAATGCAGCGGACCGAAAATAGGAGTCGGTGAGTCATGGCGACCAAGCGATATCTCAACATTGATGAAGCCGCCGAAAAACTAGGGATGAGCAAAGACGAGTTGAATCGTCTCCGCACGAAGGGAGAGGTTCGCGGCTTTGCCGATCGCGGAACGTTCAAGTTCAAGGAAGAGGACATTGACGAACTCGGTCGCCGCCTGCAGACGTCCTCGGATCCCGACGTGCAGATGATCGGCGAAGACGACGGCTCGGTGCTGGATGACGAACCCTCGGCGGATGGATCGGGCTTGGGGAGCGCACCGTCGGTCATTCGCCACCTGAGTGGCGGCGCGCCGAGCAGCGAACCCGACAGCGGCGACTCGGCCGGCAGCATCTTCGATGACTTCGGAGCGGGGGGCGCGTCCGACAGCGACGTGCGGTTGGTGATGGACGATCGCTTGGATGCTGGCCACGACAGCGGTCCCGATGTCATGTTGCAATTTCAAGAGTCCGACAGCGACGTGCGATTGGCCCCGGAACGCGGCAAGGTCAATCTGAATGATTCGGACAGCGACGTGCGATTGTCGTCCGATTTGCCGATCGCGGTCCCGGACAGCGCTCTGAAATTGGGGCTGAATGATTCGGACAGCGACGTGCGCTTGGACGACAGCCGCGGCGCGGGGTCGGTGGCACCCGACAGCGATAGCGATGTCATGCTCGCACCGGATCCCTCCGATTCCGGCAATCTCGTGCCGAAGCCCGATAGCGACAGCGACGTCATGCTCGTCAGCGAAGAGCCGGATTCGGACAGCGATGTCCATCTGGCGGGTGAGGACTCCGGTCTGCCGCTCGGTCTGCAAAGTGACAGCGACGTGCAATTGGTCTCCGCCGATTCCGACAGCGACGTGCGGTTGCTGGACGACTCGCGGATGTCCGGTCCGAGATCGAAGATCAAGAAGGACAGCGACAGTGACGTGGCGGTGCTGCCCGACAGCGGCGTGAGTTTAACGGGCGGTAGCGGCGTTGGTCCCAAGAGCGGCATTCGTGGCGGTGGATCGTCCGTGCTGATGGACGACAGCGACATTGCGCTCGACGGTGGCAGCGGCATTTCGCTGACCAGCCAAAGCGGCATCAATCTGGTCGGCCCGCAAAGCGGCATCTCGCTGGATCGCGTTGCCGACAGCGGCGTGTCGCTGGAGAAGCGGGGGCACGACGACGACAGCGGCCTCTCGTTGTTCGCGGACGAGGAAGAGGGGGGCATCACGCTGGCGGGAGACAGCGGCGTCGCTCTGCAAATGAACGACGACAGCGGCATTGCCCTGTCGGGCGATGATGACGAGGACGCGGGCATCACGCTGGCCGAGACCGGCACCGACAGCGGCATCTCGCTGAAGGATGACGACGGTGACTTACGGCTCACCGAAACCATGCCGGCCATGAAGATCTCCAAAGGCAAAAAGAAGAAGTCTGCCGATGAGGAAGATGGCATGGGCGACACGATGCTCGAAGTGCCGTCGCTCGAAATGGACGATGACGATGAAGAGGCGGCCGCGAGCGACTTCGAGATCGGCGCGGCGGACGGCAGCAGCACCGGCGACACCAGCGTGCTGCTCTTCGACGACGAAGATGAGACCGACGACGGCGGAGCCGCGATGGTCAAGAAGAAGGCCGAAGAAGTTGAAGACGAAGATGCCTTTGAATTCAGCGAAGGCGAAGAGGAGGAAGTGGCCGAGAGCGAAGACGTCTTCGCCGGCGACGAAGCCTTTGAAGAGGAGAGTGAATTCGGCGAAGGCGAAGCCGAGCTCGAGTCGTCGTCCGCGAAAGCCTCTGTCGGCGTCGCGGTCGAGTATCCGTGGGGCGGCGGCTTGATTTCGATGCTGGCGGTGTCGTCGGTCATCATGCTGATGTGCGGCATGGCCTCCATCGACCTCGTCCGCAGCATGTGGGGTCATCAAGGCTACAGCGCCGCCAACGGCTGGCTCATCGAAACGCTCGGCGGGTTGTTTAAGTAATTCTCGATTGCCAACGTTTCTGCGCAGCAGGTTTCCGCCCCCAGACAAGCTCGGTGGGGTTTGTGTCTAGGGTTTCCCACGCGGCCTATGACGCGGCGCGTCTCCGTCGCGAAACAGGACTGCTAATCTCGTCGAGCGGTCACCCATTCCAGCGCCGCGGTGCGGTCAGTCAATTCGCCGCTTAGTTGCGCGTCGCGCACCTCATCCAGCAACTGCTTGAATCGCGGGCCAGGTCGCAGGCCAAGCTCGATCAAGTCGTTCCCGGTCACGAGCGGCGGCGGATTGAGAATGTCCGGCGGGGTCGTTTCGACAAATCGCTCACAGAACAGGACCGGATGCAAGTCACCTTGCTCGGCGAGCAACGTCGCTCGCGTCAGTGCCAGCAGGTCGTCGCGAAATGGATGCGCGAGCAACCGCTTGAGCTTTGCGAGGCTGAGTTTGTCCGCCTCGCGCAAAGCCTCTTGCTGCCGCACGAGCCAGGCGGTCTTTTCGAGTTCGTCGTTCGACAACTTCAAGCGACGGCAGATGACCTCGACATTCGATACGCCGAGCAACAGCACCGCGAAGGCCAGTTCAAACGACGGCTCTTGAAGCAGACGGAGGGCTGACAGACGCGGACTGCGGGACGCAGACTGTATGAGTTCGGCTCTCGGCGTGGGGCGTTCGGTTTCTGACCGAACCTTGCCCGGCTCTCGTTCCTCAACCCCAGACCGCAGTCCCACCACCTCCGGCAGAATCTCGCGCAGCAACCCGACCTCGTCGGCCAACTCGATGGCGACGTGCCGATGCTGGTCGGTCAACATCCGCCGCAGTTCCGCCGCGATCCGCTCGGCGCTGACGACGTGAATCTCCGAAGCCATCTCGGTGACAGCGGCCTTCGTCGCGCGAGCGAGTCCGAACTCCAAGTGAGCCGTGAAGCGGACGGCTCGCAACATGCGGAGCTTGTCTTCACGCATCCGGTCATGCGGATCGCCAATCGCGCGAATGTAGCCTTGGCTCAGATCCCGCTCGCCTCCCACGTAGTCCAGGACTTTGTGTTCGAGCGGATCGAGGAACATTCCGTTGATCGTGAAGTCACGCCGCTGAGCGTCTTCTTCCGGCGTGCTAAACGTGACCGAATCGGGACGCCGGCCGTCGGTGTATGAGCCGTCGCTGCGAAACGTCGCGACCTCGACTTCGCCCGCCCCACGCGGGCCGACGACGATGATGACTCCGAAGCTGGCTCCGACGTCGAGCGTCTTGAGTTTCGCGAAGATTTTCCGCACTTGTTTCGGCGTCGCATTGGTCGCGACGTCGTAATCCTTGGGCGTCTTATCGAGCAGATGATCGCGCACGCACCCGCCCGCCCACAGCGCGGTGAAGCCGGAATGCTTCAAGCGGCGCACGATCTCCACCGCAAACTCACGCTGGAGAACGGGATCAAGAACTCGTCGGTCGGGTTTGTCGGAAGGCGTGGTCATCATCGAGCGAGTTTAGGCCGACAGCGTTCAATCACGCCACTGGGCTGGCTTGTGAGCCAGGATCGCTACGGCATTTCTTGCCGCTCGTTGGGGTCGTTCAAGCTCACCTAGATTGCGTGATCGGCAGAATGACGTGAACCGGAACAGCTTGCCGAACCGATAAACCCGATACCTCCGCCTTTGCGCGGACGCCGCGCGGCGAGGCTGCGCGGGTTTCGGCCACGATTCGGTGAGTGCGTGTCATGCGGCATCCGTTTTGGAAATGGACCCAGTGGGCCAGTTGGCTGTGCGTCGGCCTGTCGGGCTGCCTGCACGGGCAGGACTGGCGCGCGGCCGTGTCCAAGCCGCTCACACGTCCGGTCGCGGATCGACGTGAATCACTGCCGCAACCCAAGGTGATCGGACCGCTGCGAAAAGAGAAAACGACATTCGTCCCTTCCACCAGCAACGGAACTCTGACCGTCATTGTCTCGCCACCCGCTCGCGCTTCCGTGCCGATTGTGAGTGGTCCCCGTGTCGTGTCGTCGAGAGTCAGCACGCCTCCGATGAGTCACGTGACACCGTCGGCGATCGCCGCGCGTCCTCCGGCATTGACGGCGTCTGGCATGGGCGGCGTGTCTCGTTTTGCGGTCGAGGCCATACGACCGCCGACGACACAAGACGAAGCTCAACCGCGCGGAGCCAAGGTACTCGAGGCAGGTTTCGTTCCACCCCCGGCTCCACCGGCCGCGCCTCCTACAAGTTCTCTTTCAGTTCAGTCTCCCGCGCCGCAATTGACCGCTGAGCCTCCACCGGTGGTTCAGATGGTTCGTGCTCCGCAGCCGTCCGCGAACGTACAGACGCAGACACGCGAAGTCTTTGCTGAGTTTGAGCGAACGATCCCGCTGCGAAACGCGAGCGTTCCTCAAGAGTCCGTGGCTCCCGACGAGGACGACGAAATCGTCGTTGCTCGAGAGCAGGAGCCAACCACTCCGCGACCGTTGCCATTGATCATTCCTGCGGGAAGTTCTGGGCCACTGATTCAGCCGGGCGTTCCCCGGTCACTTCCGCCTATCTCCGCGAAGGAGTTGCCTGACGTGTCAGACACCATCACCACCGCGCCCGATTCACCGCACGCGGACCTCGAACAGATCGCTCGTCCGCGCGACGTGGCCCTGCTGGTCGAGCAAGTATTCGAAGATTTGCGGCAACGACGTTTAGACCAGGCTCGGCAGCGAACCGCCTGGCTCAAGCAACTCGTCATCCGCCGCGAGTCGGCTCTGGAAGAGACTCCGGCCGCGAAGCAGCCCGGCGTTGCCACAGAACCACAACGGCTGCACGTCGATCAGCACGCGGCCCCCGTCCACAAAACTCCGTCCGACAAGTTGCTCGACGACGATGAGTTCAAGAACCGTCCCTAAGGAGTTGTCATGTCGTCCGCCAAATCAAACTCCGTCCCGTCTCCCGAATCAGTCCATGACGCCTGGCTGCGTCAGCGCACCGAATTGGAGCGCGATCTCTTCGATGGCTGGCAGCCGATCACCACCAGTCTGTCCGTGCCACTTGCCGTGCAAATGATGATTGAAACCGGCGGCCAGGGTCAGGCACCGCAGAATTCAGAATTGGCGGAAGAAAGCGTTCTAGTTCCACAAAGTTTCGATCCGCCAATTCTGAATTCTGCGGTGCCTGACCCCTCGCTTGAGCCGCAGGCCGGCACGCTGGATGCAGACAAAACACAACATGCGGAGTGGCTCAAGCAGGCGAACGATGGGGCGTTGCGGCAGCGCATCGAACACCAACGCCGCGTCGAAGAGAGTCTCATCCAACAGCGTGAAGCGTTCTCCCAAGACTTGGCTCGGCTGCGAACGGCTTTCGAGCAAGAGCTGGCGGCGCGAGACGCAGCTTGGTCGGCGCAACGGGATCAAGAATGGACGGCGCTGCAAACCGCGAAGCAGGTTCAGGAACTCGCGCAGCGGCGGCTCCAAGACGAGATGGCGACGCAGCGCGTCCACGAACGCGAAGAGCTGATGCAGTGGCGTCAGCAGGCCGAAGCGGAATTGGCGGAGGCGCATCGGCTGTTCGAACAGGAGCGTTTGCAACAGCAACAAGAGTTCGCTCGGCAGCGGCAAACGGAGATGTCGCAGCTTCGTCATGAGCGTGAAGAATTCGACGCGCGTGTCCGACAGATGCAGTCGGAACTCGCCATCACGCGACAGCGACAAGAGGACGATCTGCGGCACGTTCAGAATGCTCAAGCCGCTCAGATGCGTGCCGAGCGTGCCGAACTCGACAAGCTGCGTGAAACGTGGCTGGAGAAATTCCGCCGCGAGCAAGTGGTTTTGGAAAACGGTTTGCAATTCTTCGGTCAGCACTTGTCGCGCGTCAGTGAAGAACTGCGTGTCGCCCAGCGCGGGCTGCAAGCGGTCGCCGAATCCGCGACCGAAGTGCATCCGACGATGCCATTCGTAACACCCGCAGCCGCTTTGATCGAAGTGACGCCGGAGCCGGTGATCCTCAGCCTGCAAGACATTCAAGAGCGACTGAAACACCTTAAACGAACCGGGTCGGGAGTCTTCCCGACCCCCTCTCAGCGATCTGCCGCCTGAAGGCGGACCTCCCCACGGAGACGAACCGATGCGACGACTGACGATCTCTAGCCTGATGTGGCTCGGCTGCGCGATTTCGTGCGCGGCCGGATCGTCTGTCTTCGGCGACGATCCCGAACAACTGGCCGCTCAAGCGATCCACGCGGGACAGACGCAAGACCTCCACGCGATTCCCGCCCTGGCGGATGGACTGAGCGACGAGTCACGACTGCTCCGCCAGTCATCGGCTTGGGCGCTGAGTCAGATGGGCGGTGCGGTCAGCGACTTCTCTGCGGAGCTGACGGCAGCGCTCGCGGATCAGGACGCCAAAGTCCGCTGCGCCGCAGCCACGTCGTTAGGACATCTCGGCCGCACAGCGTGGCGTGCGGAATCCGCGTTGTGGCAAGCCACTCTGGATCGCGACGTGGATGTTCGCTGCGCCGCACTGATCGCGCTGCGAACGGTCTCCGTCTCCAAACACAGCGCCGCGCTGGGGGCGTTGTGTGAATGTTTGCAAGGCCCCGTGGCCGACGTGCAATCCGAAGCCATCGCCACGGTGGCCGTGATTCAATCTCGCTGGGACGACGACGAAAAACGAATGCTGGTGCCGCACCTGGGCAGAATCTTTGCGACCGCTAATGACGATCTCCGATTGGCGGCAGCCGTGCTGCTCGGCGATCTGGGTTTGCCGGCCGCACCGGCGATTCCCGCGCTGGCCAACGCGGCAGACGATCTCGATGAGCATGTCCGCGCGGCGGCACTGCGAACACTGGGAAGACTCGCGGACGATGTGGATCAACGTTGGAATCAGCTCCAGGCGGAACACCGAACTGCTTTGCGTCGCCCGTGCGACATCGCCGCGAAGACGCTGGCCGGTCATGGAAAAGACTCTGCCGAAGTCGCGCGGCTCGCCAAGCAATTTCAACAATTGATGGACGGCATCCAACTGACCGTGGGCGAAGACCAAGTTCGCTCGCCAGCGACAGCCAGCCATCCCTTGCCGGTGAAAACGACTGCCACACGAAACTCGACATCGAAGGTGAATGCGTCCTCGGACAGAGCGTGGAGATGGACGCTCGCCGGATTGGCGTCGTGCCTCGGCTTGGGACTGCTGTGGTTCGGCTTGTCGCGGCGTATGGCACCGGGCCGGGGTCAGGCACCGCAAAATTCAAGATTGGCGGAACCAAGTGTTGGAAGTACTCAGGACGTAGCTCCGCCAATTTTGAATTTTGCGGTGCCTGACCCCGGCCGAGTTGTTTTCGCATGATCTCCCGCTCCTTCAGGGTGCCGGTGATACGGAGGAGAAGACACGCACGATTTGAGCGACTGTTCGCGTCGATTTATTCGCGGTGTAAGC
>CAMDDX010000176.1 GCA_945893075.1 Planctomyces sp. SH-PL62 | reverse complement strand
GCCCACCGGGTCACGCAGCCCTTGCGGCCTCAACACGGCCAATGAAAAATGACCGCTGCTCGTCCCGAAATCGCAAGGATTACATCACCTGTTCACTGTCGGTTTTGACGCGCCCATCGGTGGCCGGACTTAACGCGCCCAATGACACTTCGACCAGCAGGATCGTGCAATGGTTGCCGAGGCTCATAGTGTTCGACCCTGGAGTGCGGCGGCTCAACGCAGCCTTCTATTCAGTTGGAATTTGGACGTCGAGATTGGATTTGAAGGAGGGCTGCGTCGAGCCGCAGCACTCCAGGTTGAAGTCATTCGGGTTGCAAGGTGAAAGAAAACGTCGCGCCTTCTCCCACGGTCGATTCGAGCCAAATTCGTCCGCCATGGCGTTCCACGATTTTCTTGACGATGGTCAGTCCCGCTCCCGTTCCGCCGCCAAATTTGTCTCGGCCGTGCAGTCGCTTGAAAATGCGGAAGATCGCTTCGCGGTGTTCCGGTGCGATCCCGATTCCATTGTCTTGAACAAAAAAGATTCCACAAGCCTGTTCGGCTGCGGCCCGCGACGCCCCGCTCAGGGTGACCGTCGCCGGCTCGGTCGTGTCGCCAGGCTCGCGGCCCGGCGGACTCAGAGGCGCGGGTCCGGCGGGCCGAATCGTCTCGCACCGCCAGCCGATCTCGATCCATTTCCGCGGCTTGTCGTTGTACTTCATCGCGTTGGTGATCAGGTTGCGAAAGACCTCTCCCACACGCACGCGGTCGCAACGTAGCGTCGGCAGTGGCTGCGGAACGCGGACCTCCACGTTCAGTTCCCGCAGCCGCACCTGCAACGATTCCAGCACGTCGGTCAACACCGCCTGCAGGTCCGTGTCCTGGATCGCCAACTCGGTGCGGCCCAGGCGCGAGTAGTGCAACAACGAACTGATGAGGGTGTCCATCTTCTGCGCGAGCTGCCGCACCGTCTGCAGCTTCGATTGACCATCCTCGCCGAGTTTGTCGCCGTAATCCTCGATCACGAAGTTGGAATAGTTGGCGATGCCGCGCAGCGGCTCCTTCAAATCGTGCGAGGCGATGTAAGCGAAATCATCCAATTCTTGGTTGCTGCGCGCCAGCTCGGCGGTCCGCTCGGCCACTCGTTGTTCGAGCGTCAGGTTCAGCGCCCGCAGTCCGTCCTCCGAGCGGTTGCGTTCGGCGACGGCGGCGGCCAACGTCACGGCGGTCACGGCAACCGTGCAGACGAAAACTTGCAACGGCAACAGCGATTCATTGAGCAGCAAAAGTTGTGTCATGGGATCCCTCAGCGCGAACGGCCCCGTTTCGTGAATGGTCTGCCAGATCGCGATCCCCGACACCAGCGCCGCCGCCGTGGACGATTCCCGCTGCCCGAACCGAAACGCGATCCACAACAATCCGGGCAGGATCAAAAACGTCACCGGAGCCGCCAACGAGAAAAATCCGCCGAAGAGAACGTACGCAAAGGTCACCAGCCCGCTGAGCACGGCGACGGCTTCGAGCCCCTGCGATCGCCACCAACCTCGCCATTCCGAGCGAACCCAACTGTGGATCACGGGAGCCAAAATCAAGATGCCCGCCGTGTCCCCCAACCACCAGGTCAGCCACACGTTGGACAGTTTGACCCCTTCCGGCGGCGTCTGATTCCACAGCCACAACCACAGGTTGGCCGTCCCATTCGTACTGGCGATCGCGCAACAGACGGCGGCGACTCCGGCGAAACGGAAGACATCGCCGGCACGCTCAAACGGATTCTTCGCCGCAATCATCCCACGCAACAGCCACACTCCGATGACGTGCTCCAACGTGTTCCCAACGCAAATGCCGACGGAGGTGGCCAGCCCCGCAGTCGTCGGGGGCAGCGTGTGCAGATTGGCCAAGAAAGCTCCCAACGCGATCCCCGGCCAGACGCGATAGCCCCACAACATCACCGCCGCAAACCCGATCCCCGACGGCGGCCACACCGGCGAGGAATTCGTCCCTGGAATCTGCAGCTTCAAGCCCAAGAGTGCCGCCAGGTAGTACACCACCGCGACGATCACCGCCGGCAAACACCAGTCGCGAAATTCACGGGCTGACAGCCGGAAAGACATCAGTTCAACCTTCGTTTCAGATTTCAGATATTTCTGATTTCAAATTTCAAATCAGCCAGGCTCTTCGACGCGGACACGCGAACGACGGGCAGGAGTGCCACTCCTACAACCGGTAAAACTCGAATCGTCGTCAAGTTCGTCCGCGACTCCGCCGATGAAAGACGAATGGTCTGGAAATCCTGTTTCGCGCTGGCGATTGCTTGGGGAGTCGTGGGAACTCTGTACGCTCAGTCTATCCCCGATCCGGCGGAAAATCTTCTCGGTCCGGCTGACGTCTGGCCTGGCGACTGGCAGTGTCTCGGCCCGGAGACACCCGCAGCCGATGGCCCGCTCGGCCCGACGCCGTTGAATCAAGTCGGAATTCTGCAAGAACTGATTTACGGCGATTCGGCCGATCAGGCACCGCTCAAATTTTCCGGCTGGCTCGACATGGACTACACTTATCGGTCCACCGGTTCGGGACGGAACAACATCACCCCCGTGATGAATCGCTTCGGCAATGAGTTTTTGCTGCGGCAGTTGGGCCTGCTGGTCTCGAAGCCGCTGGACCCGACCGATTGGTCCTGGGGCTTCAACTCACTGTTCATCGCCGGAGCCGATGCCTCGTTCCTGGGGCCGACGGCCGGCGGCTGGAAGAACACCAACCCGCGCTTCGGCGGCCAATGGACCGACCTCAATCTGACTGCCCACTTGCCGATCTGGACGGACGGAGGCGTGGATGTGAAAGCCGGTCGCCAGACCACCATGCTCGGACCCGTCGGGGCCATGCCCTGGCAGCGCTATTTCAACTCCAGCGATTACGCCTGGTACAACCTGGAAGAGGGCCGCTACACCGGCGTCTCAGCCACCTGGCATATCAATAAGCAATTGGACTGGTACAACGGTCTGGAGTACGGCGGCTGGGGCGTCTTCTTCGCCAACAAGACCGACTCGGTCAACTACATCACTCACCTTTCCTATTGGCTCGATGAGGAGGCGCAGCAGACGAAAGTCTGGGGCACGGTTCTGACCGGGCCGACCGGATTCTTCCAAGGTGGCAATACCACCACCGTGGAATTAGGACTGCTCCACAATTGGAATCGCACCTTCTTTCAGATCATCGATACGCAAATGACGTACTCGAAAGCGCCGATCTTCTTTCAGCCGCCCCCTGGTTATCAGCAGCGATCCTATGACGTTTACACCATCCTCGGCCTGCACCTGAGGCGCACGCTGGACTTCAACTCGCGCTATGAGTGGTTCAAAGACGTGGACGGCGGCGGCTACCCCGGCGGCTTCGGCATCCCCCGTACCGACTACTTCGCGGTGACTTACGGCCTCGACTACCACCCCACGAAATGGCTGCAATTCCGCCCCGAGATCCGCTTCGACCACGCCACAAATCGCGCCTTCGGAGCCGCTCAGGATCACCGCGACCAACTCTCCGTGGCCACGGAATTGCTCTTGAAGTTCTGAGCCAACAGACCGTTTGAGTCGGGCTCTCACGAAACGACAACGTGGAAGCCTGACGTCTCACGCAATCGCCTTCGTCACGACGTTGCCGCGAGTTCCGGTGATGCGTTCTTCCAGTCCCTTGTAGAAGAACGTCAGGCGTTCGTGATCGAGGCCCATGAGGTGCAGGATCGTGGCGTGCAGGTCGGAGACGTGGCACGGTTCGTCCACGGCGGCGAAGCCCAACTCGTCGGTCGCGCCGATGGCTTGGCCGCCGCGCGTGCCGGCTCCGGCGAGCCACATCGAGAAGCCGTGCCAGTCGTGATCACGGCCCGGTTTGTTGAGCCCTTCGCTGGTGGGAGTGCGGCCGAACTCACCGCCCCAGACCAGCAGCGTTTCATCCCACAGGCCGCGCTGCTTGAGGTCGGTCATCAACGCGCCGATCGCTTGATCGGTCTCGCCCGCGTGGATCGTGTGGTTGCTGATGCAGTTGTTGTGGCCGTCCCAAGTGTCCTCGATGTGCCCGCCGCCGGAGTACAACTGAATGAACCGCACGCCCCGCTCGATCAGCCGCCGAGCGATCAGGCACTTGCGTCCGAAGTCCGCCGTGCGAGCGTCGTCCAGGCCGTACAACTCCTGCGTCTGCCGCGTCTCTTGCGAGAGATCGACGACGTCCGCCGCCGTCGTCTGCATCTGATACGCCAGCTCGTAGGAGAGAATTCTCGCGACCAATTCCGATTCGCGCGGCCGCAACGCGAGGTGCTCGCGATTCAACTCGCCGAGCAGATCGAGCGACTTGCGTTGCGTCCGATCGGAGACTCCCGCCGGCGTCGCGAGATCCAACAGCGGCGAGCCCTGACTGCGGAACAGCGTTCCCTGATACGCCGCCGGCATGAACCCGCCGGTCCAATTCGACGCACTGCCGATCGGCCCGCCGCGCGGATCGGTCATCACCACGAAGCTCGGCAGGTTCGCGTTCTCGGTCCCCAGGCCGTAGCTCAGCCACGCTCCGAGGCTGGGCTTGCCGATCAACACGCTGCCGGTGTTCATCTGCAAGCACCCCGACGCATGCGCCGCCGTGTCCGCGTGCATCGACCGGATCACGCAAATGTCATCCGCGTGCTTCGCCGTGTGCGGGAAGAGACTGCTGATCGGTAACCCGCTCTCGCCATGCGGCCGAAACGGAAACGGCGACTTCATCAAATACCCAATCGGCCGCCCGTTCGACCCGACCTTCGCCTTTCCGGAATACGCCGTCCCATGAAACTTGTCGAGCATCGGCTTCGGATCGAACGTGTCGACCTGACTCGGCGCGCCGTTCATAAAAA
This sequence comes from Planctomyces sp. SH-PL62, assembly GCA_945893075.1. Lineage (GTDB taxonomy): Bacteria > Planctomycetota > Planctomycetia > Planctomycetales > Planctomycetaceae > SXKJ01. The sequence continues at coordinate 11,504 of CAMDDX010000176.1, read as the reverse complement.
GAAAGATGCAATGCTTCGCCCCACCAAAATGCGGAGCCTTCGGAGCCAGCGGATGCATCCCCGCCTCGCCGCCGGCCAGCTCGTTCGCGCGAGCGTCGTTCGCAAAGAACCCATCCCGCGACAAAAGATCAATCAATCCGAGGCCCGCGAACCCACCGCCAACTTCCCACAGGAACTCGCGCCGAGTCCGCCCGCACGGAGTCACGTTGGCGATGAAGCGATCAAGCATGGCAACGTTCCAATCACGCAGGAATCAAGACGGTTCAACCATTGGATGGTATTGTGATACAAGGTCGGCACGGCTGCACTCAAGTTTCAGGAATTTCGTCTCATGCTTCAATCTCCTTTGTGGCCATTGATTCCGGTCGTCGTGGCACTGGTCAGCGTTGTCGCCGTGTTTTCTTCGGTGTCCAAATCACATCGGCAGGTGACGGCCGCGACCGTCGAGTGGGACGAGGATTTGGACGCCGCGCACCAAATCGCCGAACGTACCGGCAAGGCTGTGTTGGTAAATTTCACCGCGCGGCAAAACTGCCACGCCTGCGGATTGCTGAAGCGACAAGTGTTGATTCAGCCGGACTTCTTGGATTACGTTCGGTCGCGATTTGTCCTTGTCGAGATCGACAAGAGCATGTTAGAGGATGACGGAACGAAGACCGAGAAACTGCGGCGGATGGAGGCTTGGCAGTATCAGTATCGGGCGGGCAGCGTGCCCACGGTGTTCTTGCTGGACGCCAACGGACGGCCGTTTGGAATCACACACCATCGAGACGGCGGGCAGGGGCCGTTCGTCAATTTCTTGGCGCAATGTCAAGTCGCTCGCGAGCACCGCGACAAGCTGTTGAAGCAAGCAAACTCGCTCACCGGCCAGGCACGAGCGGCAATGCTCGACGAAGCCCTGTCGGTCATTGACGGAGTTCTGTCGCAAGACGTGACGCTCGATGAACCGCCATTGACGGTGTTCCACGCCTCCGATATTGACGACATCCTGCAACTTGTGCCCAACGCGGAATCGCCGCTTCATCAAAAGTACGCACAGTTGCGGAGAGACGCGGTCGAGGCACAGACGCAACACGCTTTGTATCTGAAGTTCCATGAGATCGCGGATGCGGACGGCTTCGACGCGGCGGTCAAGTACGCCGATGAACTTCTCGCGCACACGACGGACAAGACACTCATCAAGAAGCTCAGAAGTTATCGCTGTTTCTATCTCGAACACGGCGATCGTTTTCAAGAAGAACTGAATCAAGTGCTCGAAGACCTGCGTGACCCGGAGTTGACGTCGGACGAACGGCATTGGCTGGAAGATCGCGAAGCGTTCAGCCTTGGTCGTCTGGGACGACATGACGAAGCGTTGGCCATCTTCAACCGCTGGATTGTTGAGGCGGGTGATGACCGTGACAAAAAGCGGAAGGCGTACCAAGACAAAGGACAATTCCAGTGGGGAACGGAACGTCTTAAGGCTGCCGTGGCCTTCGACACTGCTGCTGCTTTTTCCGAAGAAGGTTCGGAAGAGTGGTGGGAAAATAAGCACATGGCCGCCTGGGGATTCTTGCTCGGCAAAGATTATGGAACGGCAAAACAAAAACATTTCGCATTGCTCAACCGCGTGGACCTGCCTGTCGTGCGCAAGCCGTCACTGCTGTTGGATGCCATCAAATGTTTGCTGGCGTTGAATGAACGCGATCGAGCAGAGGAATTGCGACCACAACTCCGACAGTCACTCGATGCCTGTTCGAAAGATTTGTTGGACCCAGACACTCCCAAACGATTTCTCCAGGAATGTGATCAGCTTTTCTCAGAGATGCGCAAATCTGCCGAGCGGCCGTCTTCGGAACAATGACCGTTCGCACGGCTGATCCCGTAGATGCGTGATGCGTTAATTGGCGACATCATCAGGCGGAAAGAGGTCGAACATTCGCTCGGCCTGTCGGATTTTTGGCTCGGCGAGGATCGTTCAGACTCACAGCAGAGATGGTCGCTCGGCTGACAGCAATCAGAAACGTGATCACGACAACTCGAACAAGCATCTCGCGATTCCTCGAAACAGTTTCAAAACCGAATCACGGCATTGGGAGGATACGAAACTCGAAACGGTCGCTACACCAACCCGGCGATCGGCTGGCCGTGATAGATGTGGTGCGGGCGATTGAGTTCGTCATGCCACGCCGCGGTGTCCGGGATGCCGAGCGCGTGATAAATCGTGGCGGCCATGTTCTCCGGCCGCTGCGGATTGCTGGCGGGGTACGCCGCAATCTTGTCGGACGAACCGATGACCGTGCCACCGGGGACTCCGCCCCCGGCGAAGAAGACGCTTTGCACGGCTCCCCAATGATCGCGCCCAGGTTGCGGGTACGACTCGTTCAGCAGCGACAGCTTCGGAGTCCGGCCGAACTCACCAGCCATGACGACCAATGTGTTGTCGAGTAAACCGCTCGAATGCAGGTCGTCCAGCAACGCACACAGAGCACGATCGGTCGGCGGAAAGAGTTTGTTCTTCAGTCGATGGAAGATGTCTCCGTGAGTATCCCAAGTCTCGTTGCTGCCGAGGTTCACTTGGACGAGATTGACGCCCGATTCGACCAGCCGAAACGCCATCAGCAGCGACCAGCCGTAGCTGTTGCGACCGTACCGAATTTGAGTCGCCTCGTCCGCGTTCGTGACGTCGAAGGCTCGTCGCACATCGCGCGACGCCAGCAGCGAGATCGCCGATTGACGATGATCGTCGTAGCTCTGCCCGGCGGCGGATCGCTCCAACTCGCTGCGCTGCAAATCGAGTTCACGCAGCAGATCGACGCGGCTGTTGACTCGGTTCAGGTTGAGATCCGGCGACAGTGAGATGTTCGGAGCCTGATAGATTCTCGCGTCGGGTTCCTTCGGGGCCTTCTTGGTTTCGTTGGCGAACGTGAATTCGGGATACGCTCCGCGCCAGAATGGGTTGCCGTAGGGTGACGCCTCGATGAAGAACGGATCGCGATGCCGACCCATCAGCCCACCGTAGGCTCCGGCCATCACGCCTCCCGACCAATGCACGAGCCGCTCCGGCAACACAATCGCTGGAGGCAGATTGTTGCTGCGCCGCGGCACGGCATCGCCGACGATCGACGCGATGCTCGGCCAATCGCTGGGCCGCGGCTGGCGGTCGCCGACGAAACCCGGCGATGTGACGCTGCGCCCCGTCAGCATGAAGTAATGCCCCAGCGTGTGATCGTTGCTCGGATGCGTCAGAGATCGCACGACGGCCCAGCGGTCGCTCTGATTCGCTAGCCCAGGCAGATGCTCGCAGATGTCGAGGCCTGGCGTCTTCGTCGCGATCGGATTGAACTCGCCACGTACCTCGGCCGGCGCGTCTGGCTTCAAATCGAAACTGTCATGCTGCGACAGCCCGCCGGAGAGAAAGATGTAGATGCAGGACTTCGCCTTGCCGGTACCCGTTGTCCCGCTTCGTGGCAGCGTCTCTTTGCTGTGAACTTCACGCAGTGCCGAGAGATGATTCGTTCCCAATCCCAACAACCCCACGGCACCGGCTTGCACAGCCGTGCGACGAGTCATCCGCGGATGCTGCGGACCTTGCGAGATCGCCATCGGTGGTCTCCGGGTTGCCTGCCACGGCTGAGCCGTGCGAATCAATATCGGCTCGTTTCGCCCGCCAAACACAACCGCAGCACACGAACTTGAGCCTTCTAAAAACTGCGGATAACAGTGTCATCAACAAAAAAGCATTCGACAAGGCGAAACCGATGGACTTGCCGGAACAACCCGAGAACTCGGCTTCTCAATCCCATGAATCAAATCGCCGCAACAGCAATCAGCGTTTGCTCGGCTCGCTGCTGGTTTCGAGAGATCGACCCTAGTCCGCGCGGACAACCTACGTCACCGAATGCAACCAACTCCAAAACCCCAGCAGATCGACGGCCAAAATGAGCGAGCAAAAAACGATTCCTCGTACGCTCACGATGATTCGATCAGTGAGTCAAGGATCCGATGAAGGCTGCGTTTGAACCGCTTCGATTGATAAACAAGCATTTGCGGCTCGACGCCACATCTGGGCAAGATCCTGTTTTCCTAATTTCTCACAGACGTCCGCCAACTCAAGACGGACATGCCGGTCACGAGGATTCTGGATCGCTTTGATGTTCAATTCTGTGAGAGTCTCCTTGAGTGACACAAGCCGGGCGTGTTCCGTATGGGCAATTCGAGACTCTTCGTTTTGACCAAGTTTGGCAAGAACCAACCCTAGGTAATAGTAGGCATCAATATTGGCTGAGTCGGACTTCAAGATTTTCCGGAGGATCGATTCCGCCCGCTCTGGCTCACCGGACTCCAGTGCAAAACGGGCTCGAGTCAATGCCACTGAGTCATTCATCGGCACGCCTTCTTCGGCGAGCGCCAGATGCTTAACCGCAAGCTCTTGGTTCCCAAGAGCCCAATTTGACCTTGCGAGCGAATGATTTGTCACAGGAGTCTGCACGAGCGACTTTTCGATCAGCGCGACCGCTTCGTCATACTCATGCTCGTCAACCAGCGTAGCGGCAAGTTCTTCGATAATTTCGACTCGCACGTCTTGCGGAGGGCCAAGCTCCAACGCCCTGCGAAAATGTGAAATCGCCTGTTGGTTGCGTTCAAAATCCCGGGCCATCACTCCCAACATCCGATGCGGAGTGAAGTCTTGAGATCGAAGTGCGGTCAGCCGATTTGAAATGTCAGTCGCATCGTCATAAGCCCCGAGGTCATAATAGACCGCCACCAGCCACTTCAGACCGAGTTCCGAATCTGGATTGAGTTCGGTCAACTGCCTAAACGCGACTTCCGCCTCAAGGTATCGGTGCAGGCGGTAGTAGCTCTCCCCCGCAACCATCAACGATTGCTCGCGGTATTTGTCGCCAGGTATGTGCTGCAGGTGCCTCAACGCTAAGTCTGGCATCCCCAACCGCACATCAATTGCCGCTCGTAACAACCGGGCTTCCGAGGAATCCGGCGAACGTCGCTGAAGAATTCGTAATTGCGTGATCGCTTCGGTGGTCGAACCACGCTGCAACAATTGCCAAGCGTTTTGAAACAATTCTGGCGTGCTGCCTCGCGAGCAGTACCAGACCACGAAAAGAAACGTCGCAAACACAGACGACGCGAAACACAACCGACGCATTAGAACCCCTGATCATCAATCCCGCGGAAGCAGTCCCCGATCTTCGGGCATGCAAATGCAGAGTTCCGTCGCGGTACTCTACGAACTGGGAATCGGCCGGATCATCTGAATTCAACGAGGATCGTACCATTTGGCTAAAGCCAACAAACAATCGAAACTCGCTGCGACGGCAATTATGCGCTGCGACAAAGTCCAGGGGACTCCTTGTGTCGCCATCGGTCCCATGTCCGCAGACGCAACATCGCGAACACAGATTAACCAAGCTTGGCGGCCACGTCGCACGCCTTACGACTTCACGTCCTTGTTCACGTGATTTTCAGGCACGCCGGGAATCTCGCAGGGCACGTAGAAAGAGATGGGCTTCCCCGCGTTCGGTGGGCGCTGGGTTAGGGATGTAACAGACAGGGTGACATGATCAGGAACTCCGCAGGAGTTCTTATTGCCGTGGGGAGTCTTTTTCGCCGTGAGTGGACGTGGAATTCAAAAACAGACACTCACGGCGAAAAAGGCTCCCCACGGCCGCGCGATCCACCGGGGGCAGGTCGCGGACCGAGCCAGCTAGGCGGCCTCCTCGAACGCGAGCGGCGACACATAACCCAAGGCCGAGTGTCGACGTTCGCGGTTGTAAAAGACTTCGATGTACTCGAACAGGCTCGCACGAGCGGCCTCACGAGTCGCATAGGTTTCGTGATGCACCAATTCCTTCTTGAGCGTCGCGAAGAAGCTCTCGGCCGGAGCGTTGTCCCAGCAGTTGCCTTTGCGGCTCATGCTGCATTCGATGTCGTGTTGCGTGAGCACGCCTTGATAGTGCTCGCTGGCGTACTGCACCCCGCGATCCGAATGCGCGACGAGACCCGCACTCGAAAGTTCCGATGACACGGGAAGCTCGCGAGAGACCGCCATCTCCAACGCATCGACCACCAGCCGGCTGTCGATCCGCTCCGACATCGACCAACCCACCACCTTGCGAGTGAACAAGTCGATGACCGCCGCCAAGTACAACCAGCCTTCCAGGGGCGCGATGTAGGTGATGTCCGCCACCCATTTTTGATTCCGCTGTTGGGCCGTGAATTCCCGATTCAAAACGTTCTCAGCCACCGGCTGAGTGTGATTCGAGTCGGTCGTCGTCACGCGAAACTTCCGTTGCGACTTGGCCTGGATGCCCGCTTCACGCATCACCTTCGCCACCGTCTTCTCGTTGACCGCTTCGCCGCGAGATCGCAGTTCTCGATGCACGCGCGGTGAACCGTAACTCGCATGATGACCGACGTGGAACTCGCGAATCTGAGCCGTCAACGACGCGCGACGCTGCGCCCGTTCGCTCACCGGCCGACGACGCCACTCGTAGTAACCGCTGCGAGCCACCGCCAACACGCGGCATTGAATGGCAATCGGCCAGGTCGCTCGATGATCCTCAATGAAGGCGTACCTCATCGCTGCTCCTTCGCGAAGAAGACCGTCGCTTTTTTTAAGATCTCACGCTCCATCCGCAGCCGCTCGACCTCGGCCCGCAACTTGCGAATCTCTTCCTCCAGACCGGTTTGCTTCCCGGAACCGGAAAAAGCCGAGCCTCCTTCCGCCCCGAACTCGTCCCGCCACCTCCGCAGCAGACCTTCGCCAACGTCAAGGCTCTTCGCCACCTCGCCAACACTCCGCCCTGGCTGCCTCGACAACCGAACGGCCTCAACCTTGAACTCTCGTGTAAACTTCCGTCGCTGACGCATTGTTCTCGCTCCTCGTCTTGCACTCTACGCGTTTTTCTACGCGCCCGCAAAACGGGGGGAAGTCCATCCTACAAGATCGCGTGAATCGGTTCGCCGGTGGAGAGCGGCACTGGTTGGCCTTCGGGCGTGCGCAGCAGGCGATGCGGGTCGATACCGAGCAAATGATAAATCGTGGCGGCGAGGTCTTCCGGGCCGACGGGGTCGCGTGCGGGATAGGCGGCTTGGCGATCGGAGGCTCCGTGAATCATGCCGCCGCGCAGGCCGGCTCCAGCGAGGACCACGGTGTTGCAGGCGGCCCAGTGGTCTCGGCCGGCGCTCTTGTTGATCGTGGGAGTGCGGCCGAACTCGCCCAGCCAGACAATCAATGTTTCGTCCAACAGGCCGCGCTCTTCCAGATCGAGCAACAGCGCGGAGAAGCCCTGGTCCATGTTGGGCAGCAACTTCTTTTTGTGGAGGTTGAAGTTGTCCGAGTGTGTGTCCCAGTAGGCGTCGTCCCGTTCCCAATTCACAGTGACCAGCGAGACGCCCGCTTCGACCAGCCGCCGCGCCAACAGACAGCCTTGGCCGAATGGCGTCTGGCCGTAGCGTTCGCGCAGCGGGACCGGTTCTTGAGCGACGTCGAACGCGCTCCGCACGGCGGGTGAGGTCAGCAATTGAACGGCTTGATCGTGATAGTTGCCGAAGTCTCGGACCGAGGCTAACTGATTGAGATGCGCCGACTGCTGATCGAATTGTGTCAACAAGCGGCGACGATCCCACAAGCGTTGCACACTCTCGATGGCTGGCAGAGGCTGAAAGTCCGCTCGGTTGGCGTGCTGTGGGATAAACAGCGGATCGGATTCTTGGCCCAAGAAGCCCGCGAAGAAGCCGGGAAAGATGTGATTGTTCGCCGACACCTGATTGGCCGGTGCGTTGAGGCTCACCGAGGTTGGCAGTCCGCCGGTGGCGGATTCGTGGCCTCGGCGAACATGATTCAGCACGGCTCCGAAGCAGGGAAAATCGTCCGCCGCGTTTTGCGGATTGGTCGCGGGCCGGCGATGACGTACTCCGGAAAGCATGTAGTGCATCGCGACCGTGTGCGTGTTGTCGGGATGCGTGACCGAGCGGATTTGCAGATACCGATCCGCCAGTTGAGCCAGCCGAGGAATGTGCTCGCCGACTTGAATGCCCGGCACGTTCGTCGAGATGGGCTGGAACTCACCGCGCACGGCGGACGGAGCGTTCGGCTTCAAATCCCAGGTGTCCTGATGCGCTGGCGCGCCAAACATAAAAAGCACTATGCAAGCCTTGGCTCGCGGCTTGTGTTCGCTCGCCGTCGCGTGTCCTTGCCAGAGCGCGGGGAGGCCGAGACCCGGCAGTCCCATCCAACCCAGTCCTCCGACACGCAGCCATTCGCGCCGAGTCACTCCCTCGCACGTTCGCATCGGTTGGCCGGAGATCGTGATCATGGCGGTTCCTCGCACGCTCAATCGGGACGACAGACATGGTAGCGTTTCTGCTCGTCAACATGAGGGATAAAGCGCGCGGCTCACACAACCGTGATTGGCCTGAGCGACCGTCGCGGCGAAGTCCGCGAGGTAACCGCGCGCGTGTTGAATGACCGGAGCGACCCACGCTTGGCGGCGGCGAGCGAGTTCTTCGTCGCTTACATGCAGCGTGGCGTTGCCGGCCAGCAGATCGAAGCTGATCTCGTCACCGTCGTGGACGAGCGCGATGGGACCGCCGACGGCTGCTTCGGGCGCACAATGCACGCCGATCGCGCCGTGTGAAATGCCTGAGACGCGCGTGTCCGAAATCAACGCCACCTTGCCGTTCAATTCGGGAACGGACAGGGCTGATGCGGCCAGGACGACTTCCGGCATCCCTGATGCCACCGGTCCCAGGTTGCGGAGCACGATGACACTGCCAGGTCGAATGCGCCGCTGCTCGACCGCGTCGGAGACCTGCTTGCCGGTCTCGAAGCACATCGCCGGTCCGCGAAAACGCGGATCGTTCAGGCTCGACACTTTGAAGACGATGCCGTCCGGAGCGAGGTTGCCGTAGCACACCTGCATATCGGCGAAGCTCTTGAATGGCGCGTCCAACGGCGCGATCAAGCCATTCTCGGCAGAGACATCACTCGCGGTCGCGACGTTCTCCGCGAGCGAGCGGCCCGTCACCGTCAGGCAGCGGCCGTCGATGATGCCCGCTCGGATCAGATGCTTCAGCAGCACCGATGTGCCGCCGAGCTTGTGCAGATCGACCATCGTCTTCGTTCCGCGCGGAGCGAAGCTGCACATCACCGGCGTCTTCTTCAGAATGACTTGTAAGTCTTGAAGCGTGAATTCAATCTGGGCTTCTCGCGCCAGAGCCAACAAGTGCAACACGGCGTTCGTGGAACCACCAGCCGTCGCGATCATGGCGGCTGCGTTCTCGAAGGCTTGGCGAGTGAGAATGTCGCGTGGGCGGATTTGTTGTTCGAGCAGATTGCGAACGAGTCCTCCAGCGTTGAGACAGTCTTGTTGCTTGGCAGCATCAATGGCCGGGATCGAGCTACTCTGCGGCGGCATCAGGCCGATTGTTTCCAGCGCGAGTCCCCAGGTATTAAACGAAGCTGCAATGCCGCAACCGCCCGGTCCCGGACAAGCGACGCGCCGGATTTCATCGGCCTCTGACTGCGGGATCGCTCCGACGGAAGCGGCTGCCTGCGAGTCGTAGACATCCAGGATCGTGACGTCTTTGCCGCGATAGCAGCCGGGGAGAATACTGCCGCCGCTGAGGATCAAGCCGGGATAATTCATCCGCGCCAGAGCCATCGCAAAGCCCGGCCCGTTCTTGTCGCAGTGGTGCAGTCCGACCATCGCGTCGTAGCAGTGAGCGGTCACGACGCACTCGGCCGAATTCGCAATCAAGTTCCGCGACACGAGACTCGCGCCGCCCCCTTCGAGACCTTGCGTGAGGTTGTCGCTGACTCCCGGCGTGCCGAACAGAAAGCCCAACAGCCCCGCCTCGCGACAACCTTCAGCCACCTTACGGCCCAGGTCATACGCATGGACGTTGCACAGATTCCCTTCCAGCAGCGGCACGCCGATACCGACCTGCGGCCTGTCGAAATCCGCCTCGGTCATGCCGAGTCCATGAAAGAAAGCCGTCACCCCGCGCTGCCATCCGTGAGTCAGTTGGCAGCTATTCCAATTCAGAGCAGTCATGCGTTGATCCTGGTTGTTGTGAGCCGGAACGCGCTAGCGTCCGGTTTGCCCGGCAAGAACCGGGGCTAGCGCCCTGCGGCTGATTTCTGCATCCTGATTTATTGCGTGTGACAAAGCACTAGCGAACCGCTTCTGCTCGCCGCAGGTCATAGTAGGTGCCGTACACTCGACACGCACCCTGGTCGATGAAGCGCGGGTCCGCGGCTTGCGTCCCGAACCGGTCCAGAGCCGTGGCCGAGAGATCAACGTTCGGTTGGCCTGTGACGATCCATTCGGCCAGAGCTTTGCCCACGCCACCGGCACCGGAGATGCCGTGAGCACAGAAGCCACACGCGGCCCAAAAGCCACGCACCTCGTGCGATGGGCCGAGCAAGTATTCCCCGTCGGGAGTGAATGACTCCAGGCCATTGACGCCTTTCGCCAACTCCGCCGTCGCCAAACAGGGCACACGTTCGGCCATCGCGCTGCGGAGTTGCTCGAAGTGGCTGGCATCGAACGTCTGCACCGTCGGGTCGCTGCGATCCGGAATCGCCTCCACGGAGAACAACCGCGGATTCCGCTCATAGCCGCCGATGACTAAAGCCTCGTCGCGCTGCCGCAAGTAGACCAGCTTGTCGGGATCGCGCAGGTTGGCGATCGTCAGACCGGACAGCTCAGGCAGCGGGGCCGTCATGACGTATTGATGCTGCATCGGTGTCAGCGGCAGCGAGACTCCCACCATGCGAGCGATCAGCGGCGACCAAATGCCCGCAGCGACGACCAGCGTTTCCGTTTCGATGCGGCCCTCGGTCGTCTCGACCGCGCGGATACGGGCATTGGGTGCTTCGATCGCGCGGACTCGAACGTGGGCGTGAAACGAAACGCCTGATCGCTGCGCTTCGTCGATCAGACTCCGCGCCAAAATGGTGGCTGTTGCCGATCCGTCGCTGGGGACAAACAACGCGCCTTCCACGCCATCGAGGCTCATCAGCGGACACTGCTGAGCCGCCTCCGCCGGGCCGAGCAGATGGGCCTCCAAGCCGACTCGCTGAGCGAACTCCGCCTGACGTTCAAGCTCCGCGAAACGTTCTTTCGACGAGGCCACGCGCAAGCTGCCCACTGGAAAATAACCCGCCTCGCCATTCACTCGCAGCGTGCGATACAGCGCGACGCTATCCATGAGCAGCTTCGTGAGACTCGCGTTGGATCGCAGTTGCCCCACCAGTCCCGGAGCATGCGACGTCGTGCCGCTGACGAGTTCGGCCTGTTCGAGCACCACGATGTCGCGCCAACCCAGCTTGGCCAGGTGATAGGCGATGCTGGCTCCGGCAATACCGCCGCCGACGATCACGACTCGAGCTTGCGTAGGAATCATTCCGCCTCTTCTCAGGTGCCGAACGTAGGGTGGGTCGAGTCATCGAGACCCACCGAATGATCGCGGATCGTGGTGGGTCTCGATGACTCGAC
>CAMDDX010000175.1 GCA_945893075.1 Planctomyces sp. SH-PL62 | reverse complement strand
CGCTAGCCCCGGTTCATGCCGTGTAACCGGGGCTAGCGCCGCGCGGCTAATTTCTGCGATCCGTATTAGTCCCCTCCCAGCCGGCGAAAGAGCACGTTGGCCAGAACCGCAAGCACGCCGATTCCAGTCAGCACGCCACCCACTTTCAACAGCCACGTCCAGCCACTCGCGTACCACAATCCCAGCGCCCAGGAGCCGAAGACGACAAATGCCAAACCGAGTCCAAGAAACGATCCAGACCTGACCACTTGAGACTCCTTGGCTGACCCCGATCAACGGGCATCTTGTTTGAAAATGATCCATTGCTTGTCAGGCGGTCTACCTCGGCCGCTTGAGCCAGTCAATCAACGGCTCGCGGCGATTTTCGCTGACCGGCAACCCCTTGTTGCGGGATGGAGATTGGCGGATCGAATCCTCTCCTCCGCAAGAGACTGTTCAGGCAGTGGATGATGGCGGGACAGATTGAGTGGTCTGTTGGCCGGCTGTGTCTTGTGAGCGTTTGGCTTGTATCGGGGACTCGCGCAGGCCGCTTCGACGGTGCGTCGAAGCGGCTGGATCGATGATTCACGCGGAACGTGGCATCCGCAGCAAGTGTCGGTACGACAATCAAACCAATCGGCCAAAGGCTGTGGAATTCGCGATCGTGATTGAGCGGCAGACTCACCTTGGCAATTTGCCAACGGTCAGGGACGATGCCAAGCACGGACCTCGCTGCGGTTCAGTGTTGACGGCTCCTCTTGGATTCTCACGGTGAGTTCGCATGGATCGCGACAACTCGGCAACGGATGCTGTTCTCGATGACGACCGCAAGTCGCAGGTGCGGCAGCTTGAGCCGCACAATCTGCTGGCGTTGTCGGCGTATTCCGTGCTGCTGCGGTTCGCGTGGATCTTCAAGACCGAGAGCGTGATTATCCCGGCGTTCCTGGACAGCATCGCCGGAGCCGGTTGGCTGCGCGGATGCTTGCCGGTGCTCAATCGCTTTGGTCAGAGCTTGCCGCCGATCTTCTTTGCGCGACGATTACGAGCGGCTCGTGTGAAGAAGTGGAGTCTGCTGGGGACATCGGCGGGCTTGGGCTTTTCGATGCTGGCGGTCGCGGCCATTTGGATGCTGACCGCAGACAAACGCGGAGCGTGGCTGCCGCCGGCATTCCTGCTGTTGTATTTGATCTTCTTCGCGTCGAATGGGCTGAATCAACAAGTCTTCGGCACGCTGCAAGGCAAACTGATTCGAGCGGATCGGCGCGGCGAACTGCTGGGACTCTCCGGCATCGGCGGTTCGATCACGTCGATCATCGGCGCGTGGTTCCTGCTGCAATACTGGTTGAGTCTGCCGGATCGCGGCTTCGGCTACATCTTTGGATTTTCAGGTTTGGGATTCCTGGTGGCGGGAGCGACCTGCTTCTTCGTGAAGGAGCCTTCCGACGTGGGGCACGTTTCCAACGTGCCCGTGCAAGATGTCGTTGCAGAGGACGGGCACGTTGAAAACGTGCCCCACGCGGAGGGGGGCCTCGGCGCTTCGTATCGACTGGTGCGGGACAATCGCGACTTTCGGCGGCTGGCGATCGTGGCGATGCTGTTCATCGCGATTCAGTTGCTGTTCCCGCACTTTCAGGCGTTGGGGCAACAGCATGTCGCACGCGATCAGATCGGCTATCAGTTGATGCTGTGGGTGATCGCTCAGAACGCGGCCGTGGGGTTGTTTAGCTGGGTGTCCGGGAAGCTGGCGGATCGTTTTGGAAATCGGCTGTCATTGCAGTGGCAAGTGTTCGGCACGGCGAGCGTGCCGTTGCTCGCGTTGTTCTTCACCAGCGGCGTTGAAGGTTGGGGACCACAACATTTTTGGATCACGTTCTTCTTCCTGGGGCTGACGCCGGTGACGATCAAGACGCTGACCAACTACGCCTTGGAGCTGACCGAACCGGCTCAGCATCCGTTGTACGTGGCGACGTTGCACGCCTGCTTGGCGGTGCCGTTTATCTTCGCGCCGCTGGTGGGTTGGCTGGTGGACTGGCTGGGGGGCTTTGAGCGAGTCTTCATCGGAGTCAGCGGCGTGATCGCACTAGGCTGGCTGGCCTCGCTGCGGCTGGTGGAACCGAGACACCAATCTCGTTCCACAGACGATGCCGCGCACGGTCATGAATGAGACCGGCGAGGTTTACGCCGCGATCTCTGCGGGCGTCTCCGGATCCGCCGGGAGTCCCGCCAACTGGTTTCCGCGCGCGTTCATCACCAGCATCGCGGCTTGCACCCGTGCAACGTCGTCGCGCAGATTCGAGAGACCCGGTGCAATGTGAATTGGTTCGCCGGTCAGGAGATGGACTTTGGAGAACGGCTGCGGAACCAGCAGGTCCGTCCAGCCGACTCCGAATCGCCAGCCTCGTTCGCAGGTAAAGGCGGTGGGGACGATTGCTCGTCCCGATTGTGCGGCGAGAAACACGACGCCCGCCGAGAGTTTCCGCCGCGGCCCGCGCGGTCCGTCGGGAGTCATCACGATGTGCTTGCCTTCCGACTCGCGAATGAGTTGCCGCATGGCTTGTGCTCCGCCACGGTTGCTCGAACCACGAATCGGCAGAATCCCCGCGCTGCGCAATCCCGCCGCGACGAACGAGCCATCCTGATTCTGGCTGACCAGCGCCGCCGTGTGACGATGCTTGCCGCCGAAAATCGGAATCAGCAATTGATCGTGCCAGACGCAGTAAATGAACCGGTCATCGCCTCCAATCGCATAGGGGTTGGTGTTGTTGGCCGTGTGAAATCTCAGCCGCAACGTTTTGAACAGACAGCGAAACACCAACACGGCGAACGCTCCGATCAACCAATCCACTGCTTTGCCGCGCAATCGCATCGTCGTGGCCCGTTCGCCTGTTTCCTTGTCTGTTCCCTGACAGTCGCAGCAAGGCGTCGATTTCACAAGACAGGTTTCAACGGCAAAGTGATGTTGGCTGCGCAAAGCACATGGCGTGCGAGCCCTTTGCGGTCTTGGATCAGTTGCCAGTCATCCGGATTTGCGCCATGTTGCGGGAGATTAGCAGCGGATTCTCGTTGAGCTTTGCTCGCGCGGAGAGGCAGGACACGTGACTTTGACAGCGCTTCCCAACCCGACCAGCACTCACAGCGTGTATCAAGCGCGCGGCATCACGAAGGTGTACCGCATGGGTGAGGTCGAGGTGCATGCCCTGCGCGGCGTCGATTTGGATTTGTACGAAGGGGAATTCATCGTGCTGCTGGGCCCATCGGGCAGCGGCAAATCGACGTTGCTGAACATTCTCGGCGGGTTGGATGTGCCCACGGCCGGGACGGTGACGTATCGCGGCAAAGATCTCACCAGCGATGACGACGCGCTGCTGACCAGCTATCGCCGGAATCATGTCGGGTTTGTGTTTCAGTTCTACAACTTGATCCCCAGCCTGACGGCTCGCGAGAACGTCGCGCTCGTCACGGAGATCGCCAAGAATCCGATGGTGCCCAAGGAGGCTTTGGAAATGGTCGGTCTCGGTCATCGGCTGGATCACTTTCCGGCGCAGTTGTCCGGCGGTGAGCAACAACGTGTCGCGATTGCGCGCGCGGTCTCGAAGCAACCCGACGTTCTGCTCTGTGACGAGCCGACCGGGGCGCTCGACATTCAGACCGGCATTGTCGTGTTGGAGGTCATCCAGCGAGTGAATCAGGAACTCGGCACGACGACAGCGGTGATCACGCACAACGCGGCCATCGCCGACATGGCCGACCGAGTGATTTATCTGGCGGACGGCCACATCACGACCGTCAAACGCAACACGCACAAGATTCCGCCGAGCGAATTGCGGTGGTGATGGGGGCGCGAGTCCTCAATCAATCGCCCCCACTGAACTTGCCTCAGTGGGGGGCGATTGTTTGAAGGCTAGTCTCATCGCGGCAGTTCGTGCAAAGAGACGACTTGCCTAGCGTCGGCACGCTTCAGCGAGACGGCTGATCCAAATTGGCATGACGTGGCGAGCGTGATCAGAACACGGCAGGAAATTCTGGTGACGATGAAAACGAAACGGTGCGGCTTCGCCGCAATCGGGATTGATTCGCTTGATCGAGTCCACCTATATCTCCGCGCCGGCTGCCGATCACACGCGAGCAAATGCGAGAGGTGTTTCGGACCAACGCATCGCAAGGATCCGTGAATTCCAACAGGCCGAACCGATGTCTTCGAAGCCCCGTGATCTTCCGCAGATTAGCATCATCACCCCTTCGTACAACCAAGGTCGCTTCCTGCGGCGAACCATCGAAAGCGTCTTGAGCCAGACGTATCCGCACATCGAATACGTCGTCATCGACGGTGGCTCAACCGATGAATCGGTGGAGATTCTCAAGTCTTACGGCGACCGCTTCCCGTGGGTTTCGGAGCGTGACCGCGGGCAGACAGACGCCATCAACAAGGGATTCGCCCGGACGCATGGCGAGATTCAGGCGTACCTGAATTCCGACGACGTGCTCCTCCCCGATGCCGTCGGAAAGGTCGTGGATTATTTCCTCCGCCATCCGCAATGCGACATGCTCTACGGCGAGGCGCACTACATCGACAAGGAAGATCGCGTCATCGGCAAATACCACACGGCCGATTACTCGTTCGACGGATTGATGAAAACCTGCTTTGTCTGTCAGCCGGCAGCCTTCTGGCGCACGCGGATGGCAGAGAAAGTCGGACCATTCGACGATCGTTTGCAGTACGCGATGGACTATGACTATTGGATTCGCATCGACCGCGCCGGCGGACACATCGAACACCTCCATGACGTGCTGGCCTGCTCGCGACTCTATGCCGAAACCAAGACCATGTCGGCCCGCAAACAGATTCACGAAGAAATTCTCCGCGTCTGTACCGAGCGGGCCGGCTTCGTATCGGTGAATTGGTTCTATGGGCTCTGGCGCGTTCTGTGCCGCGAACGAAGCGATGGCTGGCCGCGGCATCTGCGCTGGTTACCGGGAGCTGAACGGAAAATGGCCCGCCTGCATCACTGGTGGTGGCATCGGCATCCATTCGCAAGAGTTTCCAAGGCTGGTGGGAACCCTGTTTGAGAATGACGATTCAGTCAAGACGTGAAATTGCGGGTGTTGATGACACGAGCCATGCCACGAATCCTCAGGCTTGGATTCGACGGCTCCCGAAGCCAAGGTCCGCTCAGAATCGCACGATGCCCGCTAAGTACATCTTGTCCCACAGCCAGTGACGCCGCAGGTACGGCCGAATCACGCGGTGAATCTCCTCCGAGTTCGGAGTGCGTGCTAGCACTCGTTGGCGTAAGCGATCCATTTCCCGACGCCCCGTCGTCAAAATTTGTTGCGACGATTTTTGATCGTCGGTGATGCGAAACGCGCCCAAAAATCGCGGCACTCGAGCGAACTTCGCCCCGGCGTCCCGGAAACGCAGGATCAGATCCCAGTCCATCGCGAACTGAAAGCTCTCGTCCAGCGCACCGCCGACGCGGTCCCAGATCCGTCGCCGCCAAAACATCGTCTCTTGTGGAATATAATCGGCGAACGACAGGACGTGGTTGTCGTGCGGCGGCAAGACCCAGCGGCCGATCTCGTCGCCCTGCGCGTCGATCAGGACTCGGTGACCGTACAGAACGTCGACCTGCGGATGATCCGCAAAGTACTTCGCGACATACGCCAGCGCACCGGGAAGCAAGATGTCATCCGAATTCAAGTAGGCCATGATCTCACCCGTGGTGTGCCGCATGCCGCGGTTGATGGCCTGCGTCTGTCCGCGATCACGTTCGGAAGCCCAGTGCCTGAGTCGCTCGGCGAAGCGCTGAATCACCTCCACGCTTTCGTCTTTCGAGCCGCCGTCTTGCACGATGTATTCCAATCGTGGGTACTCCTGGCTCAAGACACTGTTCAGCGTCGCCGCCAGAAACGCCCCTTGATTCAGGTTGGGAGTGACAATCGACATCGTAGGCGGTTGGTTCAACGCGACCACGTCCTGATAGGCCGGCGGAATTTCCAACGGTCGCGGCTCGTGCTGCCGCAAATTAAAAATTCGTGGCTTGAAAAACTTGGAAAGGAAATCAACAGAAGGACGCGGCCGCAGACCCTTCGCTGATTTCCGGCGGCGTTTCAGGAGTCGCCATTCGTGGCGAATGTGCTGGGCTGGTAACAACACGAGTGTTCGAAGCGAATACCACGGGGTTCCGTTCCAGCGTAAGGCGGCACGACAGGCATGTTGTAGAGCACTGACGTAATAGCGGCGGCCCTGTGAGTGGTCTGTGCCGGCGTGATAGGCGGCAGCGCGCCCCTCGTGAAGCAACCAGCGAGCGGAAACGTGGCCAAGTTGCCGATGAAACAACGAATTCAATTCTTCCACAGCCTCCAGCGAGCGATCGCGTTCCATTGGGCCCAGGGCGTTCGCCGCGCCAACGACGCGGCAGCCGGCGAGCAACCGCGGGAGTTGCTCAAAGCGAACACCGGCCTGTGCCAGCCGCAACCAGTAGTCGTAGTCCGCCCAGAATCGCAGTCCTTCGTTGAGCAAGCCGTGTTGCTCAATGACTCGTCGGCGCAAGAACACTGCCGGCTGACAAAAGCAACATCCTTGTTGTAGCCGTCCCGCTCGCCAGGGCTTCGCAGAAAACTCGCCTTGGATGCGGTCGTCTTCGTCCAGAAAGACGGCATCGCCGTAGACCACGTCGACGTCCGGACGTTCGCGAAAAAACTCCCACACGGATGAAAGCGTCTCGGGAAAGTAGATGTCTCCGGCGTTCAACCAAGCCACGAGGTCTCCCGTGGCGCGGCGAAGTCCCTGATTCACTGCGGGGACGGCATCCACCACCGGTTCGTCAACCCACGTCCAGAGACCCGGATTCTGGCCCTCGGTCGCGGCACCCTGACCGACCACGAAGTGCTGCAAACGTCTTGGGTGAGATGCGACGCTGGCGAGCGTCGCTGCCAGCAGTTTCGGACTGATACCGGAAGGTGTAATAATCGAAAACTCGATCGGAGTTCCCAAGAGATGCCTCGACTGATGTGGACGTTGTTCCGTGGTAACAATTGGCGCTCAATCTTATCCCGGACTTCTACTGCAATTCGCTTTTCAACGCATCGTTTTTTTTTCGCAATATGGACACTTCTCGTGAAGCGAGACATACGGCATCGTCATCGAGCTGCCTTGGCAAACCGCACTTGCCCTACCGCGTGAGTATCGAATAGGACTCGCGCTGAACGAGTTTTTCCGGCTCTGCCCTCCACGTGCCTTTGAGTTGCCGATTCATTCGGTGATTGCGCCAGCAGCGTTCGAATCGCGAAGAACCGCCAGATTCCTTCACGCATCTTGAAACGATGATCAACAGGCTATGCGTATTCCCCTTCCCAAAGATGCCGCGATTTTTGTGACTGGACACAATGGTCTCGTCGGATCGGCGATCGTTCGCTGCTTGGAACAAGCCGGCTTCACCAACATCCTGCGAGAGAATCGCTCACAACTGGACCTCACCGACTTGCATGCCGTCGAAGCGTGGTTTCGAGCCAAGAGGCCGAGCTATGTCATTCAGGCAGCGGGCAAAGTGGGTGGAATCCTCGCCAATTCGCGCGAGCCGGCCGATTTTCTCCACGAGAACTTGATGATCCAGGCCAGCGTGCTTCGCGCCGCGTGGAAGCACGATGTGCGGAAGCTCCTGTATCTGGGAAGCTCGTGCATCTATCCCCGCGATTGTCCTCAGCCGATCAAGGAAGACGATCTGCTCACTGGCCCGCTGGAACCGACTAACGAAGGCTATGCCATCGCCAAGATCGCCGGAGTGAAAGCCTGCGAAGCCTACCGCAAGCAATATGGCTGCGACTTTATTTCCGCGATGCCGACGAATTTGTATGGTCCGAATGACAACTTTTCACACGAATCGTCGCATGTGCTCCCCGCCTTGATCCGTCGATTTCATGACGCCAAAAGCCAGGGTCTGACCAACGTGACCATCTGGGGCAGCGGCACGCCTCGTCGCGAGTTTCTGCATGTGGATGACTTGGCTGCGGCGTGCTTGTTCCTGCTGGAACATTACAGCGAAAGCTCCACGATCAACGTCGGCACGGGAATCGACGTCTCCATCCACGAACTGGCCGTGTCGATCCGAGACATCGTTTATCCGACATGTGACCTGGAATTCGATCGCACGAAGCCCGATGGGACACCCAGAAAATTGCTCGACGTGGGACGTCTCCACACTCTCGGCTGGAAGCACTCGATCGAACTACGCGACGGGATTTCGGCAACCTATGACTGGTTCCTGACGAACCAGGGTCGCCGACGGGGTATCGACTAAACGTCGATTATTGATTTTCGATTGAGAGGCTATCCGAAAAGTAGTTCTTTCTTTCGTAGCCCGACCCCTTGTGGGTCGGAGGATTGGATTTTCCTGCGGAATTGTCGCTCATTCAAAATCCTCCGACCCACAAGGGGTCGGGCTACGGGCTTTTCGGATAGCCTCTGAAAGTTTCAAGCGTCGACAATCTGAGACACCCGGCGATAAGCCCGCCAGCCGGCATCGATTTGTTGTCGCGCGGCTTCCAGGAGGCGCGGGCGAACTTCCTCCGCAGTCTCCCAGGCCTGTTCGATAGCGGCCTGCAGGGCGGCTTGAAAATCTGGATTACCCGCTCCGAGCACCGTGCAGCCTCGGCCAAATTGGGCCGCGACACCGCGTAATTTCGTGTCGTAATGCAACGATTTTCCAAACGCGACAACGGGGATCCCTTGTGAGAGTGCAAAGACAGCGGCGTGGTAGCTGCCGGTAACGACCACCCGGCATCGGCCAACGTGCTGCACAGCCTCAAGCGGCGTGCGGGGCGGATCACGGCCATCCTCCGCGACTCCACAGCGAGCGAGCACCTTCGCAATGCTCACCGGGTCCGAAGGGCCGAACAGGGAAATCGGGACTGGAACGAGCGGCGCGTGATACTTGCGAATGGCTTCGCGCAGCGCTGCACAAAGTGGCTCGACAACGCCATCGTTGATTTCGGCATACGACGACTGACGAACATTGACACCTAGGCCCGTTCCCAACTTCGGCGGCCGTGCGTCGAAGGCCAGTTCGACCGCGTCGTCGCCCGTGACCAAGACACGCTCGTTCGGAACCCCCATGTCTCGAAGAAGGGCCGGTCCCGTGACGTGCTCGCGGCAACTGATCAAGTCCAAACAGGGCAAGACGGCGCGTGCTTTGGCCTGTAAACCGGCATCTTGCACCGGCTCAAACCCCCCGCCCATGAGGACGGTCGGCTTGCCGAAGTAGAGTCCACCCTGCAGAGTATCCAACAGGCCTTCGGCGTGTTTTGCGAAGCAGTCGCTGAAGTAACCTCCGCCGGTCGCCATGACCAAGTCCGCCTCGCGGAGCGTTTTTGCGAATCGCTGGATGTCGTGCGGAGGGTAGGTGTGGCAAAGCGCTCGACAACGCGGCTGGAGACGCAATCCGCCGAGGAACACGCCGCGTCGCGAGCGTGACCGCCGCACCAAGGCGGCGGGGAACATTTCCCAGTTGTGACGCTCGGTCAAGACCAGGGGTCGAACACCGGGGCAATTCCTCTCGATGAGATCGGGGTCCAGCGTGATGAAATGAATTGTGGCTGCCGGCCACATCGTGGTCAGGCGCCGCACCATCACTTGATAGATCGCTCGATCCCCATGGTTTTCGTTGTCTAAAAAGTAGTTGCTACAGTCGATCAAGATCCGCATGCCGGCCCTCCATCCTTGATTGCCTTATGCGGCTTTCGACTGGGCTTCGCGAACCACCGTCAAGGTTCCGCGGTCGATCTCCACCACTCGCGTGGCCAGCGCGAGCGTGCTTTGCCGGTGGGTGATCATGATCAAGGTGCGGTCGCGCGCGTGTTCCAACAGCGCCTCGTGGATCAGCTTTTCACTCTCGACGTCGATCTGGCTGGTGGCTTCGTCGAGGATCAGGATCTCGGAATTGCGCAGCAGAGCACGGGCCAGTGCGATTCGTTGCCGCTGTCCGCCGCTCAGACGCTGGCCATTGGGGCCCACTGGTGTCTCGTAGCCTTGCGCGAACTCGCTGATGAAATCGTGTGCCTTGGCCTTCTTCGCCGCTTCAATGACGTCTTCCTCGGTGGCCTCCCAGCGGCCATAGCGGATGTTGTGCAGGATGGATTCGTTGAAGAACTCGGACTGTTGTGAAACGATGGCGATGCGGCTGCGCAGGTCGAAAAGCGCCAGATCCTTGAGCGACGTATTGTCGATGAGGACGGCCCCCTGCTGGGGGTCGAAGAACCGGCATAGGAGGTTCATCAAGGTGCTCTTGCCGCCGCCGTTCGGGCCCACGATGGCCAGACGCTCGCCGAAGGGAATCGTGAGATTGACGTTCGTCAGCACGTTGTGCGTCCCGTCGTAGCTGAAGGTGACGTCCTGAAACTTGATGCGGCCATGTGGCTTGGAAACCTGTTTCGGTTCGGAGGGATCGACGATTTGCGTTTGCTTGTCGAGCAACGGGTACAGCAAGTCCGCCGCCGCCGAGCCGAAGTTGATGCCGCTAATGACGCCCGACAGCTTACGCAGCGGTTCGGTGGCACCGATGAGCAGGCCGAAGACCACGCTCAGTTCGGCGATGGTCATGGGCTGGTTGGTCATGCGAATGCCGAGGATATGGGTTTCCTGTGTGATGACGAGATACGCCGCCGTGCCCAGGCTCGTACACAAAGCGGCGATGCCGAAGACTTCGGTGATGGGGTTGGCGAGAGCGTTGTAGAAACTGGCCAGGACGCCCATGCGACGCATCTCTTTGGTCGATTTGCGGAATCGCTCCTGCTCGAACGATTCCATCGTGTTGGCCTGCACGGTTCCCAGCGCACCGAAGACTTCGAGCATGACGTGGTGAAACCCCAATGAACGATCCAATGCCTGGCGTGCCAGTCCTCGAATTTTTCGGTTCAGCCAGACCATCAACACGAACATCAGGGGCGCGAAGATCAAAGACGCGAGCGTCACTCGCCACGAAACCATCAACGCCAGCGCGAGGCAGGAGATGATTCGCAGCGGCTCAGCCAGGAGTCCGCCATAAAACGCTGTAATTCCCTGAGCCAAGCCGTCGGTGGTGTGAGTGATGCAGGCGGTAAAGCCGCTCGTGCCCAGGGAGTTGAAGCCGTGGCGATCCAGCGTGACCGCTTTGCTGAAAATTCGGAGGCGGACGTCTCGGGCAATGCACTGCGAGACATAGCTGACCAGAACGACGTTGGCCATGCCGAAGAACTGCTTCAAAATCGTGCCGCAGACCACCAGAGTCAGCACCAAAACCACCGTGGAAAATGGCTGAGTCGGCAGCCACTTTTGCATCCAGGGTTGCAGACTCTCGTGCGAGCGAAGACCGGCTTGTTCCGCTTGCAGCTTGGCACCGAGCAGATCTTTTTTTAACCGGAGCTTGTGGTAGCTGCCGTCCGTCTTGGGAGGCAAGACCGTCTCTCGGTAATCGGTTTTCAGGGCGGCGACTTTTTCCCGAGCGGCGATAATTCGCTTCTCGTTCCAGGTTTGCAGATTGTCGCCATGAACCATGGTTTCGATGGCGGGAAAGAGCGCGACGATATTCGCGCCCCACAACATCGCCATGACGAACGAGCACAAGATCCCGGCGCTGAGCGGGAGCCAGTGACGCCACGCTTCTCGCAATGCTCGGTAGAAATTATTCATGGAGTCGCAGCCTCCTTGCTGCAAGCGGATCGTCGCACGCTTCGTCTGCTAGGTTCAACTCGTTGGAAATCATGGGTACGAGAGCAACGTCCTTGGACGCATCAGGCCGCCTTGGTGTCGAACAGGCGTGGCTTGAACTGTGACGAGGTGGCCGAGTCTTCCGTTTGGTTCGCCTGTGATTGCCATCGACGAACGTCCGCATCGACCATTGACGTGATCAGGTCGGCAAACGGCATCGTGGCCTCCCAGCCCAGGCGCTGCCGGGCTTTGCTGGGATTGGCCAGCAGTAATTCGACTTCCGCAGGCCGGCAGAATTTCGGGTCGATCACGACATGGTTTTCCCAGTTCAAGCCCAGATGGTGAAAGGCGATCTCCACAAACTCGCGGACGCGATGCGTCTCGCCTGTGCCGATGACAAAATCCTCTGGCTGGTCCTGTTGGAGCATTTGCCACATGGCTTGCACATAGTCGCCGGCGAAGCCCCAATCGCGCTGGGCGTCCAGGTTTCCGAGCCGCAGTTCCGTGGCCAAGCCCAAGTGAATGCGAGCCACGGCGTCCGTGATCTTGCGGGTCACGAACTCGAGTCCGCGCCGAGGCGACTCGTGGTTGAACAGAATTCCGCAACACGCGAACAAACCGTAACTCTCCCGATAATTGATGGTGATCCAATGCCCGTAAAGCTTGGCCACGCCATAGGGACTTCTCGGATAGAACGGGGTGGATTCACGTTGCGGGGTCTCTTGGACCTTGCCAAACATCTCGCTGCTGCTGGCCTGATAGAAACGAATGGAGGGATCGACATTGCGAATCGCCTCCAGCAATCGGGTCGCTCCCAAGGCCGTCACCTCTGAGGTGAAGATCGCCTGGTTCCAACTCGCGGCCACGAAGCTCTGCGCCGCGAGGTTGTAGACTTCGGTGGGGCGAACGTTGCGAACGATTCTGTCCAACGATGACTGATCCAACATGTCTCCGCAGTGGAGTGCGATGTGATCCTTCAAATGCTGAATTCGATCGAACGTATCGGTGCTGGATCGGCGAACGAGGCCATGAACTTCATAACCCTTCCGCAGTAAGAATTCCGCCAGATAGGAACCGTCTTGCCCAGTGATCCCAGTGATGAGTGCGACGGGTGACATGCAGGGGCCTTTCAATGTTTGACGTGGAGCACATCGAAGGTGGCGAAAGGTGCGGCCTGTCAAAACGGAGTCGCTCATTCGCAAGTCGTGTCCATCCATTCGAGGCTGCGAAGGCGCGGCGGTGTAAAGGGGCTAAGCGAAATGAGTCAAGCCGGGAAAATCTGGAAGCATGGCTGCGGGCGCACGACGTTCGTTTCCTGTCAAGAAATTCCGTTGACCCGTTTCAGGGATCGCCAATATGGTCCCATCCAGCATCGGGAAATGACGTTCGCTTCGTGAGTGAGACTCACTGAAGCCAGTGAACGCGGAGAACGCAGCACTGAGGATTCGCCAGGGACTTGCATGGATGTAATCGCGACCTTTCCAGAAGCAAACTTCCTCGCTCCCGAACCGCTGCGTGCCGAGTACGAGCGGCGAGTGCAACTCGGTCGGCAGCGAATGTCCGTCAGCACCGCTGTTATCAGCGGGTTGGCTCGCGACGTCGCGGGCATCTTGCCGCTGACGATGGCTCGGATCGAACAGATTGGGTCGATGTTCGCCGACTACCGCGTGGTGATCTACGAAAATGATTCTCGCGACGAAACGGCACGCCTGCTGTCCGACTGGGCCGAGCGTAATCACCGAGTGAATGTCACGGTCGAACGCCGCGGCGATCCGATCAATCCCATGACACGTTGCCTGAAACGGGCGGAGCGGATGGCTGACTATCGCAATCAGAGTCTGGAAACGATCCGCGCCCGTTACGCCGATTTTGATCATGCCATTATTGTCGATACGGATCTGGCGGGCGGCTGGAGTTTCGACGGACTCGCCAACACGTTCGGCCAAGACGGCTGGGATTTCGTGGGTTCCAACGGCGTGATCTTCAAACGAGTCCGTCTGCGAACCAACGTCATGATGCAATACGATGCCTGGGCCTTTCGCAGCGATGAAGCCTTCACGCCATTCACGACCAAGCAGGTCAACAACATGAGCTTTACCCGCGGCGAACCGCTCGTCCCCGTGACGTGCAGCTTCGGCGGGTTGGGGGTCTATCTCATGCCGGCGTACCTGGCGGGCCAGTATGCGGGCCACGACGTCGATCATGTCACACACCAGCAAGTGGCTCGGCCGCAGGGATTCACGCGGACATTCTTGAATCCCAGTCAAATCGCGCTGTACGGCCGCCACCGCCGAAGTTGGGATCGGGTCGTCTTCCCAATGCTGAGCCTGTGTCGGCGGTTGCCCGGCCTGCGCCGCTGGTTGCGCGACTTCCAGCCGTTCGAGTGCTTGCCAGCCCGTCCGAAAATCCAGGTCGCTGGCGAATCGCCGCGCTGATCGGTCAGATTCGCACCACAAATGTTCGAGACCTTCGCGCCGCGAAATCTCTCGACGTTTGCAGACGACCCCGGACAAATGCTGTTATGAACCCGATGGCAGGGCCTGAGCACGGATAAGACCGATGCCTCCGAATTGTTTGGCGAGGGGAGATTCATGATGCAATCGTCTTTCGTTTTGGCTCTCGATCAAGGCACGACATCCAGCCGAGCGATTGTCTTCGATCGTTCGGGGTGCGCGGTCGGTACGGCTCAGCAAGAGTTTCCGCAGTTGTTCCCGTCGCCGGGTCATGTCGAGCATGACCCCGAGGCGATTTGGGAGAGCCAGTTGGCGACGGCTCGTGCAGCGCTGACGAATGCGAAGCGGTCGGCGGCCGACATCGCGGCGATTGGTGTCACGAATCAGCGTGAGACGACGATCCTGTGGGAGCGCGACTCCGGCAAGCCGGTTGCGAACGCGATTGTCTGGCAGAGCCGGATCACTGTTCCGATCTGCGAGCGGATGAAAGCAGACGGACTGGAGTCGCTGTTCCGGCAGAAGACGGGCTTGGTGCTCGATGCGTATTTTTCAGGGACGAAGATTCGGCATTTGCTCGACACGATTCCGGGACTGCGCGCGAGAGCTGAGCGCGGCGAGATTCTGTTCGGCACCGTGGATTCGTTTTTGATCTGGCGGCTGACGGGTGGGAAGCGACACGTCACCGATGTCAGCAATGCGAGCCGGACGTTGTTGTTCAATCTGCACACGCTCGATTGGGATGACGAATTGCTCAAGCTGCTGGACGTGCCGCGGGCGATGTTGCCGCAGGTCGTCTCATCCAGTGAGGTCATCGGCGACTGCGATGCGAAGTGGCTGGGCGGTTCGATCCCGATTGCCGGAGATGCCGGCGATCAGCAAGCGGCCACGTTCGGTCAGGCGTGCTTTGAGCCAGGCAGCGCGAAGAACACCTACGGCACCGGTTGCTTCTTGTTGATGAACACGGGCGCGAAGCCGGCCGAGTCGCATCACGGCTTGTTGACGACGGTCGGCTGGCGGATCAACGGACAGACCGTCTATTGCCTGGAGGGATCGGTGTTCGTGGCGGGCGCGGCGGTGCAATGGTTGCGGGACGGGCTGGGTTTGATCGCTCAGGCTGGCGAGACCGCCGCGTTGGCGACGTCGGTCTCGGACAACGGCGGCGTGTATTTCGTACCGGCGTTCGTGGGATTGGGTGCTCCGTATTGGGATGCGAATGCGCGTGGTCTGATTACCGGACTGACGCGCGGCACGACGAAGGCCCATTTGGCGCGGGCCGCCCTGGAAGCGATGGCGTATCAAACGGCGGATGTGCTGGACGCAATGCGTCAGGATTCGGGGGTCGCGTTGCAATCGCTGCGAGTGGACGGCGGCGCGACGGCGAATGACTGGCTGATGCAGTTTCAGTCGAACGTGCTGGGGGTCTCGGTGCGCCGGCCGGTGGTGCAAGAGACGACCGCGCTGGGTGCCGCCTATCTGGCCGGTTTGGCGACGGGCGTGTGGAACGACTTGAGCGATGTCGCAAAGAACTGGCAATTGCAGCGCGAATTTGTGCCGGTGATGCCGGAGATGCAGCGGTCGGAACTGTTGACCGCCTGGCGGCGCGCGGTGTCGCGGTCGCGGGATTGAATGCGCCGTCGAGCACTCACGCGCAGAGGTTGCTCCCGGATTGACCGGCATCATCGCGCGGTCCGTCACGCCTGACAGAGGCGTCACGTTCGGCAGGATTTCGCCGACTGTTGGGACTCGCGCAGGTTCGTGAAATGGCATCTCCGTCGCGCGAAGCATATCGAGAGCCGGGATTTCGTTGGACGATCTGCCAAGTGGAATTCTGCGGCTTCGTCGTGATCGGCGGTCGCGGACTTTCGCCCCCCAAACCAAAACACGTTGAGTCCAACAGCCGGTTGGCGAGTCACTCGCGAGCCGCTCTGAAAATCGGGAGATCCAGCGATGCGCCTGTTTTCGTGGTTGTCGTCGTTCCAGAAATCGTTGAACCGTAGCCGTGCGCGTCACTCACACCGAAGCATCGCTCGGCTGGAGCGATTGGAAGACCGGCTGGTCCCGGCGGCTGTCTCCGTGACCGACGCGGGCTTTCTGTTGGTCACGGCGGATGCGGGCGGCGACACGATCGTGATTTTGGCAGATGGTGGTTCCGTAACCGGCAATGTGAAGGTCAACGGAAACGTTGTGTTTTATGACAGCGATCCGACGATAGAAGTCCGTCCTAGGGACATCACCGCCATCAGGGTGGTCGGCGATCTCACCGGTTCAAACTCCATTGATCT
>CAMDDX010000174.1 GCA_945893075.1 Planctomyces sp. SH-PL62 | reverse complement strand
CATTCAAAATGGAAACAACTCATCGCCGCTGGAACGCCCAAAGCAACCGAGAATCATCTGGAGACGTTGTTTCAGCAATCAACCGCGTGTGAGTGGCAAGTCCCTTGTCCCGCATGCACTGAACGCACCATTCTGGATGAAAAGGTGATTGGACTCCGTTCGCTCTGTTGTCCAAAGTGTGAAAGCCCGATCGACACCGGACGCGGAATATGGCTGCCGCGGAACCCCGACTCCAAATGGGGCAAGGGATTCTGGATCAACCATTGCATGGTCCCGTGGGTTCAGCACGATGAGTTGCTGGCGAAACGGGCAGAGTATGACCCCATCCGATTCCGCAATGAGTGCCTTGGACTGCCGCCCGTTCTGGGGGACCGAATTGTTTCCCGAGAGGAGGTCGAGGCGTGCTGTCACTCTCGAAACATGGCGACTCGCCTCGAAGACGTACCGCGCGACGCCCCGGGTCAGCTTGTCGCGGGCATCGATTGGGGCGGCGGAGCAAACTCGGCTACGGTTCTGGCAATCGGATACATGCGGTCTGACAAGATATTTCACATCTCTCGCTTCGATCGTTTTCGGGCTAATGAGGATACGAAATATCTTGTGACCGAGGTGGCCAAGAAGTGCCGAGAGTTCGGCATCCGCACAATTGCTGCCGACGGCGGCGGTAATGGCCATGTCTGCATCCAGAGACGCAGTTCGATGACGCCTTGCATGCGACAACCTACGCGCAGCTTGTTGCGGTTCGGACGATCCAGAAACTGAGCCAGTTCGCCTGATTCCGAAATGCGGAATAGCAAAATCAACGGCGCATCGCTTCACGCCTGTGCCAAGAACTGAGTCCCAAACCTGCCGGCGGGAACCGCGCGACTAAGTGATCTCGCCTTCTTGTTTGCACATGACGAGCCGACTGGTCTGATGCCAAGCGGCTCAATTGTGTTGTCGGATCGTGGTCTATCGTTTTTTGTTCGAGTGGAACGTGTAGCGTGCGAGCGCTTTGTCACCGGCTCGGGCTAATCGTCCATCGTCAACGGCTTGCCGGAGATCTCGGCTGGCGGTCGCGGTGGAGAGTTTCGGGAATAGAGCCAAGTAATCCTTGCGCGAGAACGATCGTTTTGCAAAATGCTCCTGCGCGGTCTCCAATCGTTGTTCGGAAGTGACTGTTGCGGGCGCGAGTTGGCTCAGCGTTCGTTCCAACGCTTCCTGCGTCGCGGCGAGAGAAAACTCAATGAAGGCCGTCGAGCGACCAGCCTGATTGCATTTGCCCAGGACCGAGTAGTACGTCTTTTGCCGCTCACGAATCACCGATTCGATGGGCACATGCTGAAACAGCGGGTGATAGTGGCTCAGAATGAGTGTGTGCCACAGGCGGCCCATTCGACCGTTGCCATCTTCGAAAGGATGGATGAACTCCAACTCGTAGTGGACGACGGCGGCCTTGATGACGGGATGCGTTTCCGTGTCGGCGGCAAAGAAGTCGAGCAAGTCCTTGACGAGGTAAGGGACGCGATCTGCGGGTGGAGCGATGTGAATGACTTTCTTCCCTTTCATGACACCCACGCCGCCGGTTCGCCACCGGCCAGCCCGTTCCAGCAATCCGGCCATCAGCACTCCGTGAGCTTTCAGGAAGTCAGCACGTCGGCCGGGCTTCCAATCTGCGAGACGTTCATAAGCCGCCAAGGCGTTCTGGACTTCGAGGATGTCTCGCCGAGGACCAACAACTCGTTTGCCCTCCAGAACGGCGGAGACTTGTTCTTCGGTCAGCACATTACCTTCGATGGCGACACTACCCTGCACCGTCTTCACCCGCAGCGACTTCCGCAGCAAAGGGGCCGGCCGTGGATGATGCAGTCCCTCGTAACGCCCCAGCAGCCGCTCGATGTCGGTCAAAAGTCGAATGCAAAGCGGTGTGATCTCAAATGGCGGTCGCATGCCGCGATAGTATCAGCCGATACTATCGCGGCGAAGGTAGAATCACAGTTGGACAACCACGAGCGGATTTTCAGCTCCAACTCGCTGACGAGGCTGCCCGTGAGCGAGCCGACATCGAGCGTGAATGTTGGCCGGGCATTCCTTCGGTCTCATCACTTCCGAGGCGAGTTGAAACTGGCAATCGCTGACGTTCCCGAGTCACGCGGTGCGTTCATCACTTCCAACAAGCGTGATGTTCCTGATTCCAGACGGGCCAGCTCTTGAGCGGCACGAGCAAAATTGTTTTCGCGGCCCATCATTTCCAGACGCAGCGCGGCATCCAGCACTGGCTGAGAACCAAAGATGGCGGCGGAACCTTTCATGGTGTGTGCGGCGCGGCGGAGCAGTCCCGCATCGGACGTTTCGGTGGCTTGACGAATTTCGGCCAGCATGTGGGGGCACTCGGCCAAGAAAATCTGGACCAGATCCTTAAGCAGCGCAGCATCGTTGCCGGTGTTCTTGCGAGCCAACTCCCAATCGATCAGACCATCGTTGTTCGACGGCTCAGACGCTTTCGCGGGCGCGGCGGCAGGACGAGAGACGGCCTCGGCCACGAGCATTCCAGCGGCGGCGCACGCCTCGGCCGGAACCGCGGCAATGACTCGATACAGCGACTCTGGTTCGAAAGGCTTGGAGATGTAGTCGTCCATGCCAGCCTCGAGGCAATGCTCGCGATCTCCTTTCATGGCTTCGGCGGTCATGGCGACGATCGGAATGCGGCGACCGGTCCCCTGCTCTTTGCTGCGGATCGCGGCGGTTGCTTCATAGCCGTTCATTTCGGGCATCTGCATGTCCATCAGAATCACATCGAACGGCTCGCGTTGCCATAGATCGACGGCCTCGACTCCATTGTTGGCGACGAGCGTTTGATGGCCCCATTTGGTCAGAAATCCCAGCGCCACCTTTTGATTGACCAGGCCGTCCTCGGCCAGCAGGATGCGCCGCGGAGGAATGCGGGGGAACCGTTCCTCTTTAACTCCGGTTTCGATCGCCAACGAAACGCCGAGTTCATTGAGTACGGCGTTCAACAACTCGGACGCCAACACCGGCTTCCGTAGAAACTGATTGATGCCGACATGACGAAGACGCTCGGAATCGAACGTCGTCAACGACGATGACAACATCAGCATGGGAAACCGTTGCCAGCCCGATTGCGACGACACACGCTCGGCCAATTGGAAGCCGTTCATGTCCGGCATGTGAAAGTCCAGCAGCGCCAGGCGAAAGGGCCGACCGGCACGTTGCGCGACGTCGATGGCCGCAATCGCGGCCGGACCACTATCCACCAACGTGGGCTGCATCCCCCAGTTCCGCATCATCTCCTGCAAGATGCGGCGATTCGTCGCGTTGTCATCGACGACCAGCACGGGCAGCTCACGCACATGTTGCAGTTTGGCGGGATGTGGACGCGATTGATTTTCCGCAACGCCAAATTCCGCCACGAATGAAAACGTGGAACCTTGTCCGGCCTGGCTCTCGACCCAAATGCGGCCTTGCATCATTTGAATTAAGCGTTGTGAGATCGCCAATCCCAGTCCCGTGCCGCCGTAACGCCGCGTGGTCGAAGCGTCCGCTTGAGTGAACGCCTGAAACAGTCGCTGCTGCTGCTCCGGCGGAATGCCGATTCCGGTATCGCGGACGGAGAACTTCAAACGCACCGTCGTGTCGCGGATTTCTTCCGGCTCGACCTCGACCAATACTTCGCCTTGCTCGGTGAACTTAATGGCGTTGCCCACCAGATTGACGATGATCTGCCGCAGACGTCCGGGGTCGCCAATGAGCCGATGGGGAATGCTCGAATCGACACGGCAGGCCAGCTCCACTTGCTTGTCGGCCGCGCGCAGCGACAACAGATGCAGTCCCTTGCCGATGCAATCCGGGAGTTCAAACTCGATCAACTCCAATTCCATTTTTCCGGCTTCGATCTTGGAGAAATCGAGAATGTCGTTGAGCAGCCGCAACAGCGCGTCGGCCGACTGTTGGATCATCGACAGGAACTCGCGCTGATCGTCGCGCAGCGACGTGCCGGCGAGCAGTTCAGCCATGCCCATGATGCCGTTCATGGGCGTGCGGATTTCGTGGCTCATGTTGGCCAGGAAGTCGCTCTTGGCACGGTTCGCGGCTTCGGCGGCTTCTTTGGCCAACTTGAGTTCTTCATTGAGCGCCGCGCGGGTCTCGGCATCTTTGGCACGCTCTTCCGCCTGTTGCCGTTGCCATTCGGCATCGCGCAGAGCCAGATCCTGCAAGTGCGTCTTCTGATTGATGGCCTCAATATGCCGCATCATGCGCACGCGGCGCACCAGCGACGTGATGTGCGCGAGGATGACGTCCATGTCTTGCAGCTTGCTGACGAAATCGTCGGCCCCCGATTCCAGCGATTGCAGCAGCACCTCGCGGTTCTCCTGCCCCGACAGGATCAGCAATCCGAGCTGCTTCTGATGCGTATTGGCCCACGCGCGAGCGCGCCGGCAAACCTCGAAGCCGTCCATCTCCGGCATGACGACATCAATGACCAGGATGTGAAACGATTCCCGCTCCAACAGTTCCAAGCCTGCCGAGCCGGAGGTCGCGGTCGTGACTTGGAAGCCGCTGCCGCTGAGCTTATCCGACAGTTCGGCCAGATAGACGCGGCTGTCGTCAATCGCCAGCAATCGAGCGCCGCTCAAGAAGGAGTTGCGTGTTTCGGTGTCGCGATCCACGGACTCGACCGCAATCACCGACTTGAGCAACCCTGTCACCACCGCCAGCAGTTCTTCGGGAGGGCTGTCCTTGGATAAAAATCGATCCGCGCCCGAATCAAGCGCCGCGATGTGATCGCGCTCCTTCTGACTGGCCGTCAGCACCACAATCGGGATGACCTGCAATGCCATGTCGCTCTTCAACCATCGGCAAACTTCCAGCCCCGATTTGTCTCCGAGGTATTGGTCGAGCAGCACCAGGTCAGGCGTGGTTACCAAGCAGAGTTGAAACGCTTCCTCGGCAGTCGCCGCATGACGCACGCTGTAGCCCGCCCCCTCCAGCAAGAGCCGGTAGGTGTGTGCTTGTGTGCGACTGTCTTCGACAAGAAGGATGCCGCTCATGGTGTTTTCAGACCCTGGAGTGCTGCGGCTCGACGCAGCCCTCCATTCGATTGAAATAGCGACGCTTAAGTCCAAAAATCGCCGCTCCGAAGTTCAGCTCAACAACCGCCGTTTTTCGGGCCATCAAAGTCTTCATTCCAAATGAATGGAGGGCTGCGTCGAGCCGCAGCACTCCAGGTTCAAAATCGAATATCAAGGACTGCCACTCGCCGCCTTCATCATAACGCGGACAATCTCCGCTGGATTCAGTTCCTGATTCGCCGCTCCCAATTCTTTGGCGGATTTGGGCATGCCCCAGATCAGGCTGGAGGCTTCGTCTTGGATGACCGTGTGGCCTCCGGCTTGTTTGAGAGCCAACAAACCGCTGGCTCCGTCGTCGCCCATGCCGGTCAGTAAGATTCCCATCGACGACGTCCCCGCATGACGGCTCAGCGAATCGAACAGCACGTTGGCCGATGGACAATGCAAATCAGTGGCACGGCGCGGAGGCAGTTCGATGCGTGCGCGATTCGCCAAAGCCAAATGCCTGCCGCCGGGAGCCAGCCAGATGCCCGGCTCCAACCGCGCGCCGTCCGTGGCCAGCCGAGTGGGTTGTCCGGTCATCTCTCCCAGCCATCGCGCAAAGCCCTCGACGAATCCTTCCGAAATATGCTGCACCAACAGCACCGGCAACGGAAACGGCTTGGGCAGCGCCGAGAAGATTTCCAACAACACCGGCGGACCGCCGGTCGATGTTGCGACGCCAATGACTTCCACATTGCCAACGGTAACCATCTTCGCCGAGATCGCTGCCGGAGCCCGAACTGCCGGCAATGGCCGCCGGCGCACGACCGCCTGCGAGGCGGCGACCAACTCCGCACGCAGTTGCGGAGCGATCTTTTGCAGATGCAGCAACACCGCTCCTTCAGGCTTCTCAATGACAGACACCGCGCCGGCCTCAATGGCCTTCATCGCCAAGTCGATCTCGTGGCGGCGCAGAGTCGCGCTGGCAACCACGATCGGCACCGGGCACACGCGCATGATCTCGCGTGTCGCCGCGATGCCGCCCATGCCCGGCATGTGAATATCCATCAACACCACGTCGGGAAGATGTTGCTGCACGAGGCGGATCGCTTCTTCCCCCGTGGCGGCTTCGGCCACGATGGTGAATGCGCCGTCTTCGGCAAACAGCCGGCGAAAGATTTCCCGTTGTGTGACGGAATCTTCAACGATGAGAAGTCTGATCATTTTGTAACCCTGGAGTGCTGCGGCTTGACGCAGCCCTCCATTCCTAGCGGCAATTCGCGTGCGCGCTGCGATCCAACACGATCGTGAGAAATCGCGTCTGACTCAACATGTTAGATCGTGATCCTCACGGCCACGTTCAACGAATAACGAAGTCAACTCCCGCATTGAATGGAGGGCTGCGTCGAGCCGCAGCACTCCAGGA
Source organism: Planctomyces sp. SH-PL62 (assembly GCA_945893075.1). GTDB lineage: Bacteria > Planctomycetota > Planctomycetia > Planctomycetales > Planctomycetaceae > SXKJ01. The sequence goes on along the minus strand of CAMDDX010000174.1, from coordinate 9,918 downwards.
AATACTCACACCCATTGTTCTACGATTTCCAACAACCCTTCGCCTTCAAACGTGGACTTGATGACGTAAGCATCGGCACCGGCTTCCATGCCTTCGCGGCGGTGCTCTTCTTTTTCTCGGCCGGTCACGAGAATTACGGGCAGGCCGAACTTCGATTTGATTTGCCGCGTGAGGTCGAAGCCGTTGAGCCTGGGCATCTCGATATCGCTCACGACGAGATGGACCGGATGCGAGCGCAAGCGTTCGAGGGCGTCGATGCCATCCGTCGCGGTCACGACGGAATAGCCGGCCGCCGTGAATACGTTGCGCATGATCGCGCGAGTCGTCGGCGAGTCATCCACGACCATGATCCGTCGCGCTGGTCTGGTCTCGGTGCGCGACGTTGACGACTGGTGTCCCCCCGACGTCAGGGCGGTGCTGGCCAAGTCCAGCACGAGTTGCACCGAGCCATCTGCACGGATCGTCGCTCCGAAAACTCCCGGCTGACCGTTGAGTGGAAAGCCCAGCGGCTTGAGCAACACTTCCGACTCGTCTTCCAGGTCGTCCACGGCCACGGCAATTTTTCCGCTGGCCTGAGCGATCAGCAGATAGGGCCACGAATCGCCGTTGATCGCCGGATGCGAAACGCTGCTCCCCAACAGATCGGCCAGATGCGCCCAGCGCAGCGGCTCGTCGTTGAGATTCAGGACGACGCCCCCTTCCAATTCGCGCAGGTCTTTGCGAGTCGCTCGGCCGGTCCGCAGGACCATCGAGCTGGGAATGCCAAACGTCTGGCCGCCGGTCATCACGGTGAGCACGCGAATCGTCGAGATCGTCACGGGCACCGTGATGACAAACGTCGTGCCCGCGCGGGAGCTGCTTTCGAGAACCACCGTCCCTTGCAAGCGGCGAACGGTGTCGGCGACCACATCCAGTCCGACGCCTCGGCCAGAGACGTCGCCGGCCGTCACCGTCGTGAACCCCGGCCGGAAGAGAAACGAAATCAAATCGCGGTCCGAGAGCTTGGGCAACTCGTCATCGCTCACCTCGCCGCTGTGCCGAATCCGCGTGCGGATGCGTTCGTAATCGACACCGCGGCCATCGTCCGCAACAGTGATCCGCACGACGGGGCCGCGCTGTTGAGCCTGGATGCGAATGACTCCCTCATCCGGCTTCCCATCGGCTCGGCGAGTGTCCGGCGATTCCAGGCCATGATCGGCCGCATTGCGGATCAAGTGCAGCAGCGGATCCTTCAGCGCTTCGATCACGGCCTTGTCGAGCAGAATCTGTCCCACATCCACTTCGTAGCGAATCGGCTTGCCCAGCGATTGCGAGAGATCGCGCACGGCTCGGCGCAGAGATTCGGTCAGCATCAGCAGCGGCAGCAGACGGGCTTGGCGAATGTCCGCTTGCAGGCTCTCCATCAACAGTTCTTCGCCGACGCGCCGATTGTGAACGTCGCTGGCGATGCGTCGCACTTGATCCAAAGCAAACTCGAAGGCTTGCCCGTGTTCCGCTGGCGATTGATGCGAGTAGTCGCGAACCGCCGCATCCAAGTGTTCGACCAAGTCCGCCAACCGACCCTGCACGGCTTCCGTCGATCGCTGAGCGATGCGGACTTCACCCGCGAGATTCAACATCCGGTCCAGGCGTTCGGAGGTCACGCGCACGGTGAAGCTCTCGTCGGCCGTCACTGGCTGTGGATTTTCGGTGGGCGGCGACGCGGGTGTAGGACGGGCACTCTTGCCCGTCGTCGGTTCGACGGCCAAGAGTGGCTGTCCTACGGGGACGCTTTCACTCTTCAGTTGATCCAGGGCGAGAATCGGACGCTCGCCTCGCCCTGCGTGCTGCCAGGTCTCGTACGCGGCTCGCACTTGATCGAGTTGCGAAAGACCTTGATTGATGCGTTCCGGATTCATCTCGTCCGGCGAGTTGCGGAGCGAGTCCAATAAATCTTCCAGCACCTGCGCCGCCACCTTGAGCGGCAACAAGCCAACCGCCTTGGCGTCACCTTTCAAGCTGTGAGCGTGCCGGAACAAGCTGTCGATCAAGCCGCGCCGCGTCGCCGCCTGCGCCGCCTCCAAATCCAGAAAGCCCTTTTCGAGCGCACTCAAGTGCTCGCGAGCCTCTTCACGGAAGATGTCGATGACGGACTCGGACATGGTCTTCATCCTGGAGTGCTGTGGCTCGACACAGCCCTCCATTCCATTGGAATTACGATTTTCAAAGTCCAACAATCGCCGCAACGAAAGTCGGCTGAACGATGTTCGGTTTCCTGGCAATCAATGTCTGCATTTCAAATGGATGGAGGGCTGCGTCGAGCCGCAGCACTCCAAGGACTAAAACGTGGTCATCGTCTGATCTAATCGCTTAATCTGTTCGTCGATGGACACAATCGACTTCCGGGTTTGCTCGGCCGAGGCCAGCGACTCTTTCGAGGCCGAGTCAATCTCGGTGATGCTGCTGACCAATTCGGAGATGCCCATTTCCTGCTGCTTCGCGCCGGTGTTGATCTGCCCCATCGCGCTGGTTGTCTGCTGAATTGCCTGAGCGATTTCCTCGAACGAGGTGGTCATGCGGCGGACGATCTCGGTCGATTCTTCGGACAGGCGGCTGCCGCTTTCGATTTTCTGAACGACGTCCTGCATCGACTTCTGAGTGCCAGAGATCAAGGACTCGATCCGCCCGGCCGCCTCTTTGGACTGGTTGGCCAATTCGCGCACCTGCGTGGCGACGACCGCGAAGCCGCGTCCCTCTTCGCCGGCGCGAGCGGCCTCGATCGAAGCGTTGAGCGCCAGCAACTTGGTTTGATCGGCAATCTCATTGACCGTGGCGGTGATCTCGCCAATCCGCTGCATCTGATCGGCAAGCTTCAGCACGCTTTCGCCCGCGGCTTGCGAGTTGACTCGCACTTGTGCGATGCGAGTCGCCGACTCTTGCGTCAGCGTGCGGCCTTCCGCCGACTGCTTGGCGGTCTCGTTGGCGGCCTCTTGCACGGCGCGAGCTCGATCGGCGAACTCTTGCATCGTGGACTTGAACTCTTCGGCCGTCGTGGTGATTTCATTTAGTGACGTGGCCGTCTGGTTCAAACTGGTGACTTGCTGCTGAGCGCCGGTCGCGATTTCGTGAGACGCGGTTCGCACCTCTTGAGTCGTCGCCTGCACGTCCGCGATCGAAGTCTGGACACTGCGAATGATCAGAGTGGCCAGCGTGCCGCTGAGGAAGATGCCAATCGCCAGCAGCGCCCATTCCATCGTCGTGAGAAACGCCGTCTGGCTGATCAGAGCTTCGCGATTGAGCTTGTTTTGCGGTTCCAGGTCCGCGATGAGTTTCTCGAGCGTGTCCCGAGCCAGCCGTATTCGCGGCGCGGTGTTGTCGCGGATGCTGGCCGTGGCCACATTCCATTTGTCCGACCGCCGCAATTCGACGACTTTCGTGGCCAGCAACTCAAACTCGGAACGGCTGCTCTTGGCCCGCATCCAGTTCTGCGATTGAGTCCCTTTAAGCAAGGCGGAATTGGTCTCAACCTGATCGAGTGCTTTTCCATTCTCACGCCAGAGTTGCAGATATTCCTGGCGATCCGACTCACTGCCGGATGACAGAAACTCGCGCAGGTTTTCCATGAGACGGGTAAACGACCCGCGAAAGTTGGCCAGCACGAACAGGAGCTGTTTCCGTTCGGTCGAGGCCTCCAAAGTGCTTTCTTCGTCAATCATGGCGGTCATCGCCACCACGATCGCTTCCCCCTTCGGCTCCGCTTGAGTTTGCATGAGCTCGGTGGCCGGAAAGTTTTTGTCGGTGCGGGCGATGTCCTCGATCTCCTGTTGGTACTTTTTCACTTCCGCCAGTTTCTGTTCCACCAGTTTGATTTGTGCGCGCTGCGATTCGTTGCCGGATTGTTCGATCAGCTTCTTCAAGTTGGCTTGCGACGGCTCAATCCAGTCCGACCACGCCTCCGCCCGCTCCGACTTCGATACCTCGTCTCCCAACATAATCCAACCCCGCAGTTGGGCGATGGAGTTATTCAGCCCATTGATCAGCCGCAGTGCGGCATCGGCCATCGGTGCGGACTAATTGACGAGCTGATGCGTGGTCGCCTGCGTCCGAGCCACCTGCCAAATTGTGAGCGCCACAGCCGCCACGAGAACGAGCGTCAGCAGCGCAAACCCCAAGCCCACTTTTTTGACTGTCGTGAAGTTCTTCAATATGGTGTGGTCCTTTTCCAATTCACAATTTTGTCGTCCTGCAACATCTGTTCGAGACACAGCAGCAGCCGGTTGCCGTCATGCACGCCGGCAACCCACTCGGCCGGCGCGTGGCCGGGCAGGTCGGGAGTCGATTTTATTTGGTCCGCAGGAATTCCGAGAATGTCTTCAACCTCGCGAGCCACGATGGCGATGCGCTTTCCGGCCGCTTCCACGATGATGCAGACGTGATAGTCGGCGATGCCGGATTCCGGGATGCCGAACAAGCGGCCTAGATCGATCAACGTCAGAATCGCTCCCCGCCAGGGAATCACCCCGACGATAAACGGCGGCGTCTTGGGGACCGGGCTGTAATGATCCAGCGTCTGAATTTCGACCACATCGCCGATCAAGACCCCAAATCGTTCGTGGCCGCTATTGAATGTCAGAAATGCAGTCGCCGGCTGCTCCGCCTTCGTCGCCAAGCGACCGCGCAACAGCTTGGCCCGATTCGCCAGCTTCAAAGCCAACGCGGCCGGATCGCTCCCCCGGTGGAGACTGGCATCGAGCCGGTCCATGCTTTCGCGCAGACGCTCCCACACGGCGCGGTCATCGGCAGGCAAATCAAGATTGGTCATGGTCGTCTCAACCTGGAGTGCTGCGGCTCGACGCAGCCCTCCATTCCAATGCAATTTCGACTTTCAAGATCCATGAACCGCCGTGACGGTCTTGACGATCAACGTCTTACTTCAATTGAACGTCTTTGTTCCAAATGAATGGAGGGCTGCGTCGAGCCGCAGCACTCCAGGGAAATTTCATTTCGACATCAACAACGACACCATTTCCTTCAGCCGTCCATGACAGACTCCGTCGCCGAACTCGACGAGCGAGTGCGGATCTTTTCCTTGCAGCAATTTCAGCGTGGTCTTGAGACTTCGGGCCACGCTCGCGCCGTCCCCTTTCCGCTCCAGCACGAGTGCAAGCTGAAAGTGAGCCATCGGGGCGCTCGGATTGATGTAGAGCGCGCGGCGGCAGGCTTGCTCCGCCGTGGCGAGGTCGCCGGCTTCGTCGGCAAAGCCGGCTTTCAACAGTTGCGCCTCCAGCAACAGCGGCTCTTCCTTCAAACAGATCTCCAACATTTGCCGAGCCCGCGCCACCTCGGCCCGCACCAGCAACGAGCGCACGAACCGCAAGCGCAGCGTGGCGCGCTGTTTCGTGACGGTGATCCGGTCGACGTGCCGTTCCGCGTCATCCAGGTGGCCGGCGGTCAGGGCTTTGTCGATCTGCTCCCAGACCATCACGTCCGGCGAGTTGACGCTCGCAGTCGTCGCCGTCCCGCGAGGTCGGTTGGGCGGTAGCGGCATCCATTCGGGAAGAGCGGGGACGTTTGGCAGTGCCACACCGGCCGACACCGTGCCGCTCGCCAGCAGCGGAGGGAACGCCCACGCCCCGTTGTCGGTCGTGTTCGGAGAACGGCCACTCGGCTTTTGATAGAGCGTGTCCTGCTCGAAACGGCGGATCTCGAAAGCACCTTGCGGGGCGGCCGTGACTTCCGCCTCGCCAAGCAACAGCCAACCGCCGGGACGCAACGCTTCGTAGAATCGCCGCATGATCGCCGCCGTGACTTCCGGCTTGAGATAGATCGCCACGTTCCGAAACAGGATCAAGTCCAGCCCGACCGTCCCCGTCAACGGCGACGGGTACACGTCTTTGACGAGGTTCAAGATCGCAAACCGCACATGCTCGCGCAGCCGATCGACCAGCCGATAAATATCACCTTCGAGCGTGAAGTAGCGGCGATCTTGGTGAATGTCGGTCTGACGGAACGACCACTGGCGATAGCGAGCTTCCCGCGCTCGCTGCAAGAACTCCGGATTCAAGTCCGTGCCCAACACAGACACCTGCCAGCCAGGATGATTACTGAGCACCTGATCGAACAAGATCGCCAACGAATACGGTTCCTCGCCGGTCGCGCAACCGGCACTCCATACGCGGACCTCATGGCGCGAACCATTCTCGGCCAGGATCTGCGGCAGTACCTGTTCGCGGAGCGCTCGAAAATGATGCTCGTTCCGAAAGAAGAACGATTCGCCCACGGTGAGCTGACCAGTCAACCGTTCCAAAAAACCTGCCTGCTGTTCAGGCCGAGCCAAGATGCCGCGCAGCTCCGGCTCGGGATTCTTTCGCCCCAAGCTCTTGACCACCGCCTCACGCAGACGAGCGAACCGGGAACCGGACAGGTCCATGCCCGTTTCCGACTCGACCCAATGGCGAGCTTGGTCCCATTCCGCGGTGGGATTTTCGATTTTCGATTTTTGGTTTTCGATTTGATCCATGAAGCTCGGCATTAGTCTGTGCTTTCAATCAAATCTCAAATTTCCAATTTCAAATTTCATCTCGCTGCCGTCCGTGGCAATGGCTCCAACGCGGCGGCCTCGTCTTGGGCAATCATCCGTGCGGCATCCAGGACGCGAATGACTTGCCCATCCAACTCGATGAGTCCGGTCAAGAACCCGCGTTCGGCGTTCAGCTCTGCGAGGGGTAACGCGGTGCTCGACGGGATTTCGATCAGATCAATCGCTTCGTCGACTTCCAGGCCGATCAACCGCGAGCCGACTCGCAAGCAGATGATGTGCGGTTCCGTCGGCCGCACATGATTCCGCAAACCCAACCGTTCGGCGGCGTCGAACACGGGGATCAGGTGGCCCCGCACAAACACGACTCCGCGCACGAACGAAGGACATTGCGGGATCGTTTCAATCGGCAGCGCGGGCAAGACTTCCTCGATCACGTCGATCGGCAGGGCGTGCAAGTTCTCGCCGATGCGCACAGCCAGCGCTTGCTGAAACTGACGGACAGAGTTCGCAGAGTTGCCGGTCACGAGACGAACCCCTTCGGACCGATGATGACGCGGATAGGTAGAAGTGAAATGCTGGATGAGAAGTTGCTCACCATGTTATCGCGGGCGCGGCTCGCCACCAAACGGTCATTGAAAATGATTATCCCGACTCCCGAATTTGATCCGCTGTTTGCCGACGACGGCATTCCGTTTCGCACGAAGATGCTCGACTACATCGAGCAAGAATTCGCCGACATTCTCGGTGACCAACGGCGACTACTCTCCAGCGACAGCGGTCTGCAACGTCTGGCGGAATTGATTTCCGGCCAACTCTCACGAGACGCCACACGAGAAGCGGCCTAACTCGCCATTCGCCAGTCAGGGATGCGACTCAAACTTCCGGCAACACCTTCAGCACGGCGGCCGTCGCGTCCTCTTGCAGCAGAACGGGCTGAGAAAACTTCCGAATCTCCGCGAAGAGAATATGGTTCACTGGGCTTGCAGGATTCGCTGTCTCTCTTCATTCGCTGTCGAAATCTTTTACCCGAACAGAATTCGACAGCGAATGAAGAGAGACAGTGAATCAATCAGTAAGGCTTTCGTCTTTCGCGAGCGGTCGGAGAGGAGTTCGGCGATCAGCATGCCGGCCATGTGCTCCACCGGTTCTGGAAGAGTTGCCATTGTTGCCGTGCGAACTCGCGCTGAGACTTCGCCGATCAACGACTCCTGACCCCATTGCATTGATCACTGGGATTTCACTTGATGCGCACGATCAAAGTCGCCGCCGTCCCTTCCGGCGGCAGGAGTTTCTTGTTGGTTTCCAGTTTCAGCGACGGTTCGTCGGCCAGCGTCAGGCTGGATTGAAAAACGGTTTCGTTGGTGACGGGGAAGATGGCGATCAGCGTGCCGGAGAAGTCAGCGGCGTAGCCGGTTTCTTCACGCTCGGGGTCGGGTTGTTTGCGGATCGAACCGGTGAAGAACCACTTCAGTGGCGGCAGCGGCTTTTTGGATTTCGTGTCGACCATCGAGTGTTCGATGGGAATGGATTTCGTTTTACCGGCGCTGTCGGTGAATTTCAGCGTGAGCGTCACTTCCGGGCCGGTGGCTTTGGCGTCTTCGCCTTTTGCCGGCTGGCCAGGTCGCAGGCCGAGCACTTCGAGGGCGGCGTGGACTTGGCTGGGGCGGACGTCGGTGGTGACGACCGTTTCGTGCGCCTTGCGGCCGCGCGGTGGCGGGGCGGTGGCGATCACTTCCAGCGGATAGATTTCGCTCAGGTTGGGCAACTTGCGCGCGGCGATTTGGCAGGGGATCGAAACCGTTCGCGTGGCTTTGTCGATGGTGACTTCAGCCGCAGGCGATTCATCGGCTATCGGCTTGGCCGTGTTCGGCGAGGACTTGTCGGACCCAACCGGCTTGCCGTCGGAGGGCGCGGAGTTGTTTGCCGCGACTTTCACCGGCGCGGGTTTTTTGGGCAGCGGAGTTTCGGCGATCAGTTGCAGATCGAAGTACAAATCCGAACTCTCCGCGCCGTTCGGCACGTACACGGCGATCACATTGCGTCCTGGCTTGAGCAGGCGTGATTCAATATCGACAACCTGATTCCAGTACGAAAACTCGTGGTCTTCCTCCCCTTCGTCCAAGACCGATTCGCCGTTCACGAACACATGGGCGCAGTTGTCCGCGGCGATGTTGAGCTGAATGGTCGTGGCCTTGTTGCCGAGCAGCGTGGGGGAAATGTCGATCGCTCGGCGAAAGACGAATGCCGTTCCTTGTTCGGCAATCTGAGTGCCGCCGCGCGTGCCGAGTTCTTCTTCTCCGTAGCCGATCGGAGTCTTGCCGCTCCGCCATTTGCGGTCGTCGAAGGCGGGCTTCATCCAACGATCTTCCGCGTTCGCGACATCCGCGGCCGGCACGAATTTCCAGCCGGGCGTCCCTTCGGCCAAGAGCACTTCGGTCTTGTATTCCACGACGTCCACGCCATCGGCCCCGTAGCCGACGAAGTCTCGCTTGGCGTCGTATTCCAGCCGCTTGAGGCTGGCCTTCAAGCGTTGCAGTCTCCCTTTGCGTTCGTGCAGCCGCTGACGATTCGCGTCCGCGAGGCACGGGACTACCACTTCCTTGCCCGCGAGAATCTCGGTCACCGCTTTCGCCAGATCGTCCGCGTCGCCGCAAAACGTCCGTAACAAATACGGTTCGGCGTGCGACATCCCCCACCACTGCTCCTCGCGGTAACACTGATACCAGTAGGTGCCAATGCAAGTCTCGCTCGCCTCGGCGTTGCAGAAGAACACCGCCCGCTCACCGACCGCCGCCCAGGCCATCGTGTATTTGGCTTCACGCGGATGGAACCCGCGATCGCCCGTGCCGATGTTGTGCTTGAGCTGGTCGCCGTCGTACTTCCCTTTCAGATCTTTGAGCTTCTTGAAAATGATCAGCCCCTTCTCCTTGTTCACACGCGCGACTTCCATCAACACGATATTGGTTGAGTCCTCGATGACTTTGCCCAGCGTGTAGGGGACTTCGACGTAGCTCCACGCAGGTCTTGCGAGCCACACCGACAGCAACAGCGCCGGAACGACGAGGTACAACCATCGGGGCATGATTTGCTCGATTTGAAAAGAGAGCGATCGAAGAAATCTCGATGAAGGTCTGGAAACCGGGATCGGTGCGGTAAAAAGGGGGACTGTGCCGGCTGCTCGAACCACCGACTCCGCGAAGGTTCCAATGTAGCAGCACGAGGTTGTCTCCAAACATCTTATACGGATCGCAGAAATTAGCCGCGCGGCGCTAGCCCCGGTTACACGCAATACCGTTCGGTTAGTTGAAAGTCACAGCCTCGTGATAACTTGTGATTGGTCCATCACCAAGTATCAAGGAGGCTGTGACGATGAGAGAGCATGGAAGCTCGACGTTGTC
>CAMDDX010000173.1 GCA_945893075.1 Planctomyces sp. SH-PL62 | reverse complement strand
CTGCGGTCGAACGTGAAACAACAACGAATACTCGGCGGACTTGTCGCCGACGATCGTCAACGCACCATCGCACACCGCGAACGGAATGCGACCCGCTTCCAGCAACGCACGGTATTCCGGCGCGTCGGGCAACGGAGTAAACAACGCCTGCACGGCACGGCCCATGAGCCGTTCGTCGCGACGGCGCACGCAACGAATTTGAGAGGAGCCGATGTCTAGTCCAACGCTCATGCGTCGCGCTCCTCTCGTAATTGAGTGATTTGTTTTTGAACGGCCGACAACGCCCGATCCAGCGGCCCGGCGGTGCGGAACAGTTTTTGTCCGGGGGCATGTTGTCCGGGGTCAGGCACCGCAGAATTCAGAATTGGCGGAATTGACTTTTGAGTTGAGCGAACGCTTTGCTCTGCCAATTCTGAATTCTGCGGTGTCTGACCCCGGCTTGTGGAAATGACCTGCGTTCCGGTCCCCGTCGCCCCCGACCGATCAACGCGAAACTTCTGAGTCGCAGCGGCCGCCGTTCTCGGTGCGGCCGGTGGCTGACTTCTGACTTCTGACTCCTGACTCCTGACCACTGGGCTCTGACTCCTGCCCACTGGCTCCTGCAAATGCGGCTTCGGCAGTACGTGACTCTGATCCAACCGAATCGTTCTCGCCGGTTGCGGTCGGCCATGGAATTGCATCTGCGACGCGAACGGCACACGCTCTTCCGTCAACGGCAATTGGTCGTTGATGATGGCTTCCAGCGAATCGCGACGGATCGGTTTCGGAGAGAGGATTGCCGGCGGACTCAGTGGAGCCGCATGAGCCGTTTGTGTGCGACGACGCAATGACAAGCTGAATCCGATCAGCGCGAGCAACCCGACTCCCGCCGTGAGAATCGGCGGCCAGATGGACCAACTCGAACTGGCGGAGTCGGCCTTGGTTTTCGCATCGTCGAGATCTAAGTCGGTGAGTTGTTCCTGATCTGCAAGAATCGGGCGGCGTTGACTGTGAGCGTTGAGCAATGACGGCTCGTCCGGCAGGTCATCGGCCAGGATTGGTTGTGGCGCGGGAGCGCGATCGTTCGGCTCGGCAGGAGGTGCCAGCACCATCTGCGAATCGCGAGCAATGAGATCCTGTCCGCGCCGCGTCCCGCGGACTCCGCCGGCCCGTTTGGTCGTGGCCGCTTCGGCGGGCGGAGGCGGAACCTCGGCGATGTCGGTGGCTGGTTCGTTATTGGGCTGCGAGACCGCCCGCGCGGCTTGAGGCAACGGCTGCGAGTCTTGCCAAGTCCCGATCGACGGCTGTGTGCGTGGCGGTTGTGTTCGCGGCGACTGCGTCACGTCTGGCGAGATGTTCGTTCGCGGTGCTGGCTGTTGAGCCGTGTCGTCGTCGTCGTCACGTTTGAGCTTGAATGGTTCCGGCAACGGAGCCAGCCGCGCGGCTCGGACCGCGTTCGGTGGGAAGATCAGCACGGTCTCGGAGGGCAACGGCGTATCGGGCCGAGTTTGCCCGGCAGAGCGTTGGTTCGGCGGAGCGATGATTTTGATTTGCGAGGCCAAGCCTTCGTCCTGCCGCATCAGCGCCAGGATTTCATTCAGACTGGCATGTTCCCGCCGCAGCTTCAGCACGACTGGCCGGTCAACGAGATTCACAAACCCAATCTGCACCGCGGTGGACGCTGCCGGCTTCGCGTTCGTGCTGCTCGCGAAAGAGGAATACTGCGCATCCGCGATCACCAGGTCGCCCGCCATCAACTCAAACTGCGTGGCTCCGGCATACGACGTCATCTGTCCCGGTCGGCCGTTGCGAATGATGCGGAATTGCCCGGAGGCGTCGCGGGCCAAGCCGCCGATCTCTTTGATCAAGTCTCCCAGCCTCACGCCCCGATTCTCAATCTCATACACGCCCGGCCGAGTCACCTGGCCCAGCAAACCGACATAAGGTTGCTGGGTCGTATCAAGCGCCCACGAGACCTTGGATTGAGTTCGATTCGCACTCGCCGTCTGCGGCGAGCCGGCTTGATTCCATCCCTGCGGCGAGAATTGTCCCGGTTGTTGCGGACCGAATTGGTTCGGATTGATCGAACCGTTGGGGCCATTGAATTGTTGTTGACCGTTTGACGGATTCCCATTCGTGGCGTCGGCTCCAGACGCCCCGTTCTTCGGTTGACCAAACTGCGATTGGCCGTTGCCGCCAAAGGCCTGATTGTTCGCGATGTACGGCGGCTGATTGGCCGGCGGATTCAAGTCGCCGCCGTTGACGCCGTATTGACTGACACCTCCCGGCATCGTGCCGAGCTTCGTGAACGGAAAGCCGTCTTTACTGATGGGTGATCCGTCGGCCGAGCGTTGCCAAAACCCAAGAGACGGGCCGAATTCGCCCATCGAAGAATTGATTCCGTCGCGATTCCAAGAACCCTCACCCACCCAAGCGCCGGGGTTGTGTCCATGTCGCGCGTTGTTGATTTCCTCGATGAAGGGCTGCGATTGAAACGCCCACGCGGACGTGCCCGTGACGGCACTTCCCACGCCGCATAAGACGGCGATCAAGCGTGACCAGCGATAGCTCGGCATGAGCGTTCCTTCAGACTCGACAACGGTGCCCGCGCACCCTCTGCCTCTTGATCGGATTAGTCCGACGGTCCGCATCAGGTAATTTGGGGACACTTTGCCGGTTAAGCGGAGTCGTCCGATTGTCGAGAACTTGCGGACGACCACCGTTCGTCCCAACTCGCCGAGTCCTTCCAAATTGACACGGATCGTCCGGTCATGCCGATTCTCCCCGGCCGCGCGGCGTGTTTCCAAATTGCCTCGCCACGGCCTCGCTCGCCTCCCAAACGGCGGAAGTTTGTGACCTAGATTCATAGCGGATTGTCCTTGTGCCAGGGGTCGGGTGTTCGGTTTTTCGGAATTGGCGGAGATCACGTCCGGCTAGCGAATCACGCTTCATCTCCGCCAATTTCGAAAAACCGAACACCCGACCTCGCCCGTCCGCTCGCCCGCGCAGGTTTCTCCATGATCCGCCCTGTTTCCTCACTGCTCGAACCGAAGCGCCGGCTGGGTGACCTGCTGGTCACGCGCGGCTATTTGAGCGAAGAGCAGTTGCAGGTCGTCCTCGACGAGCAACGCTCGTCGCGCGGTGCGAAGCTGTTGGGCGAACTGCTGGTCGAACGGAGTTGGGCCACCGAAGAGCAAGTCCTGGAATGTCTCGCGGTCGAACTCGGACTGCCGTACGTCAAACTCGACAGTCGCCTGTTCGATGCCAAGATCGTGGACACGCTGCCGCGCGACGTCATCGAAAAGCACACGGTTCTGCCGCTGTTCCGAGTCCGCAACACACTGACCGTCGCCGTCAGCGAGCCGACCAACGTCTTCCTGGTTGAGCAACTGGCGGAAGTCGCCAAGTGCGAGATCCAGATCGTCATCGCCGCCGCCAAAGACATTCGCCGTATGGTGCAGACCTATCTGCCCAACGACCGGGTGTTCGTGATCGACGACATCATCGACGACGCGAAAGAAGACTCGGTCCGGCTGATCGAAGCCTCTGTCGAGGACATCGCCGCCGACGCCGTCGCCGCCGGACAAAGTCCGATCATCAAGCTCGTCAATTACATCCTCTACAACGCCGTGAAGGACAAGGCCAGCGACATCCACATTGAACCGGGCGACCGAATGCTGCGGATTCGCTATCGCGTGGACGGCGCGTTGTACCAGTCGCTCGAACTGCCAATGAATCTCGCGCCGGCGGTTGCGTCGCGCATCAAAATCATGGCCAGCCTCGACATCAGCGAGCGCCGCCTGCCGCAAGACGGACGCATTCATGTGCTGATGGAAAAGCATCCGATCGATCTCCGAATCAGCACCCTGCCGGGTCAATTCGGCGAGAAGGTCGTGATCCGCGTGCTCGACAACGAAGCGATCAACATGTCGCTGCAACAACTCGGCTTCAGCGCCGACATCTACGAGCAGTTCCGCATCCAACTCGAAAAGCCCAACGGCATCGCGCTCGTCACCGGCCCAACCGGCAGCGGCAAGAGCACCACGCTCTACTCGGCGTTGAACACGGTCAACTCGATCGAGTCCAACGTCTGCACCGTCGAAGACCCGATCGAGTTTCAATTGTCCGGCATCAATCAGTTCCAAACCAACGAGAAGATCGGTCTGACGTTCGGAGCCGTCCTGCGCAGTCTGCTGCGACAAGACCCAGACACGGTTCTGATCGGCGAAATCCGAGACGAAGACACCGCACGCGTCGCGATCCAAGCGGCGCTAACCGGCCATCTGGTCTTCAGCACGCTGCACACCAACGACGCCTGCGGCACGGTCACGCGACTGCTCGACATGGGGGTCGAGGGCTACTTGCTGGCCGCTTCGCTGAACATGGTGCTGGCGCAGCGTCTCGGCCGCCGGCTCTGTCCGAAATGCAAGAAGCCCTACGACGCGCCGAAAGACGTGCGCCAAGTCATGGAACGCTACAGCCTCGAAGTTGAGACGTACTTTCGACCCGTCGGCTGCAAGAAATGTCGCAACACCGGCTTCTCAGGCCGCATCGCGATGCACGAACTGCTCGTCATCGACGACCACATGCGCGAGATCATCGCCACGAACCCGACGCTCGGCGTGCTACGTGAAGCCGCGCGGCAGTCCGGCATGATCACGCTGCGCTACGACGGATTGCGCAAAGTCAAAGAAGGAATCACCACGGTCGAAGAAGTGCTCCGCTCCAGCAATGAAGGCTGGGCACCGCCAAAGAAAAGCGAGACCCTGGAGTGCGGTGGCTCGACACCGCCCTCCATTCAATTGAAATAGCGACACTCAAAGTCCCCAAACCGTTGCCACGACAACCGGCTGAACGACAGCCTTATCCTTGGCGATCAACGTCTTTATTCCAAATGGATGGAGGGCTGCGTCGAGCCGCAGCACTCCAGGTCTGCCGCAGGAAACCAATCATGCGATTCATTTACCAAGCCAAAGATACGAACGGCTCGCTGAAATCGGGCGAGTTGAACTGCGATAGCCAAGAAGCCGCGACGACACAGCTTCGGCAGCAGGGCTTATACGTGGTCTCGCTGGAGGCGGTCGCGGAAAGTGCCGCCAAGCCGGGATCGTCGCTGTTCGCGAAACCAATCACGCGGCGGGACATCGTCGAGTTCGCCAGCCAGTTGGCGGTGATGGTCGATGCCGGCGTGCCGATTTCCAGCGCGCTCGAAGGGCTGGCCGGGCAGACCGACAATCCGTCGATGAAGGCGCTCACCGTGCGTCTGCAAGACAGCGTGCAAGCGGGCGACGATCTGTCGAGCGCGCTGTCGAAGTATCCCAAACATTTCGACAAGGCGTTCGTGAATCTGGTCAGAGCCAGCGAGGCCAGCGGACAGCTTGGTCCGATGCTCGAACGGATCGCGACGCAATACCGCACCGAATCGGAGATGCGTTCGAAGATCAAAGGCGCTCTGATCTATCCAGCCGCGATGTGTACGATGTGCGTCGGCGTGGTGGTCTTCCTGCTGACCTACGTGTTTCCCAAGTTGATGCCGATGTTTGCCGGACGTGAGAAAGACATCCCCGGGCCGACGAAATTCTTGCTGGCACTCTCGACGTCGATGACCAATTATTGGCCGTGGTATCTGGGAGTGACGCTGGTCTTGCTCGGAGTCGGCATCTTCATGGGGCGACAAGCGTCCGGACGCATTGCTCTGGACTGGCTGAAAATTTATCTGCCGCCGTTCAACGGGCTGTCGCGCAAGGTTGCGCTCAGTCGCAGCCTGCGCACGCTCTCGACCACGCTCAACGCCGGAGTGCCGATGCTCGAAGCATTGGAACTCAGCGGCGGCACAGCCAACAACCACTTCTACGAAAGCTGTTGGAAACGTGTCGGCGAGCAAGTCACCACCGGCCGCCAAATTCACGAGGCTCTGCAAGGCCAAGCGCTGTTTCCCAAAATGGTCGTGCAGATGATCGCCTCGGGCGAGAAGACCGGACGGCTGGGCAAAGTCTTGGAGAAGGTCGCCGAATACCTCGAACGCGAAGTCGCCAACGCCGTGAAGACCGTGACCAGCTTGCTCGAACCGCTGATCATCACTGTCCTGGGGAGCGCCATCGGCGGCATCGCCATCGCCATGCTGTTGCCGATCTTCAAGCTCAGCAGTCCCGTGCGATAAACGTTGACGTTTCGTATTTGTCCGGGGTCAGTGGAATTGATGTTTTGCACCCTCAACGTCCCGTCTCCGCGATCTTCGTGTAGACAGCGCGTGCCGCTTCGAGCTGGTTCTGCACATGCTTCCGCAACTCGTCGTTCGGAACGCGATCGCGCAGCCGTAGCGCGAGCGACAGCCGGTCGATCCATTTGAGAAACAACTCGGCGTCCGCGCGAGCCCCCGCCGGACTGCCGGCGAGCTCGACATAGATCGGGCTCGTGTGTGCATCGAGCGAGCCGACGGGATGATCGACATGCCCCGGCCCGGAAGCTCGCAGTGCCAGCCAACCGCTGCGGTCGAGCTTGATCGGAGCTTCAAGTGTCGCCTGCTGCTTGCTGTCCAAGAGAGGCACGGTCGCGATAACCGCTCCGTTGTAGATCACGTCGACTTTCGCCATCGGGAAATGCGACTGAGCCTTCGCGATCACGGTCAACTCGCGCGCGGCATCCAGCTTGATTGTGTCGCCGAGTTGATGCGGGCCAACCGAAAACTCCAGCATCGGCCCGTTCGTGACGAACGATCGACCGGCACGCAGGCCATCGATCCATTTTCCGTAGTCGAGCGGCCCGTCAATCTTCACATAAACTCGGTCACCACCTGGGAGCCGGCTGACGACGCGGTTCAAAAAGACGTCCGTCCCCGCCGATGCCGGCAGTCGGAAGCCGCAGTTCAACAGCCGATGCCACAGCACCGTCGTCCCGGCATACGAAGCGTTCAAATCCAGCGAGTCGATTTTCCCCAGCGCAACATCCACCGGGATCCCTTTGCCCGTGTACGGATTCTGATACGGGTCTTCGGGATTCTGCGCGACGTGCGTGTAGTTGACGTGTCCCCGTTGCCAATGCGTTCGGTCGGCGACGTCGCTGTTGGTCGGGATGTCCCACGGGTTCGTCGTCTCCTTGAAGCCGGTCATGATCGGCTCAACGAGTTGCTTCAAGTTGACCAGCGTCATGTGCCCCCAGATCGTGCTGCGAATTTCTTGGTTCCAATACAGCAGCGTTTCGTTCGTCGAGACCGGATCGAGCCGTCCGCGAAAGTGCTCGCGATCAAAGATGCCGTCGGTATCCGAGTTCGCCACCACGAAATTGCAAACGCCAATCCCCTCGCCGGCGCACTGCGTCAGCATCGTCGCCGGCGAGTTGTACCACTGGCCGTAGCCGTAGTTCGCATGGATGTGATTCTCGCCGGAGTACCAGCCGCGCTTCGCCGGATCGGCCCAGTGTTCGAGTGGCAGCTTCACCTCAGCCGTCTGATCCGCCGTGATCTCGATCTCGCGCGACAGCGGCCGATACTCCAGTCCGTGATACGCCCGCACGCGATACTTGCCGGCCGGCAAAGTCCACTCGGCCGATCGCTCACAATAAAAATGCCCGACGTCGTTGAGCGTGCGATACAGCGATCCCGGTGGCGCGGAGAGTTTGCCATCGACTTGCGTGATCGACACTCGCGCGGTGACGGGATCGCCGCTCGCCTGATCGACCGTCGCGACCTTGAGCCGACCGGTCGGCTGGCCAAATTCCAGCCGCTCGACTTTGACCACACGATCCGATTCGTCCGCCAAGTCGCGCACGACTAATGAAGTCGGCCCGCGTTGATTGTCGGTGAAGACCAGCCAACGTCCGTCGCGAGACACCGACGGCCGATCCTCGTCCGCTTGTCCCAACGTCAGCTTCCGCATGCGTTGTAATGAATCGCGCAGAGGCACATGCCATAAGTCATTGTGAGCTTGTCCGCCGCCAAGTTCGCTGACGACGTACAACCCCGACCCGTCCGCTGACCAACAGAGGTCGTAGATGCGCGACGGAAACCGAAACAGCTTCTCCGGTTCACCGCCGTTGATCGACACGCGCCACACATCGGCCGAGACTCCG
Organism: Planctomyces sp. SH-PL62; assembly: GCA_945893075.1. Lineage (GTDB taxonomy): Bacteria > Planctomycetota > Planctomycetia > Planctomycetales > Planctomycetaceae > SXKJ01. Next base: position 8,468 of record CAMDDX010000173.1, on the reverse strand, counting down.
TCGTTGCCCGTCTGCTGCCCCGGCTGATCGAGCGTCGTCGTGAACGCGACCAATTGCCCGTCGGCCGATGCGGCGAAGCGGCCCCACTGCGGTGCCGGCGCGAGCGTCTTCGTCTCGCCCGTCTTCCAATTCACCCAACTGATCCCTGTCGCCTGCCCATCCACGCGCAGCACTCCGAACACTCGGTCCTCCGGCAGCCACTCGATCTTTTGAAACGCGACTGTGCCAATCACCTCGATCCGTTTCGGCACAGCCACCGCTTGACCGGCCTTCGTGATGACTCGCAAATCGCCCGCTCCGAATCGGGGCGAATTGACATACGCAATGTGCTCGCCGTCCGGTGACCAAGTCGGCTCAATATCAAACCCCGCGTCATGCGTCCGCCGAGTCATCGCGCCGCCGACCCGCGGGATCGTCCAGATCGCTCCTTGATACGACACCGCAATCGTCTGCCCATCCGGCGAGACGCGCGGCTGCACGGCCCCGATGGACTGCGAAATCACCGGAGCGATCTGTGGAGGCGCGAGTCGCACGGCCGCCAACAAGCTTCCTAATCCAACGACCGTGACAAGACACAGGAGTAGCCGTCGCATTTTGCACCTCTCCAATCGTAGGGTGGGTCGAGTCATCGAGACCCACCAACCTGCTCGCGGTTCGTGGTGGGTCTCGATGACTCGACCCACCCTACATTCGGTGGCCCGATTCGTCGTCTCCTTCGATTCGTCGGGCTCTTGCCTGAAAGATCCCGACGAATCGAAGGAGACGACGAATGGGGCTTGGACGATCTTCAAACCAGGATGTCACGCAGAACGTGTCCATGCACGTCGGTCAAACGAATGTCTCGTCCGCCGAAGCGGAACGTCAGCCGTTCGTGGTCGATGCCCAACAGATGCAGCAGCGTCGCTTGCAGATCATACGGCGTGACAATGTTCTCGATCGCGTGATAGCCGTACTCGTCAGTCGCGCCGTAGGTCATGCCTCCGCGAATTCCGCCCCCCGCCAGCCACATCGAAAAGCCTTGTGGGTTGTGATCGCGTCCGTCGCTCCCTTGAGCGAACGGCGTCCGGCCGAACTCGCCCGTCCACACGACGAGCGTGTCGTCGAGCAACCCGCGCTGCTTGAGATCCGCCAGCAGCGAGGCGATTGGACGATCGACAATCTCGGCATTCTTTTTGTGCTCACCCTTGATGTCGTTGTGCGAGTCCCACGGCGAGACGAAACGAATTCCGCCGACGCATGTCAGCTCAACGAATCGAACGCCGCGTTCCAACAGTCGTCGAGCCAGCAAGCACTGCCGCGCATACCGAGCCTCGAAAGCGTTAGACGAATTGAGGCCGTAACTCTCCAGCGTTTCCGGCGACTCGTCTTGGAAGTCCGCCACTTCGGGAACCGAGCGTTGCATCGCGAACGCGAGTTCGTAATTGCGGATCGCCGATTCGATTTGATCCTCGCCGCTACCGGCCCGGCCGGCGAAGTCACGGTCGTTCTCGGCAATGAACCGCAGTTTGTTGCGTTGCAGTCCCGGCTTAGGCTCGTCCGGCTGGATGTTGTCCACCACCGGAGTATTCAAGCCGACGTGAAACAGCGACGCCTCATGCACCGCCGGCAGAAAGCCACTCGAATAGTTGGCGATCCCACCGAGCGGTAACTGCCCGCCGTTGACGACGACAAAGCTCGGCAAGTTCTCCGACTCGCTGCCGAGTCCGTAGGAGACCCATGCTCCCATACTCGGCCGGCCCTGCAACTGATGCCCGGTGTGCAGCATGTAACACGCCTGAGCGTGCTCGGCGAATGGCGACTGCATCGAGCGGATCACGCACAGGTCATCGACGTGCTGCGCGATGTGTGGAAACATATTGCTGACCGGAATTCCCGAATCGCCGTACTGCTTGAACGTGAACGGCGAACCAAACGTCGAGCCGTTGTTCTCGAACTGCGTTGTTTCGATCTTCATTTTGAACGGCTGCCCGTGCTCGGCCGTCAGCCGCGGTTTTGGATCAAACGAATCGACCTGCGAAACTCCTCCGTCCATAAACAGCATCACGACACGTTTCGCCTTCGGCGCAAAGTGGGGAATGTGGAACTCGGAACGAGAAGAGTCCGCTTTCGTGACATCGTTCAACATCCCCGCCAAGGCGATCATGCCGAAGCCAAGTCGTGAAGTCCGCAGCCACTCCCGGCGCGTTTGCGGTCTCAAGATGTGCGGATGCTCGGTCATGATTTCTCCGGCTGATGGCTGTTGTCTCAACTCCTGAGTTTGAAATGACAGTCGACAGCTTTCAGCCAACAGCCATCAGCTCATCGCAGATACAAAAACTCTTTCGCGTTGATCAATGCGTGAGCCAACTCGTTCCAGGCACTCGCGTCATTCTGCCAGCCATCGCCGGTGATCCCCAGGATGGCGGCTTGTGATTTCAGGAATTCAATCGCACGAGTGGTCTCGATGTCCGTGATCGGGCGAGCGAATGCAATCTGCCACAACGCTGGAAGTCGAAATTCGGTGGTCCGCAACAAACGGACTCGATCGGACAGCAGCCGGGCTTGGTTCAAAACGAATTGGTCATTGAGCAACGTCAGACTCTGAGCCGGCACATTCGTGGCGTTGCGTTCGCCGACCGTCAGCACCGGCTTCGGCTGATCGAACGCGATCAGCAGTGACTGCGGATAATTCCGTCGCGCTTCGAGATACACGCTGCGCCGACCGTTGCCATCGGGTGGGCCGGCGAGCGGGTTCTCGAAATCTTTGAATCCCGTTCGCAACGGCAACGGCACGCCGAGTCCGCCTTGCGTTCGATCCAAACGGCCGGAGACGAACAGCAGCGAATCGCGCAACGACTCCGCTTCCAAGCGGCGAACGCTGGCGTGCGACAGCCACCGGTTGTTCGGATCGCGTTCTCGCGCGGCGGGAGACGCTTCGCTCGAAAGTTGAAACGTGCGACTGGTCAGCATCAGCCGCAGGAGGTGCTTGATTGACCAACCGGAGTCCACGAACTCGGCGGCCAGCCAGTCGAGCAATTCCGGATGACTCGGTCGCTCGCCGAGTTCCCCGAAGTTATCGACCGTCTTGACCAGTCCAACTCTGAAGACATGCTGCCACAGCCGATTGACCATGACTCGCGCCGTCAGCGGGTTACGCGGATCAACAACCGCATCAGCCAATTCGCGTCGGCCGCTGCCGTGGCGGACGCTGCTAGCGTCCGTTGATACCGACGCAAGCTGCGTCGGCCACGATGTCTGCCCTCCCAGCACCTCCAAATACCGTCGCGGCACCGTCGCTCCCGCTCGGCGATAGTTGCCGCGCGGAAAAAGATGTTCGTCAAAGCCTTGCTCATCGGCGACACCACCGACTCGCGTCGCCACGGGGATTTGGCCTTCGAACTCTCGATACCGTGCGATCAATCGGGCCAGCTCATGATCGGCCGGAGCCTCGTTGAGCAACACACCGGCGCGCAGCAACTCATCGACAAACCGAGCTTGCTCATCAGAGCAGCGTTCGTCCGCCCAAGCATTGATCGCGTCACCCGCCAGTGTCGCCAACTTCTTCGCGAGCGACGGCCACGATCCCTCCGTTTGCCACAACTCAGTCGGCAACGGCGACGCGAGTTCGGGAGCCCCACCTTGATCGTGAAACGCGACCGCTCGCACAGCAACACCGCTGCGGCCGTCGGTGTTGAGAATTCGCGCATCGGCATGCTTGCCGGGATACGGCATCTCGTCACGCGGAATGATTTCCAGATACGCGCGGCGCCCCGCCCACGCTTCGCGAATCGACAGCGTCACCCACCGCAATCGCGGATCGTTGAGCGTCGGCATCACCTGCGTGAACAACACTCCGTCCGCGACGAAGTTCTCGATCACCAACCGCACGCGAGCCCCGTTCGTTCCGCCAGCCAGCACGCTGATGACCTTCATGTCGAGCGTGAAATTCGGCGACCGCAACGTGCCGCCGTGCTTGTTGCTGATCGAGTGCGTACTGCGGCTGCGCGCCAGAATCGCCGTGAGAATGCTGCTTCCGATCGGCGACACAGCGAACTCACCGGCGATGCTTATCTGCTGAAAGTTGTCGGCGGCAAACCAATCTTTGGAGTGCGGTGTGTCAGCACCGCTTTGGATCTCTTTCCCTGAAATCGGACGATCCAAAGCGGGACTGACATCCCGCACTCCAAAGTCAGCGAACCAGCGGAACCGTCCGGCTGCTGCCACCCGGCGTTCCTCAAACGCCCGCCGCTCGTTCGCCAATTCAGTCCACAGTTTCGAGTCAATCGCGTCGGTGATCGCAGCCGAACTCGGCAACGGAATCAATCGCGTCAGCAGATTCAGAGGCTCGGCCGGCTTGCTCTTGGCCGCTTTGAGCGCTGTGAGCCACCGAAAGGATTCAGCTTCCGGTGATCGTGTTCCCGCCGCGAACGGAGGCGGCATCGGTGTGGCGGGCTTCTCTTTCTCGGCCGGTTTCGGCGGCTCAGGTTCGTGAACCTTGTCACGTGCTGCCAAGATCGCGGTCGGCCAGTGAGTCAGTTGCTCACGCCACAGTTCAGCGAGTGCGTGGCGAATCGGACGCTTAAGTTCGAGCAGTTGCTGATCGAACGCATGTTGAGCCACCGGATCGTTGACGCGGTGCATCGTCGTGCGAGTGCTCGCGAAGATGCCATACAGCGCGGCGAAATCCTGAGCCGAGATCGCATCGAACTTGTGGTCGTGACACCGAGCACACGCGATGGTCAGCCCTTGAAACGTCTTGCTGAAGGCGTCGATCTGAGCGTCGATGACGACGATCTCTTCGTTCTTCACGTCGATCGGCGTCGGATAGAACTCGACGAACCGAAACCAGCCCGTCCCGATCGGAGACTCGTTGATGCCGAGTGTCGGATTCCAGCGCGGCGGCAGCATGTCGCCGGCCAAGTGCTCACGCACGAAGCGGTCATACGGCACGTCGCCGTTGAGAGCGCGGATCACATAATCGCGATACCGCCAAGCGTGCGGGATCAGCGGATCGTGTTCTGAACCGTGTGTGTCGCTGTACCGGACGAGGTCCATCCAATGCCGCGCCCAATGCTCACCGAACTGCGGCGACGCAAGAGTTTGATCGACGAGGAGTTCATAGTCTCGCGGTACGGTTTCCCCCACGTCCGGCGGCAACCCCGTCACCACATACGACAGCCGCCGAGCGAGCGACCACGCATCCGCATCACGTGTAGGAGATAAACCCTCGGCCTCCAGTCGCGCGAGCACAAAGCGATCAATCGGATTGTGGGGCCAATCACGCTGCTTGACGTGCGGCACCGTTGGTCGTTTCACCGGTTGCCAGCACCAATGTTTCCGCCGCTGAGCCAGCTTCTCCGTCCACGATCCGCCACCGCTTTCCGAGTCTGGTGATTCGCGCGGATCGACCGCTCCGCGACGGACCCACTCGACCAGCACTGCGATTTCTTCGTCCTTCAGCTTCTCGTTGGGGGGCATCTGCAAATCTTTGCTGGTACGCCGCACCGCTTTGATGAGCAAGCTCTCGTCCGGCTTTCCCGGCACGATCGCCGATCCGGTATCGCCACCCTTCACCCACCCGCTGCGCGAATCGAGCGTCAGCCCCCCTTGTAACTCCTTGGCTCGATGACTGTGGCATTCGTAGCAGCGACGCTCCAGCAACGGCTGCACGCGCTGCTTGAAGTCATCCTGCTCGTCGGCAGATGCAGATCGAACAAACAACAGCGAACAGAGAATTGAGGCGGCGATTCGCCAGCGACCAATCAAGACAGGCACCTCAGCGGAAGGACCGAACGACAGTCTCTATTAGCGAAGATTAGCGTCGATTAGCGTTCAAAAAAGAAGCCCCGCATCGAGCGATGCAGGGCTTCCTGAAATGGAATGCTGTCCGAACGTTTGCCGAGTTACTCGTCAGACTCGGTCTCTGTCGTCTCGGCATTTGTTTGAGTCTCGTTCTTCGCCTCGTCCTGTTTTTCGTTTTGCTCGTCCTTCTTCTCCTTCTTCTCGGAGAGGGCAACGAGCTTCTGTCGCAGGTCGGCCAGTTCCTCGCCGGCTTTCTTCAACTCGGCGGCGACTTTGGACTTCTCGTCATTGGCCAGCTTCGCCGCTTCTTTCTCTTTGGCAATCGCCGTTTGAGCCTGTTTCAGTTGCTCGCTGATTTCATCCTTCGCTTTGGCGAGTTCGTTCTTGGCTTTTTCAGCGGCGGCGGCAACGATGTCTGCGTCACGTTTGGCCTTTACCGCCGCTTCAGCCGTTTGCTTCGCGGCATCGGCTTGTTGTTTTTGATCTTTGGCCACCTTCGCTGACTCGACCGCTTCGCCGCGAGATTTGTCACGCTCGGCAACCGCTGAATCACGCTCGCTCTTCGCCTTGTCACGTTCGGCGATCGCGGCGTTACGCTCGGCAACCGCAGCGCCGCGTGTAGCGACGGCGGCTTTGAGTTCCGCCTGCAACTTGGCCATCTCCGCTTGCAGGTTGCTCTTTTCTTGAGTGACCTGAGCCAATGCGGCTTCCGCCCGCGTGGCATCGTCAGCACGCTTGAGCGAGACGTGATAAGGCAACAGCGTTCCCGCACAGCATTGTGCTTGCAGATGAGCCGGCCACGGATCGCAACAGCACATCCGATCTTTGCCGGCCGCACTCGAAACGAATCCAGTCACCATCAACAGACCCAACAGCAGGGCGTACTTCTTCATAGTGAAACTCCGAAATCGGGCTTTGGAAATTGTTCACAGCGGGTCGCCACAGACCACGCGAATCACAACGGAAACAAGGCGAGACTTCTCAGACTCGGCACAGAAATTAGCCGCGCGGCGCTAGCCCCGGTTCAAGCCGTGCAACCGGGGCTAGCGCCACGCGGCTAATTTCGGAATGCGGATCAGACTCGGCACAGACCGGCAAGGGCTGCCGCGGCCACAGAAGACATCGGCCGAGTTGGATGGCTGCCATGACCTGCGGGTTTGTGTCGCGTGGGAAACTGGCGGAGACAGAATCGGTGATACCCGCTGTTCCAGTTATGCGCATCGCACGCAGTCCGACGGTGTCGATTCTGCCGCTTGCGAAAGAGGCGGCACTCGACAACCCCAAACAGCGTCATCTCGGAGAGCCATCGGTCGCTCCAGCCAGACAAGCTGGGTGGAGACGGAGAAACGCGGAAAGCGCGTCGTTCGCGTACGGGGCGATCGGCTGGCTCAAGGACAGGAACCAGATCGCGGATTTGTTTTGCTCACGCCCTGGAGTGCGGTGGCTCGACACCGCCCTCCATCCATTTGGAATGATGACTCCGATGAACCACAAAACGAGGTTCGCCAATCAGCACTCATCGCCACGCTTCTCGGACTTCGAGTGTCGCTCTTCCAAAGGAATGGAGGGCTGCGTCGAGCCGCAGCACTCCAGGTTTATTTCAACGGGCCGAGGAGTTCGTCGAGTTGCGGGGCGATCGGCTGGCTCAAGGGCAAGAACCAGATCGCGGATTTGTGTTGCTCGCGCCCTGGAGTGCGGTGGCTCGACACCGCCCTCCATCCATTTGGAATGATGACTCCGATGAACCACAAAACGAGGTTCGCCAATCAGCACTCATCGCCACGCTTCTCGGACTACGAGGATCGCTCTTCCAAATGAATGGAGGGCTGCGTCGAGCCGCAGCACTCCAGGTTGATTTCAACGGGCCGAGGAGTTCGTCGAGGTGCGGGGCGATCGGCTGGCTCAAGGAAAGGAACCAGATCGCGGATTTGTTTTGCTCGCGAGACTGGCGGTCGAGCGCCTCGAAGACTTCCTGGGACGATTTCGCCGGGCCGAGCACTTGATCGAGCAGGGGAACCGCCGACTGATTCCAGGGGAGCGTGGCCAGGGCCGCATTCAGCACCAACGGTGCAAAACTCGATAGCCCAGGCCAACGGCCTGGGTTCGCGGACCAAGTTGAATCTCAGCCCCAACGGGGCGTAACTCGACTTCATGAGTCCGAGTTTCGCCCCTTTGGGGCTGACAGAATGTTTTCGCGTCGTGCCCCAGGGCGTTGCCCTGGGCTTTCGAGTCCCGCACCGTTGGTGCGAAGACAACATCGTCGCACCGGTCGAGATCAACGAGCGTTGCCGTTAGTTCTTGTCCTTCGTCGGCAACGGGCCGAGGAGTTCGTCGAGGTGCGGGGCGATCGGCTGGCTCAAGGGCAGGAACCAGATCGCGGATTTGTTTTGCTCGCACGCCCGCCAAGCCCTGGAGTGCGGTGGCTCGACACCGCCCTCCATCCATTTGGAATGGCGACGCCGATGAACCACAAAACGAGGTTCGCCAATCAGCACTCATCGCCGCGCTTGGGGGACTTCGAGGATCGCTATTCCAATCGAATGGAGGGCTGCGTCGAGCCGCAGCACTCCAGGTTTATTTCAACGGGCCGAGGAGTTCGTCGAGGTGCGGGGCGATCGGCTGGCTCAAGGGCAGGAACCAGATCGCGGATTTGTCTTGCTCGCGAGACCCGCCAAGCCCTGGAGTGC